>JAGQXQ010000572.1:876-4508 GCA_020436535.1 Phaeodactylibacter sp.
GCATGCAAATAACCGGAACATTCATCGACGAGATCTCCCACGATATTCCACACCAGAATTGGGGTAGGGAAGAGTGGCGCCGAGACTTCGGGCACATGAAGGCCATCGGGATCGATACCGTAATCCTCATCCGCGCCGGCTATCGCCGTTTTCTGGCCTACCCTTCGGTTTATCTGCAGCGTACCTATGGTTGCTATACTCCTCCGGTAGACCTGCTGGAGTTGTTTCTCGAGCTGGCGGCTGAACACAGGATGGCCTTCTACTTTGGCTTGTACGACAGTGGCCACTACTGGGATACAGGCGACATGCAAACCGAGATCGACGCCAACCGCTTTGTCACCGAAGAAGTATGGCGGCGCTATGGGCACCATACAGCTTTCAAGGGGTGGTATCTGAGTATGGAAATCAGCAGAAAGACAAAGGGCGCCATCGAGGCCATGCAGGCGCTGGGGCTGCACTGCAAAGCCCTGAGCGGTGGCCTGCCCACCTTCATCTCGCCCTGGATCGATGGTAAAAAGGCAGTTTTAGCCGCCGGCCCGGCCCTGACTAAAGAAAATGCGGTTTCTCTGCGTGAACATGAACAAGAGTGGAATGAGATCTTTGATGGAATACGGGGCGCCGTAGATGCGGTGGCTTTTCAGGATGGCCATATCGATTACCACGAACTGCCCGCATTTTTTACCCTGAACAAGCAATTGGCCGACAAACACGGATTGCAATGCTGGACCAATGCCGAGAGTTTCGACCGGGATATGCCCATCAAGTTTTTGCCCATCAAATTTGAGAAACTGCGCCTCAAACTTGAAGCCGCCCGGGCCGCCGGCTATGACAAGGCCATCACCTTCGAGTTCTCACATTTCATGAGCCCGCAGTCTGCCTATTTACAAGCCGGGCATTTGTACAACCGTTATCGTGAATATTTAGATACGCTGCCACTATGAAACAATATAGCGAACTGTACAAAAAGGAATTACTCGAAAGCATCGTCCCTTTCTGGGAGCGGCACTCCAAAGACGACACCTACGGAGGCTACCTCACCTGTCTGGGCCGTTACGGAGAACCCTTTGACACCGATAAGTTTATCTGGTTGCAGGCACGGGAAGTCTTTTCCTTTGCCATGCTGTACAACAAGGTAGAACCAAAGGACAATTGGCTGAAAATGGCCCGCCATGGCGCCCGCTTCCTGCAACAACACGGCCGCGACGCGGATGGCAACTGGTACTTTTCCACCAACCAAAAAGGAGCGCCGCTGGTGCAGCCCTACAATATCTTTTCAGACTGCTTTGCCGCCCTGGCCTTTGGCGCCTTATACAAGGCCGACCCCCAAGAGGAGTATGCCGCCCTGGCTATCGATACCTTTCAAAACATACTGGCCCGCCGGGACAACCCCAAAGGCCCGTACAATAAAACCTACCCCGGAACCCGCAACCTGCGGAATTTTTCTCTACCGATGATTCTTTGCAACCTGTCTCTGGAGATGGAACACCTGCTGCCTTCCGGCCAGGTAGCGCCGCTGATTCAGGAAGTAGTCCATGAAGTGATGGACGTTTTTTACGATGAAGAACACGGCCTCATACGCGAAAATGTAGGCGCCGACGGGCGTTTCATCAGTTGCTTTGAGGGCCGCCTCCTCAACCCCGGCCACGCTATCGAGGCCATGTGGTTCATTATGGACCTGGCCGTACGCCTCGACGATCCCCAATTGCTGGAAAAAGCTATTGGCATCGCCCTGCGCACCATCGAGTATGGTTGGGACGTGGACTACGGGGGCATCTTCTACTTTATGGACATCGAGCAGAAGCCACCCCAGCAACTCGAATGGGACCAGAAGCTTTGGTGGGTGCACATGGAGGCCCTCGTCTGTATGGCTAAGGCCTATGCCTATACCGGTAATGAACAGGCCAAAGCCTGGTTTGAACGTGTTCATGACTATTGCTGGCGTCATTTTCGGGATCCCGAGTACCTGGAGTGGTTCGGCTACCTGAACCGCCGCGGCGAAGTGCTGCTGCCCCTGAAAGGAGGAAAATGGAAAGGCTGCTTTCACACCCTGCGGTCCTTGTACCAGGTGTGGCAGGCGCTGAACAACCAGGCAGGGGCTACTGAAAAGTCATAAATGCATCGGGCTGGAGAGTGGCCGGTCAGAAATCCTGCTTCGGAAAGGAAATTTTTCCGTCGAAGAGAACAGTAACTTCTCCAAATTGAATCAAAGATAACATGATATGATCCGATTTTCCTTTTGGTTCCTTCTCACCGTCGGGTTGATTGCCGGCCCTATATCCTCTGCCGTCGCTCAGAAAGCACCGTTGCCCAACACTACCCCGGCTGTTCGCGGCGTATGGCTGACCAATGTAGCGAGCGATGCTTTGTACTCCCGGGAGCATATTCGAGAAGCCGTCGATCTGTGCAGTGAGCTGGGGTTCAACACTATTTTTGTGGTTACCTGGAACGATACCTACACCACCTACCCGAGTGCGCTGCTGGCATCCATCACCGGGGAAGGCATCCATCCTGACTTTGCGGGAAGGGACCCGCTGCGGGAGCTCATTGATGCCGCCCACGCGAAGGGTATCAAGGTCTTTGCCTGGTTTGAATTCGGCTTTGCCGCCACCATGAATGACACTACCGGCGGGGTAATCCTGCGAAAGCACCCCCACTGGGCGTCGCGTGGCCAGGAGGGCCGAATCACCGAAAAGAACGGTTTCCAGTGGATGAACCCTTTTCATCCGGAGGTGCAGGATTTTATTAAAGAGCTGGTCCTGGAAGTCGTCCGAAACTACGATATCGATGGCATTCAGGGCGACGACCGCCTGCCGGCCCTTCCCTCCAACGGTGGATACGACGACTTTACAGTAAAGCTCTATCAATCTGAGCACAGCGGCCGACAGCCGCCTGCTCATTACAAAGACTACGAGTGGGTGAAATGGCGCTCGGGTAAGCTCAGCCTTTTTCTCGCCGGCCTGGTTCAGGCGGTGAGGCAGGAAAAACCCGGAGTTGTTATCTCTATGGCCCCTAGTATTTACCCCTGGAGCGAGGAAAATTACCTGCAAAACTGGCCGGAGTGGCTGAATATGGGCCTGGTGGACCTCATTATCCCCCAGGTGTACCGTTACGAACTGGATGCCTACGAGCGGGAGATGGACAAAATCCTCGGGCAGCAGCTGCATCCGGCGGACAAAGCCCGGTTTTATCCGGGCGTACTACTCCAGGTCAATGATTATAACCCCACGGAGGAATTACTGGATGGCTTTATCGCCTGCAACCGTCGGCACGGTATCCAGGGGGAAGTGTTTTTCTTTTTTGAGGGGATCAAAAAGTTCCAGCCCTACTTTAAGGCAAAGTACCACAAATAGCGAACAGCAAAAAGCGAAATGCGGATAGTTACCAATCCCTGTAAGGAGTCTCTCCTCACTCCACCTCCTCGATCCGTTGGCTGCGCAGCTTCCGCATCCCGTAATTGACCGATATCATGACCGCCAGGCCGATCAGGTAGGAGGTGATGATCATCAGCCATTCGTAATTGTCTTTGGCCAGGGCCTGGCGCTTGCTCGCCAATCCCCAGAGGTTGGCCAGGCCTTTCTTGACAAAGAATTGGGAAACCAGGGAGGAAGCCGTCAGGCCGGCCAGGTAACCGG
>JAGQXQ010000573.1:0-467 GCA_020436535.1 Phaeodactylibacter sp.
CCGCTGACGGCTGCCTGGATACGCTTTGTTCGATGGTGACGGCGGCCGAGGAGGAGGTGGCGGCAGGTGATACGCATTTCTCCCTTTATCCCAACCCCACCAGCGGCCCGTTCACGCTGGCCTGGGCGGGCGTGCCGCCGGGGCGGGAGGCCATCCTACAGCTATTGGACGCCACCGGGCGGGTGGTGTGGCGGCAGCATCGGCAATGGCAACAGCAGATAGAACTTGAGGTGGGCACGTTACCGGGTGGGGTTTATTTTTTGCAGGTGCGGACGGGGCAGGGCAGTTGGGTGGAGCGGCTGGTGGTGAGGAGGAAGTGAGGGAGGCGATAAGCCGGGCTGCTGATGTAGGGCAACCGTATAAAAAAAACGAGCACTCAATTACAGGTAGGCCTCCCCAACTGCCGCTCTACTCGCTGCGCAGCGCCTTTACCGGGTCGGCCACCGCGGCCTTCACGCTTTGGAAGC
>JAGQXQ010000573.1:636-4515 GCA_020436535.1 Phaeodactylibacter sp.
TCAATAGCCCGGCCACCGAGAGGACCGAAGCTCCCAGCACTTTACGGATGCCAATTTCCTTCGTGCGGCGTTTGGCGGCGTGCATTGCCAGACCGAACAGGCCGAGGCAGGAAATCAACAAGGCAACTAGACTAAATGCCTCAAACAGTTTCCTTGCCTGCATATCTTTTTCATACAATTGGGCGTACCGTTGATCAAGAAATTCATAATTGAAGGGAAAATCAGGTTGGTTGGCCTTCCAAAAATTGCCGATGGCAGCGACCAAATCCTGCGCCTGACTGGCCGTTGTTTTGACATAGACCGTGCCGAGGTACTCGGGGTCGATACAATAAATATTAGGCCCGATGGCTTCCTTCATGGACGCCATGTGAACGTCTTTGGTGACGCCGATGATGGTGGCCGGTTCATTGTGGAAACGAATGGACTGCCCGCTGACAGGGCTTTTCAACCCCATTTTATTCACTGCTGTTTCATTGAGCAAAATCTGATTCTGCCCAGTCAAATTCAGATCAAAAGCTTGACCCTCTACAAGCGGAATCTCGAAAAAATCGAGAAAATTGGGCGCTACGCCCAATTGGTTGATAACAAACTCCAACCCGGCAGGCTTGCCGTCCCAGTCGAGGTCGGTGGTACTGTTCCAGCCGGTGAAGACCCCACCATTGTAAGCCGTAACGGCAAGAGCGCCCGGCATTTTTTCTACCTCTGCTTTGACAAAATCATACTTTTTGGTAAAATCCCAGATGGGGAACTCCAATACCTGCTCCACGTCGAAGCCGAGGTCTTTTTCCTGCATGAACAGCAATTGCCGCCGCATGACAAAGGCGCAAATCAGCAGCCCAGCCGACACTGCAAACTGCATGACAATCAAACCTTTTCTCAGTGAGCCCGCCTTGCCGCCGGGCAGCCACGCTCCCTTGAGCGCCAGCGCCGGCCGAAACGAAGAAAGCAGGAGCGCCGGGTAAATCGCCGTCATGGCCCATACAATTGTGAAAGTCAGCCCGATGACTTTCCACAGCCCTGCGTCTAACAGGCTGATGCCGAAAGTTTTGCCTGCCAGAGCTTTGTAAAACGGAGCGGCGGCTTCAATCAACAGCAACGCGACAACGAGCGAGCCAGTGAGCAGCACTGCTGTTTCCGTCCAGAATTGTCCGAACAATTGCCACCGCTCCGCCCCGATAATTTTGCGGACGCTGACTTCCTTCACCCGTTGCGTCGCCTGCGCCGTCGCCAAATTAACATAGTTCATAGCTGCCAGTAATAGAATGAGCACAGCAATGGCGAAAAAGGTTTTCACCAATTTGATTTGCCCCGGCGAGCCATTGGCTTCATATAAATGAAGGGTAGACAGGGGTTGCAGGCTGAAACGGATTTTCCCCTCTTCCAAATCAGAATGGTTGCGATAGAGGGCTTCCGTGCATTTTTCGCCCACAGCCTCCAGGTTGGCGCCGGGTTGGAGCAGGAGCCAGGTGTGGAAGTCGTAGTTGCCCCAGTTTTCTTCCGGCATGCGATAGCAGCTGGTTGGGTTTTCCAGGCAACGCTGGTGGAAGATGGAATTGTTCAGTACAAAGTCGAAGCGGTAACTGGAGTTTTCCGGGAAATCCGCCATGACGCCGCTGACATTCAGGGCCATCCCTTTGTATTCGAGGGTCTTACCAATGGGATTTTCCGGCCCGAAAAAACGCTGGGCAGCACGCTCCGACAGAACGATGGATTTTGCATCCTGAAATGGCTTGGTGGCATCGCCAGCCACCATTTTAAAGCCGAAGGCTAAAAAAAAGGTGCTGTCCACCACTCCATAGTTCTTTTCAAAAAAACGTTTTTCGCCGATCTTGAACAGCTCAATGCGCCTCATTTCCTTCACCCTTGCCGCCAGCGCAACTTCAGGCAGGTTGTGGCGGGCAAAGGTAGCTAGCGGCTGCGGCGTGTTTTCCCAAACATCAAAGCCCTCCACGTTGGCGTTGACCCGGTAGAGATTCGGCGCATTTTCGTGAAAGGTGTCAAAACTAATTTCGTGCTGTACCCAAAACAGCAGTAGTAACCCTGTCGCCAATCCGATGCCCATACCGCCTACATTGAGGGCAGTGTAGGTGCGGTGGCGGAGGAGGCTGCGGAAGGTAATTTTCAGATAGTTTTGAAGCATGGCAGAGTGATTTGCCTTTAAATTGCCAATAAACATGCCACATACACAAGTGTTTGATAGACAGGAAATTAGTAAGGCCCGGAAAAACAAATAACCTGATCCTGTCCATTTCTGAACACTTCGTGTGCATAAACGCACACTCAACCTACACCGTTTTTTAAATAAAACATCGTACTTCAAATTCATTAACCATTTGACTACCAGCCATTTGACGCTTCTGACTTCCAACTTCGCATTTCAAAATTGGTATTACACCTGTCCCCAAAATTGCATTTACCCACTATAGGGCTTATTTTGGCGCAAACCGCAACATCATGATGCCAGTACCAATCAAAAAATCTTTCCCGGCTATTTTAGCCATTATGCTATTCAGCGCTTGTCAGAACGGCCCAGACAACGAAGCCGAGGAGCAAAGTTTCACCGTCCAGTTACAATGCCAGTTGATAAACCAGGATGAAACAGCTCCACGAAGCGCAGTCTACGCTGTAGTCAACCAAAATAAGGTTAAACTCGCCAACATCAGTAACTGCGACTCCATTCCTACTGCTTCCTATGAAGATTACGATATCCCCAAAACAGCACTGGAAGCGGTTGGAGGTTGGTGGGCGGGCGCCGGCGACTATTTCTACGCCATTCAGGAAGATTCCACCATTGGCTTCTACCAGGGATGGGCAGACGAAGGGCAGGAGGACGATGTCTATCACTATAATAAAATCGGCAGTTTTGCCAACGGGCAGTTCAACCTCCAAATGCCCGTAAGGAAAGATGAACTGGTGGGCACCTATGCGCTAAGCCGGGAATCCGGCTCCCATATCCTGTTCGTCGGGCTGAAAGAGGATACGCTGAGAGCTGAATATTTTCAGATGGACGGCATCCTGCCTCCGGTGAACCAACTAAACATCCTGATGACCTCCATGGAACCTCATGCCGCCGCCAACCTGGAAATCGGCCCATCCTCCCTGGATTTCACCTCCAGCCTGGGCAATGGCAGGTTCATTCTGGAAAATAAAGGCACCGCCGTGCTGTTACAGGATGCACAGGCGCCGGGACAGCCGCTGAGAATGGAAAAGATATTGTCGGAAGATTACAGCATACCGGTGCAGTAAACCTCACCAGTTTTCCCAGAACTTCCAGTTGAAGCCATCGTCGTTCTTTTTCCGGCGGCGGCGCTCGCGTTCCCTTTGGCGTTTTCTTTTTGCTTTGGGGTCGTTCAGCCAGGGCCGTTTCACGATGACATAGCGCAGCGACACGCCGGTTTGGCTGTAAATGGTATGCTTGCCTCCGCTCAGGTTGATGGCCGGTTTGAAATCGTAGGATACATTCAAACGGCCCAGCGAGGCCTCAATTCCGGCGATCAGGCTGAGGCCAAAGGGGTCTTTATAAATTGGATCTTCTTCTGTTCCATCGCGGGTAACCCAGCCTTTATGCAGCCCTCCTCCGGCGTATACATTAAAGCGGCGGGAGACTAAAGGGAAGTGCTGCTCCGCCAGTAAAGTTATCTGCGCCTCTTCCCGTTGAAGGCTCGATTGGATAATGGCTTCCAGGCTGGTGGTTTTCGCCACTCGTTGCTTGATGGTGACTCCATAATCAGTGCCCAGGCGCATGCCCAGGGCGGTATTGTAGGATTGGGCGAAGGCCAGCACAGGTAGAAAAAACAGAATAGTGAGGATCGTTCGTTGCTTCATACGGGCAAGAACGTGGAAAAAAGCCCGAATATTATATTAAGATTTTCCAGATTT
>JAGQXQ010000573.1:4629-7255 GCA_020436535.1 Phaeodactylibacter sp.
CAGGTCCAGTACTTCTTCTTCATTACTGGCTTTGAGCAGCAGGTTTTGTTTCTCCTCGCCGAGGATGAGAGAAACGCCCTCTTTTTCCCACTTTTCCAGCATCTTCATGCCTTCCTCCTCAAAAATACCGTTCTTCAGGTCAATCGAATCCATGAAGTTGGCCGACATGTCCATAAAGCGCTCCATTTCGCCCACCTTGCTGGCTACGTCATCGGCAATGGCTTCCATAGCCGAATCAAACATAGCCCGCCGGTCCGGGTCGCCGGACATGATGCTCATCGCCGAGCGCATGGCGCTATGGCTGGCGTGGATTGCTTTGCGCTCCTGCTCTTTGACTTCCACCTGATCTTTGATGTCTTCCATCAGGATTTGGGAGTTCTCGTACATTTTGGTTAGCACCCGGTAAAGCACCTCCATTCTCTGGTAAAGGTCCTCCAGGCGCATGTTGGACTCCTTGAGGCGGCCTGCTTTGCGCGACTTGAGGATCATGATGGCCTGTTTATTGCTGGCTTTCGCCTTGCTGGCCAGTTGGAGGTTACTTTCGATCTGCTTCTTATTATTGAAGATGATCTCCTGCAGTTTGTGCATCTGGCCCCGCAGCATGCTGATCTGTTTGTTCATCTTACGCAGGTTGTCCTTGAGGTTATCTATATAAGACTTCAGGATACCAATGGGGTCCAACTGAACAAAAAGCCCGGTAACCCAACGCATGACGCTTTTATAGCCATACCACACCAGGTTGCGCATCTTGGGGTCCAGCACCATATACAGGATGGCGGCCAGGACGATCAGGAGTATGGCCAGGTAGATGGTGTTGGAAACCAATCCGATGATCCAGCCGATATTAGTGGCGACCAGGTATCCGGCGCCGAGGGCAATGCCGGCCAAAAAGACCATTCCCGTCACCCCCTCCGGGCGCTGCCAAAACGATTTCGGCTTGAATTCTTTTTGATATGTGTCCATTTTCAGAGTTTGTAATTTTACTTAATGCTTAAGTATTGCTTCATATTGTCCACATCCTTTTGGATTTGGTTGGACAGGGACTGATAAGAGGCAATGAAATCCAGTTTTGTCGCTTCCACCTTAGCCGTCGCAGCATCGAATTCCCGATGCAGCTCCTCCTTTTCTTTTTGGTGGGCTTCAATTTCCTGGGTCAGTTGGCGGATCTTTTCCACCTTGCTCTTTATGGTTTCGCCAAGTTGGTTGATTTCCTGCTCCTTGCTTTCAATCTGCAGCTTTTTCTGGTTGGCCAGGGCTTCCTGAAATTTCTGTTCCTCCTTTCGGAGTACTTCGACGTAATGCTGGGCAGTTTGAATCAAGTGTTGCGGAGTGGTTCCCATCGTCTCTGCCATGGCAAATGCCGATTGATAGCGCGTTGGCTCATCCATAGACATTTGCTTCAGGGAATTCAGCGACTTTTTGTACTCGAGATAATCAAAACCCTCGATATTATGCTTACTCATAGCCCGCAACAGCACTTCGGTAAATTTATCAGTCACATTGCCTTTGCCTGTAGCAGTAACTTCCCTGCGGCCAGCAGGTTCTGCTTTCGGCTCTGAAGCCTTTTCTTGCAGAGGCTCCTCTTCCGCTTCAACAATGAAAAGAGACTTGATATTTTTCCACATACTCATAAGCCGATCCCTTGGGGATAAGATGACAGGACAAAGTTAAAAGTTTCCGGAAATAGACAAAGCCAGTGTTGCCATATACAAAGTAAGGAAAAAATTGGTTAATTCCGCAATTGGCCCGGCCATCGATTTTTTCAAAAAAGCCACTATCTTCGCCGGTGGGCAGGCTGCCGGAAACGTTTATTGGTAATCCGCTATTTGTTTTGCTGGCCGATTCTGCAGGGCCTCCCCGAATGCCCATTAACCACCTGGCCATAACCCTAACCATCCAGCTCTTTGCAACCAAATAAAGCAGATCATGATGACTTTCGATATAACCATACCCGTCCTGAACGAAGAGGTTACTCTGGAACAGAATGTCAGGATACTGCATCGCTTCCTTAGAGCGCACTTCACTGAAGCGGGCCAGTGGCAGATCGTTATCGCCGACAATGGCTCTATCGACCGGACACTGGACATTGCCAGGGCTCTTTCTGAAGAAGTGCCGGAAATCACTTATGTCAAAGTTCCCGAAAAGGGGGTTGGGCTGGCGTTAAAGACCTCCTGGGGGCAATCTCAGGCCGATATTGTGGGCTATATGGACCTCGACCTGGCCACCGGCCTCCCCCACTTTCTGGAAGCCTATGACGCCCTTGCCCATCAGGGCTTCGATATCGTCTATGGTTCCCGTCTTCATCCAAAAGCCCAGGTCATTAACCGCCCGTTTAAAAGGGAAGTGGCCTCCCGGATATTCAACTTACTCTTGAAGCTTTATCTGGGCGTTCGTTTTTCGGATGGCATGTGTGGCTTCAAGTTCCTGCGCAGGGAAGTGTACCCGAAACTCTACCAGGCCGGCGCTCAAAACGACGGCTGGTTTTTCTCCACCGAATTGCTGACGACGGCAGAGTGGCTGGGGCTCAGAATCTTTGAACTCCCGGTAAAGTGGACGGACGACGTTTCCAGCAGCCGGGTGCAGATCCTTCCCCTGGCCAGGAAGTATATCCATTCGATGTATGAGT
>JAGQXQ010000122.1 GCA_020436535.1 Phaeodactylibacter sp.
CGTCAGTCGCTTCGCTCGTGTCCGGCTTCCCACTTCCGACTTTTGTCCAACGTTAGAACGGTAGCCCGGTAGCCTAAATTGCTATTCAGGCCCCTTCCAAAAGCCGGTGAAATGCCAGCCGCTGACGTTTCGAAATGTGTTATTTCGCAGACCGGGCCAGGCGAAAACCGCATGCCTCGAGCGCTTGGTTCGGGTTTAAGCTGCCACGTTTCGTACAACGTGCTAAGTCCTCTTCAAGTCCCCAGGCTCCGCCCCGCTGTACACGGAAAGAACCATCTCGAGGGCCTGTATAATCCATTAACAGGCTGTCCGGATCCGGATATTCACCGTACCAATCCCAACACCATTCCAGCACATTTCCACTCATGTCATATATCTTGAGCGTATTGGGCTCTTTTTTGCCAACGGGGTGCGTTCGGTTATCGCTATTTCCATTATACCAGGCCACCGTATCTATTTTGTTGCTCCCACTGTAAATGAAGGTATCTTTTTGCCCCCCTCCCCGGGCGGCAAATTCCCATTCCGCTTCGGTGGGCAGGCGGAAGCCATTCGATTTCAGGTTTACAGAATCCGCTGTCATCGCTTCTTCATACCCTAATTGTTTGCTCAACCAATTGGCGTATTCCACTGCATCCATCCAACTTACATTTTCCACTGGGTTGTCTACATTTTTTCCCAAACCTAGAGGTCCATATTCCTTACCGGTAACCTTACAGAACAGGGCGTACTGCCACCAGGTGGTTTCGTATTTTGCGATGAGGAAGTTGCTGACTGAAGCTTGATGAAGTTTTTCATCATTTTTGCCAGTTCCCATCTGGAAGGTATCCCCATTCACCTTCTCCATTACCGGGTAGTAGCGTGCCTCAAGCGTATCCAAAAAAGGTGCATCCAAAACTTTGATGGCTTTCCTTATACTATCCCGATCAGCGGCGGGAGTGAGATTGTCGACAGGGGGAAGCTTCAGTAAAGTTGTACCGTTCACCAACTGGGCTGAATCCAGCATGTACTCTGCTTGCTGGACCTTGCCAGATACGCCAAACCAGAATGCCAGTTCGAGGTACCTTTTTCGTACTTCTTCTTTTTTTACACCCAGCGAGTTTGCAGCTTCGATCTTTTCCAGTGCCGCCTCGTAATCCAGTTTGAGGATATCTTCATCGGCACCTTTCAGGAAATTACCAGCAGCGTTATCAAGGTCTATTGCCTTGGAATTATTAGAATAAAATAAGAAGGCCACCACGGCCGCCGCTACCAGCACACTACCGATAACGACCATATTCCGTCGTCTCTTTCTGCGAGCAGTAGCCGCCAGGCTTTCCTCAACTAACTGTAAAGCTTCCGGCTCCAGCGCCAGTTTATCCAAATAAGGCTCAATAAGGTTCAACTGCTTTTCCGTAAACAAAGACCGGTCCTCCGCCTTTAGGACCATCTGGCTGGTGATCAGCCGCCGGATCTCCAGCGCTGCAATCTCGTTGTCGTTGCGGTGCTCGGCGATGCGGGCGGCCAGGCTGTCGTGGGCCACCTCGTAGCGGCCCTCCTGCTCGTCGTAGCGCAAAATGCGGCTTTGGTCCAGGGCTTGCAGACAGTCCCGGACGGCGGCATCCGGCAGATGGGCCAGCCGCTGCTGCAGGGTTTCTTCCAGCATGGGCTCTTTGGTGCCTTCCAGGGTAGCCAGGGGGGAGAGGATCTGCCAGACGGCATCCTCCGGCAGGTTGAGGTGTTTTCTCCTTAAAGACTGTTGGATGCGCACCGCCTGTTCGTCCAGGAAGTCGCGCAGCACGTCGCCGATGTCGCCCATCTCCGCCAGGGCCCGGGCCGTGAATAAGGCCTCGGCCCGCCGGCTTTCGTCTCCCGTCACCTGCAGGTACAGCTTATCCAGAAATACCTGCAGATAGGGCAGTTGGATGGCCAGGGTCTGCTCGTCGCCCCGGACCTTCTCAAAGATGCCCTCAACGATGGCCGCCTCCTGCCCGGCCTCCAGGCGGATATTGGAGCGATCGAGGGCCGCCGCGCCGCGTACCACCTGGCCGACCTTGTCGAGGTTCATGGGCTCCACCCGCAGCTTCTTGCGCAGCAATTGGGGTACCGCCCGCTCGAATTCAAACAGGTGGCCGAGGTACTCCTCCCGGATCACGAAGATCATTTTGACGGGCTGATCTACGGACTGTATCTCCTGCGCATTCCGAATAAATTGCGCCTGCTCGGCCTTGCTGCCCAGGATGTACAGCTCTTCAAACTGGTCGAAGATCAGGTAAACCGGCCGGAAGTACTGGCGGTAGAGGGCGGCCAATTGCCGGCTCAGGGGGGATTCCGCTTCGCCGGCGGCCTCCTCTTCGTCCAGCCAGGACAGGTCCAGGCCGCTGGCGCCGGCCGTCGCGCCCACCGTTGCCACATCCAGTTTTTGCTGTAAAGCAGCATTGATGTCATTGCCTCGGCGGATATGGAGCGCCAGCCAGTCGTGGGCCTGGAAGCGGCTGGCCAGCCCGCAGTTGACCAGGCTGGTCTTGCCGGTGCCGGTGGCGCCGTACACCAGCAGGATGTCGCTCTGAAAGGTCATCTGGTAGAGGGCCTCTATCTCTTCGTCGCGCCCGAAAAAGATGTCGGTGTCCGCCCTATTGTAGGCGTCGAGGAATTTGAAGGGGTAGCGTTTGGTCATGTTGCTTAGTTTCAGGCTTTGTCGGTTAGGGGCTGTGTTTATCCACCCCCTTTAATCCCCCGCCAGCGGGGGAGATCTGCTCCGATTGAAGGTGCATTTTCCCCCGCTGGCGGGGGCTAGGGGGTGGAATCAAAAATCAACATCATCCGTTTCGTCATCCATAACGTCGAAGTCTTCCGCATCATCGGCCCCCAACAGCACCTTTTTCGCCTCCTGGAACTGCAGGAATACCGAATCCAGGTTGTAGGCGCGCCGGCAGTTGGGGTCGAGCATCAGTTGGTTCATATCGTCTCCCTCATTCCAGGTGTTCTGGTAGGCGATGTTCTCGTAGCTGTTGTCTTCCATAAACTGGTAGTGGAGGCTGCCGTCGGCCAGGTCCTGGTGGCTGTAGAAACACACTTTGGCGCCCACCTCGTCGGTCAGCGCATTGACGTCGATCAGGAAGGGGAACAGGTTGATGCTCTGCTGGTAACGCCCCTTGAACAGCAGCACGGCCTGGGTGCTGATGGGGGCGTCCACGTAGTTGACTCGTTCGGTATTCACGTTGCGTTTGCTGTCGATGCCCAGTACGGTATAGCTGTGCAGGTAGCGCGGCGGCGCATTGCGCATTTCATTGTAGGTGATGTTCTTGATGGACACCATGCGGTAGGCCGCCAGGAAGGCCAGCTTTTCCAGCAGGTAGGTGAGTTGCCGCTCCGCCGCAAAGCAATCCGCCAGGGTGAACTGGGCTTTATCCAGGGCTACCCTCAGTTCTTTCAGTCGGG
This sequence comes from Phaeodactylibacter sp., assembly GCA_020436535.1. GTDB lineage: Bacteria > Bacteroidota > Bacteroidia > Chitinophagales > Saprospiraceae > JACJXW01. The sequence continues at coordinate 3,418 of JAGQXQ010000122.1, forward strand.
TACAGGCAGCCACCAAGCCGCTCTCCGCCTCCAATTGCGGCAGCAGGCTTTCCTGTTCGGGCATCGGCCATTCGATCTGATGGTCCCGGAAGATGTGCATCAGGGCCGTCAGCAGCTGGAGGTTGCCGGTAGTGTCCAGCCCGAATTCATCTTCGAAAAAGGCCCGCAGCGATTGGCACTGGGCTTCCGTCAGCGCGACGGGCTGCCCCTTTTGCCGGTCCCAGAGCTGCGACAGCAGGGCAAAGCTCAGCAGTTTGAGGGTGCGCTGGGCGGTCAGGATGGTGTTGGCCAGGTAGCGCCGTTGTTTATCTTCGGAATTGGGCTCCTTGCCGATGGCGAATAATTTGCGCAGGTGGATGCCCAGCACCCCCACAAAGCTGTAGGCCAGGATGTCCTTGGCCTTGTCGCTCACCCGCACCACCGATTCCCAATCCGGGATGGCATCGGCTTTTTCCAGGAATTTTTGGGCGGGTTTGCTGTACGCCGGCAGCGCTTCGATGAGCTGCCGGGTCAAAAATTCATTGAAGGGTTTGTTCTCCTCCGCTACTTCGTAGGAGAGGGCCCAATCTTCGTTCTGGGCGTATAAGGTCCAGGGTTCCTGGTTGAGGCTGAAGTCGCCGCCCTGCGGAAATTCCAGCACGAAGTCGCGGTTTTTCTTTTCCACTTTGACTTCGCCGGCGGTCTTCAGGTAGGCCATCGCCCTATCGAACGCCTGGCCGATGGTGGCGGGCTGCTCGAAGGGCTGCGCCTGGTCGGCCCCGGCCAGGGTGCGGTAGAACTGGTTGGCCAGGTGCAGCGCCTTATCGTCTTCGATGGGGCAGCGGGTGGCGATCACCGAGGGTACCCCGGCGGCCTTGAGGCCTTCCAGCTGGGGCAGGGTCGAACAGCCATTGAGGAACACCAGCTGCAGGATGCCGTCTTCCACTTCGCGGCGGAACAGGTCGGCCAGCCCGCCTGCATGGCCGGCCTCGGTATCCGAAAAATCCTTGTTGAGTTGCAGGCCAGCCCCGCCGGCGTGCCCGGCAAAGTGGAAGACGGAGATCCGCCCCTGGTAGCGGTTGAATAAACGAAAGATCTCGTCGATGCTTACCGAAGAACGGGCGATAACCTTCAGTCGGTTGGTATCGTTGTAGGCCTCCAGGGCCTCTTCGATCATTTTGCGCTCCCGCTCGACGTTGGGCAGGAAGCTATCCAGGTCATTGGAAAACAGAATAAGCGCTACCGGTGGGGTTTTAGGCATTGAATGAGTGCGTTTGTTGTTACAAATATTAATGGAGTTATAGCCCTTATCACAAAGTTTGACGAGCAACTTTGCCTGATCTCTATAGGATAGCTCTGATTGATTGGTTCTTTGTATATTTCACATCCTTGCTACTCTGTGTATTCTCTTGCAAAAGAGGGTAATAGCATTAGCATGCCACCACAAGCAGATGATGATTGTGTTAGGATGAGCTTCTTACCAGATAGCTCTAATTTTATTTTGCTATAGGCGTCGGATTTGGAGCTAATTTCCTTTGTGCCGTTACCTTCTACCTCATCATTATCATTTTTTGACGCGAAATGCCGGTATTTGAGTGTTTTAATGGTTTCTTCCTTTAAGTCAATAATTGCTATCACACTCCCATTAACCCCGTAACATCCAGATTTCATAATAACATGAACGAAGTATTTTTGAGTTGAAGACGGGAAGTCAAATACGGTTATCGAATCACCTACCACTTTCCACTTTGATCTACGAGTATGAATTGTCAAATCGTCTAAGGGTTCCCAGGAAGAGGGCAATAAGGTAAGGTTATAATTTCCACAGGCATTGGACAATTGGGTTAATTCCAGTTTATTTCCCTTTAGTTCTAATTTTATTTTACTAAAGTCGTCGGATTTGGATTTAATTTCCTTTGTGCCGTCCCCTTCTACCTTATCCTGATCATTTTTTGACGTGGACGAGAAATGCCGGTATTTAGATACATAGATTTTTTTTTCGTCTAAATCTACAATAGCTTCTAAATCCCCATCAACATTATAACATTGAGATTTCATGTTAAGATCAACTAAAAATTGCCCCTCTTTCAATCCTTTGAAGTCAATGACTTCTATAGGGGTATTGCTTTTAACCCCTTTACTCTGTCGAATTTCAACTGGCTGTGGTGGGCCTTCAGCAGCTGGCTTATTTGACGATGAGCCTTCAGCAGCTGGCTTATTTGGTGCTGAGTCTTCAGCATCTGGCTCCTTTGACGATGAGCCTTCAGTAGTATCTTGCTTATTTGGTGGTGAGGTTGTCACAAGTGTATCCTCTTGTGGTAGATTCCTATCGGATTTACTCCCACCAGAGTCGCAAGAAAGTATAAATACTGCCATTGGAATTAATAGTAGCAAGAGCAGTTTAGGGTTAAATGATGGCCGCTGTGGTATAAGCTTTCTGATCTCATCTTGTATGGCTCGTTCGTTCATTTCGGTTTTTTTAAGCTGAAAGATATTGAAGTTGTTTAAAGTTATCCTGATGGCCTTCTTGCAAGTCATTGATTCCGAATACTTCAGCTATTTATCGCCCCGTACTTTCCAAGTACGAAACTCAAAATGAGCTTCGTCTTCGAAATCAAGCACTTACAATTAGCCTCAACACGAAACTTTAGACAACTTCATTCTCAACTGGTATCTGCCTCTCAATATTGGCCCAATTTAAGAAAAAAATCACGGTTCAAGGCCAAGCAATTTGATCCAGCCTCCCCGTACGTTTACCCGGTAGCACGAGCGTACAGGGTCCCGCTACCGGGCAAGCAACCTCAACCCTCTCGCTCCTTTAAGAAAGCCTCCATTTCCTCCCAGCTCAATGTCGCACACTTCATTCGCCCGGGAAAGGACCGGGCAGCGGCAAAGGCGGCCAATTCTTCGTCAACGTCCTCCGGGCCCTCCTTGTCCGCCTGAAGCATGGCCAGAAATTGCCGGCATAGTGCCAGCCCTTCCTCCACCGGCCGGCCTTCGAGCTTTTTAACCAGTACAGAGGCGGAGGCCTTGGAAATGGCGCAGCCGTAGCCGTGAAAGCTGAGTTGGCTGATCTTTCCGTCCTCTATTTCAAAGAAGAGCTGAAATTTGTCGCCACAGAGGGGGTTATAGGCTTCCAGGATATAGGTAGCCTGCTCCTTTTTTTCAAAATGAACCGGTTCTTTGCTATGCTTCAGGATGACGGATTGGTAGAGTTGTTTGAGGCGGTCGTTCATAGTTCTTGCGGTATTTTGGTATTTCAGTGGTTTGGTGTTGCGGTGTATCAGAGAGCAGTGTGTCAGAGAGCAGTGTGTCCGTGTGTCACGGCATTTTGAATCTTTCCATGGGATATTTCAATTTTCTGTGTCTTTAAAAAAACGATCTCTGATTTTCATCTCACGCCGACGGACGAACGGGCTTTGCGAACAC
>JAGQXQ010000574.1 GCA_020436535.1 Phaeodactylibacter sp.
CCAAAGCAAGGCATAATACCGGGATAGTCAGTAATTGCTTCATAATGCTTATAATGTAGTAGCGCTTGTTTTTATTGCTACACGAATCGATAATGAGGAGTTCAAGTAGGTGTGTGTGGCCGTATTCGGCGGTTTACTTTTTTATATTCTGCTTTGGAAGTATAAGGGCTATACCGAACGGCCTTTTTCAGGTTTTTCGCTTGTAAACAGGGTGTTTAGCTCAGGCCGTTTATTATTCAGGATACAAAGTTGCACCGCAAATATAATATTTTTATCATATTCGTTACCTAAAGGTTGCCAGAATTTGGTGAGGATTGTGTTAAAGTTATGTTGTTGTACCGTAACAGATTATCCTTTGCAGCAGGCGCCACGAGGATAATCTGTTACGAAAACCGATCAAACCTTACTGATTACCTGCGTATTCGCGTTCCCGCACTTTCTTCTGGTACAGTTCCTGACGGGCCTGTGCATTGTCCGGCTTGGTAATGTCGAGCATTTCGGGTGCATCGGGATGATTGCGATTGATATCCCGGCCCAGGAAAGATAAATTATTTTTAAGCACTTTTTGGGTTTCTACATTGGCCTCTTCGACCAGGCGCCCCATATCTTCATCGGTGAGGTATTTGCCGGTTTTCAGTTTGCGTTTGGCAATTTCTTTGGCCACTTCCCGGCCCACCGCTTCATCGTAGTAATTTTCCCACTCTTCTACTTTAGCGGTACGGCTGCTATTGTTTCGTGTTTCCTGCTCGTTGGCGATCCGTCGTTTGACGATATGGGAGCTAACCTCATCGGCCACGTAACTGGCCTGGCGGTCCATTTCGGGAGCTACCTTAGTACCTTCCACGAGAGCGGTGCGCACCTGCTGGTCGTAGTAGTCCAGCCGGTACTCCTGCATGGCCTGGCGAAGGGCATTATAGGAATAAGTGCCCTGCCGGCTTAGGCCTTCCAGCCAGCGGCCGCTGTTGGCGGAGTATTTGAAATAGCTCTGCAGGCCATCGCGGTAAGCATTTTCCTTGATGCGGGCCAAAGGCATGACCACCTTGTCCATAAAGGCTTCCCAATTGTCGATTTTTTCTCCCTGCTTCAGTTTGACGATACCAAGAGCAAGAGATATTCCGGCGGGCACCCCTTTATTCAGTGCCTGCACGTTGGCGGTCTCGGCAAAGCGGCTTATGAAATTTTCGGCGGAAGCCGGCGCCTGAGCACTGCGAGCCGGCGCCTGGCGGGAATATTCATCGTAAGAGGCCGGCTGGTATCCTTCCCGGTAATTCTTAGCCGGTTCACTGGGGCCGATGTGAATGACCTCTGCCCCTTGCGCTTCTTCGGCATTATTTTCACCTAAAGAGGCTTCGTTGTAGCGTGGGTTGGAATCCTTTCCCTCCGAGCCTTCCAGGCTGATTTTCAGGCCGGCCTTATCGAGCATACCAATAACGAGGATCATCGCAAAAATAAAACCGAGAAGGCGTAATAACATACCTGTTCCTCCACCTTGAGTCCGTGAGTAGTGGTGTTCCATGAGTTATAATTTTTTATGATAAATATAGTCTTAATACTTAAACCAACTAAGATAACAAAGATTCTTAAAGGAAGGAAAGCAGGGCCGCAGTTTGTACGGAAAGGGGCCAAAGGGAAAGGGAACGGTAGGGCGGCCCGGCCTACTGTGTCCGTTTGTCCGGCAGGCACGCTCGGGCGTGGCTGCCGGGCCGTGTGATTAACTGGGCCCGACACTCGCAATCTCAATAAAAACTTACCATCCCCTTTCCTTCACCTCCTATGGCCAGGCTGAGCCCCAGGCTGATAGAAACGTGGTGCTGGCTGCGCATATTCTCCACATCTTTGGTGGTATTTACCAGATCCATCACATCGTAAAAAAACTGGCTGTTTAGAAATACCTGCCCATTAGTGAATATCTTTTTGGATAGGCGGGCGCCGGCGATGGGCCCCAGGTGGAAGGACCTGCCGCCGACATCTTCCGGCAACAGCACCTTGCTGTCTTCCGCCAGTTGCTCCAGCATAAGTAGTTGGGCGACGGTAAATTCGTTCTCCTCGGCGATGCGTTTGATCTCTTCATTGAGATGGGAGAAAAAACCTGCTTCTCCTTCCGAACGTTGGAAACTCCAATCGAAACCAGCCCGGGCGCCGACGAATATTTCATAGTCAAAGGCCCGGGCAATGCTATTGGCTCCCGCTCCATAACGTGTATTGGCCAGGTTAAATCGGTAGTCGAGGTGGAGATTCATGCCGTTTCGCCCCTGTTTGAAATAACCCGGACTGACCGCAAGTTCGAAGAACTGCCGTTGCATTTCCACATCGGAGGATTCGCCGAAGCCGTAGCGTACAAAAAAGGCGAGCACTGTTTTATTATATCCGTTTTGTCCGAACCGCCGATCCATATTCAGGTCATTGATCGGTTCGTCCACCCCCTGGAGAAGGGATTCCAGCGAAGCGCCCAACTTGATCAGGTTCCACATGGCCCGGTAATGGGGGTTGGCGGCCAGAGGCGCCTTGTCGTCCAGGGCAAAAACCGATACGGTCTGCAAACCGATATCCAGGCGAGCGTCATCCAGGGTTATCAGGTAGGTAGCGCCCCCTTTTTTTCTGTAATCATCGGCCGTCTGGCCGGCCGCTGATTGAACCAGCAACAGGACTGTAAAAAGCAGCAAAGAGTAAATTTTTCCGTTCATGATCCCTTCTTTTAAGTTTTCCATAACCGTGCCAGCGCACGCATTTGCTTGATTGAATTATTTTCGTTTTCCAACACCTATCCCCCACCGTAGGCCGGCAAAGGCATAAGTGGAATACATCGGCCGGGTGCCGTTGATCGAAGTATGCCGGCTGAAACTGAGGTCTCCCCCCAGAATGAAAGAGAATCCCGCTCCAAAATTGGCCAGCAACTCCGCTCTTACAAAGCCCCCCATGGCAGGCACCGTCCTGGGGTCTTTGAATTTTCCAAAAACTACATTTTGTATGGCTTCTGCGATCTGGTCAGTCGTATTTTCCACCGGCCGCAGAATGCCGCCCTCCATCAAGCTGTCCAGTTTTTCACTGATCAGCAGGACACTGCCCAGGTCGACCACCGGCGAGGGGTCGGCGGTGAACCGGATGCCGGGGGTTACTTCAAAATCGAGAGAGGCATTCCTGTTTTTGCCCCACTCCAATAGCACCCGGCCCGGCATAAAGAGCCGTTTCAGGTGCAGGTAGGCTTCCAGGTCATAACGATTAGAAAAGAAAGGCGCCGTTTTGGTGGCGTCTTCCAGGGCCAGCTGCGCCAGGTGCGTTGCCAGCTCTTCTGCCTTACCGGCGAGTGAAAGGCGAACCGATTTGATCTGGTTTTTAAGTTTTTTAGCTTCTGGTTTTTCCGTAAGGCGTGGGTCGGAAATAGTGAAGCTGGCTCCAAAAAAGCGGTAGCGAACGAAAAAACGGGTGCTTTTCACATTCCGTGTAAGCTGCTTATTGATCTCGCCGGCCACTTCGATTCGTATGCCGGGAAAAAGCTCCTTCAGCCAACGCGGTGCATCGATGTCTGCATCCGCCAGCGCGGAATCTACAACGCCCTCTGTGATCTCTATTTCCGAAAAACCGGCGATCTCCGCCAGGCTGCCCTTGAACGTGGTGCGCGCCGGGCCGGTTACGGCCTCAACCCCTACCTCGAAAGCCTGAGCCTGGGTGTTATGGGTTACAAGAGCCAGTAAAAAAAACAGAAATATCGTTCTCATCATGCCTGTGTCTTTTATCGAAGTAGCGATATATCGCCCTTGAATGATTTTTTTACCCCATTCCCAAAGCGTACAATTCCGTGATATGTGTATACGCCAGGATTCATTAATTTTTCGCCGAAGCGCCCATCCCAGCCGGTGGATTCATCGTTCAGGAAAAGGCCTTCATCTTCGTAAATCAGTGCTCCCCAGCGATCGAAGACCTGCAGGTGTTCGATGATTTCGCCGGAGCCATTGTCGCTGTAAAAGGTAAAACGGTCGTTGCGGCCATCACCATCCGGAGAAAAAGCATTGGGGACGTAGATGTCGCCTAGTACGATAGTCAACTGAAAACCATCGGAGGCTTTGCATCCCCGGCCATCTTCTACGATGATGCGGACATCCATGTCTTGCCGTGCCAGGAAGTTCGTAACCGGGCCTTCTGTATCGATCTCCCGGGGCAACCATTGGTATTGCTGTACGTCGCCGATCACTTGCGCGGATAAGCTTACGGGGGTATTAGGCCGGACTTCCAGATATTCCAAGTCCAGGCTTACGGCCAGCGTATCCGGAGAAAGAAGCGTTATGCTCTGCTCCCGGATACAGCCCAGGCCATCCTGAATGGCCAGAGGATAAACACCCGGGAGTAGTTTGTCAAACCTTGGTGACAAAGCATAGGTTTCCCCACCATCAATGGAATAGATCAGCGGTTGATCCGGATCGGTGGGAAGAAAGCGGATAACTCCGTAGTCATTGGGGCAAATCGGCTGTTCTACTTCCACTTCTACGTCCGGCCCATCGGGGGTGGGCAGGTCAAAAGCCCGTGCGATGAGACAGCCCTGGCCATCAGTAATGGATACCCGGAAGGATCCACCAGTAGCGGTGGCAAAGGTAGGCCCCAGATGATTTGTCTCCCATACATACTGGTAGGTATTAGGGAATAGATAGATCCGGGTGCTGTCACAGCTTTCTTCGATCACCGATTCTATATCCGAAGGGGTATATCCGGCCACATCAAAGTTTTCCACTATTTCGCAGCCTAGAGAGTCGGTTGCTTCAAGCGTATAATTACCTATGTCGGCTGGTTGAAAGTTGACCAACATACCATTTGGTATGTTGTTTCCCTGGGCGCCTGTCCAGGTGGTCTGGCTAAAAAGGCTGTCATTGGAGAGTGCCAGCCTAAGCGTGTCACCCAGGCAAACCTCTGAGAATATTATCCGTGGAACAGGCGGTACATTAACCGTCAGCAACAGGGTGTCGGTGTCTTCACAGCCTTCTTCATTGAATGCATGCAGGATATAAGGGCCGCTGTCGGCGCCCTGCGTTTCGGGAATACTAAGCAGCGCGCCATCGGTAGTGATGCCATCAGGGCTTTCCCAGAAGTGGCTGGCCCCCCCGCCTCCCTGAAGGTTGGCGACAGTACCCTGGCAGATTAGCTGATCGGCGCCGGCCTGGGCGAAATCCGGGTTTTCGACCAACACAGAGTCGAGATACACACAGCAATCGTCTTCTACGCGCAGGTAATACATTCCCTCATTGCCGGATAGTGCCAGCTGAGCGGTTGCCGTATTGGTGCTCCATCCGCTGTCGTTGGACCATTCGACCTGTACCGCGCCCGAAAAGCAGTCCTGTGGCAATATCGCCTGAAGAGAGAGGCTGTCCTGTTGGCAATCCACTTTCACTTCTTTACTGATCACGCAGGAACGCACTGCTTCCGGACAATGAATGTGAGTGGAAAATTCGGTGGAGGTACTATTGGGATTGCTAAAAACGACGAATTCTATTTCCAGGCCCTCTGCGCAAAAAGGCAACTGGCCACTCAGCCGGCCCACGCCGTTGAGGGTCTGCAGATTGGCAGGCAGCGCGTATGGTGGCTGGCCCAGTGATTGTAGCCACAGCTCCATCGTATTGACATCATTAACACCCTGCACCAGCAGTGAGTCGTTATCCACCAGGGCAAAGCCATCTACACAACCAATGCAGTTGCCAAAGGAAATACTACCCAATTGTTTTCGGTTGCCATCCGGCATCAGGGCAAAAACGCGGGCCCGGTCAACCTGCTGCCCACCGAAGGCATTGATATCTATATAATAAGCCCGCAATAACGTATCTTCATTAAAGTAAGTAGTATACAAGAGGGTGTCCTGCGAAGGTTGGGTATTGCCGAGCTCATCCTGCGGGTCGATGTAAGACGTGCCGCATTCTTCCAGGATTAACACAGACTGGGCCTGCATACCAACAGGCAGGCAACAGAGGGGTAGCCATAATAAGGGTAGCAACCAAACGCTCTTCATACAAAGGGGAATTGGCTCGTTTTAATTGTAAAACAATAAGCCGTCTTGATCATTACCTTCCCTGATCAATTTCGTTGGCCGGTTGAAAGCCGGAATAACCAAATTCGCACTAGCTATGGAAGTTCTGAGCTTCCGGCTTTCGGGTGGCTCCATTTCACGAAATTCGTCAAAGAACCGAAAATTAATACCAGCAATAGGGAGTACCAGGAGCTTTTGAACCATGCTTCCAGCCTTTTGGCGGATGACATATCTCAAACAGATTCCAAGTAAAAGGGTCAGGCTAATAGGAGATTATGATTTAGGGCGGGTAAATGTAATACTTTTTAGCTTTATATTGTAATCAGAAAGCCGGCCTTAACCATACAAATGTTGTTTTTTTAAATTTGGGAATTCTTTTGAGCATCTTATCTTTAACAACTTTACTTTAAGATTTTCCATTTTCAAAATCTGGAAAATCTAAGGAAACAGCGATGGGACTATTTCACTCCACTACCGAAGCTACTTCTCAACTGGCGCGAGGCTTCTTCACCAGCCTGTTCGTGCTGGCCATGGTCATGGTGGGGCTGTACCTTTATCAGAACAAATGGGAGGAAATAGGACAGCAATTGCCCATCATCTATGAGTTGAGCAACACCTATCGCACCGGCCTGGAAGCGGTGGGGGGCATCTCACTGGAAGCGGTGCAGCGGTTTTATGAACTCGACGAGTCCCCTGATATCTTTAGCCAGCAGGGGGACGAGCCGCCTAAAAAGATCGGCCTTCGCTCTACCTGGAACGGGGAAGCCATTCTTGCCAAGCTGGAAAAAGCGGGCTTCTCCAAAGGCAGGAAACGCGCCGCCCGGCAATTTATCGATTACATTGAAGCCAATAAAGAAGCGGCCCTTTGGGAGATGTACCGCCACAAGGTGCCGGCGAGCATCAAACTGGCGCAGGCCCTGCTGGAATCCAGTGCCGGCCGGTCCCGGCTGGCAGTCAAGACCAACAATCATTTTGGCATCAAGGCCCGGCTGAGCGCCCATGCCCGGCAAAAGGTAAAAGACAAACGCTATAACGAGCTGCGCGATGAGGATTTCAATTTTGTCGACCCTGCTGTCGGCGTTTTTAACTTCCATGATGACCATTCCTATGACCGCTTCGAATCCTACCGTTCTATTCCCGACAGCTATTCCCGCCACACCCAACTGCTCACCCGCCCCTGTACCCCGGGCCAAACGGGCTGCTACAGCTGGATCTGGCCAGCCTTCCCCGTAGGCAGTGATCACGATATTACCGAGGCGGCCCGCACTTTCCAGCGCGCCTCCGGCATCGCCCCCGGAGAGTTCTTCAAGGGGCAGACTACCGTGCCCTACTACGCCGCCTGTGCCGCCGGCCTGAAAATGGCGGGCTACGCCACGAGCAAGACGTACCACCAGAAACTGTGGTACCTGATCGATACGTATGAGTTGTGGCGGCTCGATTTGGCCTTACTGAAGGGAATGGAGGAGTGAAAAACGGATATTCCGTTTTTATTCTACGTTTTTTGACCTTTCGATTTTGCGGGTTTTCGGTTAGGTTTTCCCTTCCCCGGCCGGAAAATAAAATACAATCCCACCAGAAAGAAGGGAATACTCAGTAACTGCCCGGTGCTGAGCGCATCGCCAAATTCCGTTTCAAAGCCACCCTGACTGGTCTTGAAGTACTCCAACCCAAAGCGGATAACGCCCAGGACCAGCACCAGGAACAGCCCGAACATGCGGCCCAGTTTTTCCTTCGCGGAAGTCTTCCAGTAGGCCCAATACAGCAGGAAAAAGGTGAGCAGATAACTGATGGATTCGTACAATTGAACAGGATGGCGCGCTTCATCGGCCAGTTCAGGAGGGTAAGCTCTTACAAACAGGAAGGCCCAGGGGGCGTCGGAAGGCGTGCCTACGATCTCTGAATTCATGAGGTTGCCCAGGCGAATGAAGCAACCCGCCAGGGCGGTAGGCACCACTACCCGGTCCAGGATCCATAGTACGGAGCGCTTGGCAGTGCGCGCCGAGAAGATCCAAAGGGCGATGATGATGCCGATGGCGCCTCCGTGGCTGGCCAACCCCCCCTTCCATACAGCGGGGATATCAGAGAGGTGTTGGGAATAGTATTCCCAATCGTAAAAGAATACATGGCCCAGGCGGGCGCCCACTACGGCTCCCACGACCATATAGATGAATATCTGGTCCAGCCATTCCTCGGGTTCCTTTTCCGCCCGGAACATGGCACGGACAATATACAGGCCCAGGAGGAAACCCAGGGCGAACAGCAGGCCGTACCAACGCAGCGTCAGTGGGCCGATCTTTATGATTTCGGGAGATACATCCCAGGTAATATAGGCGAGTAGGGTTTCCATAGTTCAGGATTTTCCGGCTTTTAGCCCATCGTGTATAGGCCGATGGGATGCCCCAATATTAGGCATAGTTTCCGGTAATCCCCGTCCGGATTGCGGACTTTTTCTGCGCCGGGGTCAAATATCCGTCTTTGACTCGCTGACATTCAGCCAGTTGGAGCCGGATTGGGGGGGGCTGGAATCCAACACTGCAATGGCATAACTTTCCCTGGACCTCCGGCTCTCTTTGATGATATATTGCTGGAAATTCGCCAATACCTCCTTTGGCAGGATGAGATAGCGGCCCCGGGCGGAGGAGGGAATGAAATCCTGGAGGAAGCCCGGGTTGAGCCGGGAGAGCAGCCGCCGGGAGACTTTGCAATGGCGGGCGATGTCATTGAGGTCGAGGCTGTGCTGCACCTTGAAAACCTGGAAAGGTTGGTAAAGTGGTTTTTTGGAGTTAGGCTGTAAGCCATGCCGGCCGTAGTTGCGGGCAACGTAAATGGTGGCGATCAGCGCCGGAAGGTATCGCTGGGTCTGCCGGGGTAGCAAGTATTGAATATCCCAGAAGTTATGGCAGCCCGTGCGGCGTATCGCCGATCTAACCCGGCCCGGGCCACAATTGTAAGCAGCCAATACCAACGACCAGTCACCGAGTTCGTCGTACAGGCTGGAGAGCATGATCACTGCTGCCTCGGTAGCTTGATAGGGGTTCATCCGTTCATCGACGTACTCATCGATGTGAAGCCGATAGTGTTCTGCGGTGGCGGGCATGAACTGCCAAAGGCCAACCGCACCGGCAGCTGACTCGGCAGCCGGCCGGAGCCGGGACTCCAATAAGGGAACATATTTCAACTCGTCGGGCAGCTGATATTTTTGCAGGTAATGCTCGAAAATGGGGAAGTAGAGGGCGGTACGGGCCAGCATCTTTTCGGTTTCCCGCCGCCCCTGTCGCAGATAATCCGTGATTTGACGCCCAACTTCCGGGTTAAATTCTAAGGTAAAAGGGGCTGGCATTTGCAACAAACGTATTGGGATATCGTAAGATATTTGCTGTGGCCAGGAAGTTTCGTTTTGTATCCGCGCCTCATCCGGGTTCGCATACGTCGTCAGTATGGGGGAGAGAAGAAAGGTTAGGGTCAAGGCAAGGGCTCTCATGGGTAGTGTATTTAGCAGAGGTTTAGTTTAGTAACGGTTCGGGGCTAAGTAGTTTTTATGTCCGGTACTGAGACTGTTTTACGAGGCTCAGGGCATTTTGTTAACCTTTTTAGGGTATTTTTTGGAATGGAGGTAGAGGGTGGGGAACATCTACTAATAATGTAAATGCGTAAAATGTTACACTTAAATGCGTAACAATGAAGAATCGGTGGATTTATTATAAAAAAAAATATACTTGCAGGCGTGTAAAAGCAGGTGCTATCCTGAATCAGAGCGCTTACGATTCAGGATAGCACCTAAGAGGATTCAGTTGGAGTTACGGCTTAGCAGCATATTCCTGGCCTGGTAAGAACAGCAATAGTTCCTGATTAACGAATATCTCAGGCGTAGACAATGCATTCCAACGCATGATCTCATCAGCTGTGCAATGGAATTTCCGGGCAAGGCCATAAAGGTCTTCACCTGGCTTTACCACATAGGTGGATTTGAGGAAATTAGGGTAAAGCAATACCGGGTCAATGTATTCTCCTGCTTTTAGCGCCAGCAGGTGTTCCCGTAATTTGCTCATGGCGTGGGCTGGCAGCAGCAGGAAGTTACCTCGCTGGCTTTGGGGAATGATGCTTCTCTTGTAGGCCGGGTTGAATTTGCGGATGGTCCGCTCATCTACGCCGGTTACAAAAGCAATATCACCAAAGGTAATACTCTCATAAACCTTAACTGCCCGGCCCTGCTCAGCGTTATTCATCGGGAAACGTGGTTGCAGGCCGTGGTGGTTGTAAAAATTGGCCACGTACGCTGCTGCAATGAAGCGCGGAACATAATCCTGAGTTTCCTGCGGCAAATAAGCGCGCAGCTCCCAGAAATCATTGCATCCGGCTGCCCGCATGGCGCTTCTGACTCTACCCGGGCCGCAGTTGTAAGCGGCCAGTACCAGGCTCCAGTCGTTGAATTGCTTGTGCAGGGCAGAGAGCATCTTCACGGCGGCTTCCGTTGACCGGTAGGGGTCATAACGCTCATCAACGTACTCGTTCATACGCAGGCGATACTCGCGGGCTGTGGCCGGAATGAATTGCCAAAGGCCGGCAGCGCCAGCGCCAGAGCGGGCTACTGGGTCGAGTGAAGTCTCTACGATAGGCAGATACTTGAGCTCCTTAGGCAGCCCGTAAAGGCTTAAATAATGTTCAAAGATCGGAAAGTAGAAAGAGGTGCGCCCCAACATGTTTTCAGTATCATGCAGGCCGTTCGTAACGTAGTCCTTAATAATATCTCTTATCTGATTGTCATATCTGGCTTCGAAAGGAATCTTGAGCTGTGCCAGACGATCTTTGATATCCCCGTCCATTTTAGCCGGCCAGGAATATTCCAGGCTAGCGCTGGCGTTGAGGGGAAACGCCGTTTTTTTGTTTGTTGCAAACAGGCAGCTGGCTGCCAGCATGGCAACAATTGTCCATGGGATTTTCATCGCATAATTAATTTTGCATTTCACTAAAATCAGCAAGGCAAGTAGCCTTACCATTAGGGTAATGCAGTACTACTAGGGCAGTTTAATTCTCTCTTTTTCTCTAACTGATTAAAAATCAGTTGTGTGTTGTACATGTTAAAAATCTGGGGCAAAGCTATACCCTTTTACCAAAAAAGTCAATGATTTTTAACTGTACTACCCATTTATACGAATCCCATGAAACATTGTTACCGTCCGGAGGCCTTAAAAAATTTTGGCTCCCAAAAAAAGAAGTAAACCGAACGGGAAGCGCTGGTGCAATTGGGAAATTATATTGCTTTCTCCCGGCCAGCTAACCGAATAAATATCGGTTTACTGTTTGAGACGGCACAAAGAGAAAAGGGGTGTTAAAATTTTGTTAAGATTTCGTTAAAATGTGTCTGCTTGCTGATAACTTTTCCGTATTTCCGACTGTTTCTGGTATAAATGACCAATCCCAATTTTACAATATGGATATAAAAATACTCGCATTTGGCATCGCTAAGGATATACTTGGCGCCACGAATCTTTCGGTACAAATGCCGGGAGAACCTACAGTTGGGCAGCTTAAGGCCCATTTATGCCGATCTTATCCGGCCTTTGAAAAGCTGGCATCCTTTGCAATTGCCCTCAATACCGAATATGCGGAAGATAGGCAGGCAATCCATCCTGGGGATGAAGTTGTCATCATCCCCCCGGTAAGCGGAGGCTGATCTTCTTAAAATTGCTTGAGCCACGTATAAATTGTGTAACTTTAAGCGAGCTATTTCAAATTGGGCTTTGGACAGTCCGACGCGGAAGGAGAAAGGCAATCCTTTCCGACTTCACACTTCCGACTTCCAATTTTGTATCCACAGTCCCTATGCTTATTTCAGTCCCATGAACTGAAACCAGCAAGCATTACTATGAGGACATACTTTATTTTTGCACTTCTACTTTCCGGAAGCGGGATGCTCTGGTGTCAGCCTTCCGGCCTGCCGGAAGCGGCGCAGTATCAGAACAGGGCCGCTTCTCAATTGCTGAACGGCGATGTCGAGGGAGCCATCCTTGAGTTGGAAACAGCCGCTTCTCTCTACGAAAGCGCTCAGCAATGGGAATACTATTTTTCCTGCCTCAATCAGGTTACCAATGCTTATCTGAGCATCGGTAAAATGGAGGAAGCCAAGCGTACCGCCAAAAAGGCGCTCTGGCAAAGCATTGAGCGCCTGGGCCGCGACAATGATGAGGCCGCCAAGGCTGCTCACCGCCTAGCCGAGGTATACAGCCGCGCCGGGCGCCACCCCAAAGCGATGGAGGTACACAAAATGGGACTGATGATCCGGGAGAGTATCTACGGCAGCCGCCATGTCCGGATCGCCGATTCCTATGACTGGATCGCCAGGGCCTGGGCTGCTGCCGGAGACTACGGAAAGGCTGCCGATTATTATGAACGGGCCATGAACCTGCGCAAAGACTTACTCGGGGCGGAACACCCGGATATCGCCACTTCTTACACCAATCTGGCCAGTCTGGAACTGGCTCGCAGAAACTACCCTCAGGCACTGGCCCACTACCAAACAGCCTACCGAATCAGCCGGGGCCGCCTGGGTGAAAAACATCCGGATGTTGCATCGGCTCTGGCCTCCATGGCCCATATCAACCGCTTGCTTGGCCAGGAGGAACTGGCCGAACAACAATACCGGGAAGCAGCTCTTCTTTACCGGGGCAACCCAGATGCCAAAGGAGAACAAGTCGCGAAGGCTTTTTATGAATTAGCCATTCAGTATTTCGATACAGGCAAGCTGAACGCCGCCAGCGGGTTCGCTAAACGAGCTGTTCGCGCGCTGGCTTTTGGCCCCGGCCAGGATCAGGAGTATTTTCACCGCTATTATCAATTGCTGGGCGCCATCCTCATGGAGATGGGGCAATACAAAGAAGCTGCCATCAATTTCCGGCATGCCCTGGGCTCGGAAAAGGGCGCCTCGGCGGCCAATTATCAGCAGTGGGTTGAGGCTTTGCGGTTATCAGGCAACCTGCCGGTAGCTATTGACGCTGCAAACACCTTTTTGGAATGGGCGAAAGGAGAACAGGACCCCTCTGCTATGTTGAACGCCCGGACACAACTGGGCAGCCTGCTCATCGAAAATAGCCGGATAGAAGAAGGAATACAACAACTCACCGCCGTGCTCAATCATGCCAATACTCCTTTTTGGTTGTTGCAGGAAGCCAATTTTAGCCTGGCGGACGCCAGCCGCAGGAAAGGAGCGTACGAACTGGCAATTCAAAACTATAAGCAACTGGCTATGGAATGGGAGCAAAGCCAGCATGCGGGGGCCTTGTTCTTCCACTTTAAAGCCCTGCTCGCTATTGGGGAAACCCACTGTAAACTGGCTTTGCAAGACCGGAACGCTCTGTATAACCTGGAAGCGGCATTAAATGCTTTCAGGGCTTGCGACAAGATACTGATAAACCTCATCCGTTCTCCTCTGCCTTCGGAGCAGCTCACTTTTTTGTTGCGCGCCCAAACAGAGTTCTATAATAATGCCATAAGCACTTGCTATGGCCTTTATCAGCAAAACCTGGAAAAAGGCTATCTGGAAGAGGCCTTTTACTTTTCAGAACGCAGTAAACAATGGAGCGCCCGGCTACCCTTGCTACTGCTCCCTCCTGCCAGTTTTGCCCAGGCCCCTCAAAGTTTACTGAAAAAGGAAGCAGCCTGCAAACTGGCGGTGCAACGTCTGTTCAGGACGCTGAAGAACAGCCGTTTCCAGGAAGGCGTTACCGATTCCCTTCAGAATGAAATTGAAAAGCAGGAGGCAGGATACCGGGCGGTACTGGATGAACTGGAACAGCGGGCTCCTCATTATTATCGCCTGAAATTTGGCGGCGAGCCGGTGAGCCCGGCAGCATTGAAGGCTATGTTGAAACAACAGTCAGCCGTTTTATATTCCTATTACATCGATGAAGAGAACCTTTACGTATTTTACTTTTCCGGGGATGGTTTTCAGTTATTTCGATGGCCGATGGATGAACTGTTCCGCACCGGCCTCCAAACTTTTCTTCAAATGATCGTCGACGGCCCGGAAGAGGGCCCGGCGGGCCAATCTAAAGAAACCTACCAAAAAGTGAGCGCTCTGGCAGTGCAATTGTACGGCAAACTGCTGCCGGGCAAGCCGGGGCCGCCTGGCCAGCAAATTTTCCTGTTGCCACACGGCAAATTACAGTGGCTGCCTTTTGATGCCCTGGCGCCAACTGCTCCGGCGGAAGGCGATTTTACCAGCCTCTCTTATCTGGGGCTGAACTATAATTTATCCTACCATTCTTCCGCTACGGCATTGAAAAATGCGATGGACTGGCATTCTGCCGGTGCTTATGAATCACCTTTTGATGCCTTTTTATGGACAGAACACAACAGTCAGGTGGCTATGAAGGGGGCCTATAGCTTGAATAGCAATGACAACTCTCCTTTGGCCTTCTTTCTCGCCCCTGCTCGTAATTGGGCCATTGAAAATAATGGGCAGTTATGGGATGGGCCGATGGCCAGAGAGTCCATCTTCAGAGAGCGGCCGCCGGCGGAAGTGTTGCTGCTGGCACTGCCGGTCCGGGCCGGCTCTTCTTTTGGCGATACATTTGTGTATTTTTCCGAAAAGGCAGACAGCCTTGCCGATAACCGCCTTTACCTAAAGGAAGCCTACGGGATTAAAAAGCCGGCAGCATTGTATATTCTGCCTTCGGTTTTGCCTCAATCAATGGACCATTCGGCCTGGCAGCCACTGGCGGAAGCTTTGGAGTACAGCGGCTGCCAGTCACTGCTGCTTCATCGCTGGCCCACTACAGGGCAGCCTTCTGCCGAGTTGCTACAATTGTTCCTGGGGCGTTGGAAGGCTACGGGCAGT
The DNA here is from genome assembly GCA_020436535.1 of Phaeodactylibacter sp. Classification (GTDB taxonomy): domain Bacteria; phylum Bacteroidota; class Bacteroidia; order Chitinophagales; family Saprospiraceae; genus JACJXW01. Next base: position 14,844 of record JAGQXQ010000574.1, read on the forward strand.
ACCCCGGAGAGTTTAATGGAAGCCCGGC
>JAGQXQ010000123.1:0-19933 GCA_020436535.1 Phaeodactylibacter sp.
ATGGACAGCCCATCATCGTCACTACAGCGGTTTTTGATATTGTAAAAATCGAAAAAATAATGTTCTCCCAGGCGGACGAGGTGTACATTAAACTCCGCCTGTTCATCTTCATCCGAAAAAACCAGCTTGTAGTAGGCTCCTTCCCCTTTGCTGAAAGCCCAGGTTTCCTTGTCGTTTTGCCATTCCCCCAGGATTTCTTCCCGAAAAACCAGTTTGTCTTCCGAATACAGAGGGTGCAGGGAGGGGATGCAAGAGGGCAGCAAGGCAGCTAAAGCCAGCATTGAAACAACGATTAACTTTTTCATGGTTTTAATTTTGATGGAATAAGAATCAACTATTTCTCTATTCCTTCCAAAACTAACCCCATGATGGGCCACTACCAAAACTAATCGTTGAATGACAGCCTAAGGTAGGTGAGCGGCAAAAATTACCGGAGAAAAGCAAACAGAAATTGTACATAAACGATCTTGGTGATCAGCGAAACCGGCAGCATTAATGTAAAACCAATATTCGGCAACTTATTCTGGGATTTTTCCAGAGCAAAATCCAGAATAGCCGGCTGGTTGGCCACCATACCGATGAGGAAGCTGAAGGGGATCTTCAGCAGCTTATAACCGATGAAAAGCGTAGCCACCGCTGTGAGAAAACTGATGATGGTGCCCGCCAGAAAGATGATGCCGCCGCCGCCCTGTGCGATGGTGGCCATGAAGGTATGTCCGGAGTTAACGCCAACGCCCGCCAGTAAAAGAATGAGGCCGATCTGCCTCAGGGTCAGGTTGGCGCTGTAGGGTAAGGCCCAGACGATGGGGCCGGTGCGGCGCAAAGTGCCCAGGAGTAGCGCGACGATCAGCGGGCCCCCGGCAAAGCCCAATTTAAAGGAGACGCCGCCTGGCAGCTGGAAGGTGATCATGCCGAGCAATAAGCCCATGGCCATACCCAGGCCGAAAGAGAGCAGGTCGATCCGGCTGAGGTCGTCATACGAATCACCGAAGATATCGGACAGCTTGGGAATATCTGTTCTCCGGGCAACAAAGCGGACGCGGTCGCCCAGTTCCAGAACGGTATTGGAATTGGCCAGAATATCAATATCGCCCCGGCGTACCCGCGTGATGATGGCTGCGTACTTTTCATTGAGGTTGAGCGTGGCCAGCCGCTCGCCGGCGATCTTGGGGTTGGAGACGAAAATGCGGCGGGTGTCGTATTCGGTGCGGTCATAAGATAACCGGTAAGGCAACAACTTGCCCATGACCCCGGCAATGCGGGCTATCTCTTCTTCATCACCTACTACCGCTACCTGGTCGCCTAATTGGAAGGTAGTATCCATATTGGCCAGTTGCGTTTGCTCACCGCGCTGCAGGCGGCCGAAAACGGCGGCCATCTTGTATTTTTTCTTGAGGTCCCGAATCGCAATATCCGTCACTTCGCCTTGTGTCACCTCCATGGTCTGGCTGGTAATGGACTGCTTGACCGGGTATTCCTGTTTAAGGTCTTGCTCTTCCTTCCGGTAATCGATCTTCAGGACTTTTTGCATGAGCACGATCGCCACCATGACCCCTAGAACACCCATGGGGTAGGAGAGGGAATAGCCGATTACAGCCTGCTGGCTCATATCTTTAATACTGCCGGCAGCGTTTTTGGTGTTGCTGATGGCATCGAGCAGGCCGGCCAGGGCCGGGGTGTTGGTCGTGCTGCCAGCAAACAAGCCGGAGGTCGTGCTGGCTTCGAATTGAAAAAGAAAATGCAGCCCCACCGCTATGCTGGCGGAAAAAGTGAGCATGATGATGACAAAAATGATGTCCCGGGAACCACGTTGGCGGAAAGTGGCAAAGAAACTGGGGCCGGAGCTCAATCCAATGGTATATACAAAAATGGCCAGGCCCATAAAGATGATGGTCTCAGGAATCTGCAGTTCCGGGCTGAGCCCTCCGATGCCCAACCCGACAAAGAGCACGGCGGCAACGCCGAGCTTGCTGCCCCGGATGCGAATACTTCCCACCCCGTAACCGAGGCCGGCAACGACAAAAAGTAAAAGGACCGGGTTTTCAATAAATGCTTCAACCATAAGGCAATTGTGCTGATGAGAGTTCAATCTACACGCGTAACTATCAGCATCGATGGGCAGCCACATTTTCTGACTTTGTTTGCCCCGGCCCTGAAGGGAGCAAAGGCAAAAAATGCTCTGTCTCCCTTCAGGGCCGGGGCAAAACAGAGCATTTTCTGCCGCTGTCTCCGATGATGCTGATAGTTACCTACACGCTAGATAACTCAAAAGTAACACAAAGCAAGCAGAAGCGTTGACTTTCACCGTAAAGACGCCGATGATGACAAAGCCCAGGGGTCAAAGTATATTTCATTAATAGCTAAAGTTTCCTAATTTCATGTCGTTTTTCTTGTTTATATTGGGCATTAGTTTTTATTTTGGATTGTTATTGTAATATTTACACTTACTTTTTTTCGAAAAACTAACTGAGCAAAATTTTGGGAAGGTTTTGAACACACTCTACGCCGGGCAGGTAAAGAGAAAAAAAGTTTTTCAAAATAGGCTCTAGAAACAAGTACCAACATGTTTGCAACGCTTAGTACCATTGACCTGGCTATTATTGCCGCCTATTTTATAGTCGTTTTTTTACTTGCCGGATGGGTGACCATTCAGGAGCGTCGTGCCAAAGCCCAGAATTATGGGTCCCAGGATTATTTCCTGGGCGGTAAGAACCTCGGATGGTTCGTGATCGGAGCCTCCCTTTTTGCTTCCAACATCGGCTCGGAGCACCTTGTCGGACTAGCGGGTTCCGGCGCGAGAGGCGATATGCCTGCTGCTCAGTTTGAATTACTGGCCTCTCTCATCCTCATGCTTTTAGGTTGGGTCTTCGTGCCCTTTTACATCAAAAGCGGGGTATTTACCATGCCGGAGTTCCTGGAGCGCAGATATTCTCCGGGCGCGCGTACCTACCTTTCGGTTATTTCAATTATCGCCTATGTGATGACCAAAATTTCCATTACGATCTTCGCCGGTGCGCTGGTCTTTGAGGTAATGGGAGTGCCCTTTTGGACGGGCGCTATGATCGTGGTTATTGCAACGGGTATCTATACCATCTTCGGGGGGCTGCGCGCAGTGGTTTACACAGATATGATGCAGATGTTCGTCCTGGTGGGTGGGGCGGTAGCAGCCACCTTTTACGGGCTGGAAGCCCTGGGCGGATGGGAAGGCATGATGACGGTGTTTCACGAGGCAGACCAGAGCCTGGGATACGTTTCTGAATCCCGCTTCTTCAACCTTTGGCGGCCGATGTCCGACCCGGATTTTCCCTGGACGGGCATCCTGTTTGGCGCGCCTATCCTGGGGGTATGGTACTGGTGTACCGACCAGTTCATTGTACAACGGGTACTTTCAGCAAAAGATATCAGTAATGCCAGAAAGGGTACCTTATTTGGAGGTTTTCTTAAAATATTGCCGCTTTTTATCTTTGTTATTCCCGGTGTCATCGCTTTCGCCCTTTCCCAGAAAGGGCTGCTTTCTCTGGATGGCGACCCCGATAAGGCACTGCCTGCTATGATCACCGACTTTCTCCCTCCCGGGCTCAAGGGACTCATCCTGGCGGGCCTGCTGGCGGCATTGATGAGCTCACTTTCTTCCGTATTCAACTCGTGCTCCACATTATTTACCATTGACTTTTATAAAAAATGGAAGTCTACTTCTTCAGAGAGAGAGTTGGTTTTTGTCGGCCAGGCCGCAACCGTTGTCCTGGTTGGCATCAGCCTGGCCTGGATCCCCTTTATGCGGGTCATGATGGAGGGCAGCAGTTTTTACCAGTATCTGCAAAGCATACAGGCTTATATCTCGCCTCCCATCGCCGCCGCCTTCCTCCTGGGGTTGTTCATAAAACGCATCAATGCCAAAGGAGCGATCTGGTCCCTTTGGACGGGCTTCTTTCTGGGCATCGCCCGGCTCATTCTGGAGTTCCAGAAAAATCTAGGTAATGTCGCGGAGGGTTCTTTATTGTATTACTATGCCGATATCAACTTCCTGCACTTCGCCATCGTACTCTTCGTGATCTGTTCTATCGTCCTGATCCTCATGAGCCTGTTGGCGCCACAGGATTCGCCGGAAAAATTAAAGAATGTCACTTATGAGAAACCAGAGGACCGGTTGACCGGCTTCTCACCTGCAAACACGGATTTCTGGCTTACCCTATTGCTGATCGCCGCCATACTCACGTTGTGGATCGTGTTTAGCCCATTGGTGATGGGGAGGTAGGGGAGTGTGACAGTTTGACAGTGTATCAGTGAGGGGGCTCCGTCATAACCTGAATATTGTCGGCGAAGACGGAGCCTACTCACTGATAGGCTCATGCACAAATCCGCTTTTTCAAAGCTCTTCTACCCGGGCCTTGTACTCAGCGGCTTGTTGAAGGATTTTCTCCCGTTCTTCGCCGTCCATGCGATTCCACACCCGGTACATCATCCCGGTCCGGGGATTGTTGCTCAGTTTGTCGGAATGGCGGTCGTAAAAATCCCAGTACAGGCTGTTGAAGGGGCAGGCATTCTTTCCGTATTTAGCTTTTTTATCATATTTACAATTGGAGCAATAGTCGCCCATTTTGTGCATGTAGTTGGCGCTGGAAATGTAGGGTTTGGTCCCGACGATGCCCCCATCGGCGAATTGGCTCATCCCTCGAGTATTGGTGATCTCCACCCATTCAATGGCATCCATATAGATGCCCAGATACCATTGGTCTACTTCGTCGGGGTGTACGCCCAACAAGAGGGCAAAATTACCGGTGACCATCAGGCGTTGAATATGGTGGGCGTAAGCCATTTCCAGAGATTGGCCGATGGCGTGCTTCAGGCAGTTCATTTGGGTGTCTCCGGCCCAGAACCATTTTGGGAGCTTAGCCTGGTGGTTGAAGTAGTTCATTTCGGCGAACGCTGGCATCTTGGCCCAATAGATGCCTCGCATATATTCTCTCCACCCGATGATCTGCCTTACAAATCCCTCGATCTGGGAAATATCGATGCTGTCCTGATGATCCTTCCAATGTTGAACGCAAGCGTCGGCCACCTCCAATGGGTGCAGCAACTTGACGTTCATGGCAAAGGAAAGCTTGGAGTGAAACAGGAGATAGCCTCGCTCGGCCATGGCGTCCTGGTAAGTACCAAAGAGGTGCAATTGGTTGTGGACAAAGTAATTCAGTAGCTCCAGGCATTCCCGGCGGGTTACCGGCCAGGTAAAATGCTTCTCATCAACCGAGCCTATGGTCTCCACCTGCTCTGCTTTCAGCATTGCAACCAGGCTGCTGACATCCCGCTGGAAATGTAGCGGCTGGGGTATATTCTGCCCTTTAGGCATTTTTTTGCGGTTCTCCTGATCGTAATTCCAGCGGCCGGTAAGTGGCGTCTCTCCATCTTCTTCCATCAGGATGTTGTACTGTTTGCGGATATGGCGGTAGAAGTACTCCAGTAAATAGGTTTTCTTACCCTCAAAAAATGCTTCCACTCCCTGGCGCTGGGTGAGAAAATGTTCGGTATCAAATGATTGGCTTTCGGGCTTCAATTCCCGGCAAAGGTTTTTTAGTTCCGCATCCAGGCGATACTCGTCGGGAAGCAGGTATTCGAACTTTCGGATATCATATTGTTCGATCAGGTTCCGGAGGTTGCCGCTAATGGATTGCCGGTTGCCGGTTTCGTCCAACTGTATATAGTGAACCCGGTGTCCCTGGGCCTGCAGGGTTTCGGCAAAAGCCCGCATAGCGAGGAAGAAACCGATCACTTTTTGTATGTGATGGCGGACATAATTAGTTTCCGAGCGTGTTTCCATGAGTACGTACAGCACTTCGTCATTTTTCTCTTCAAACCAGGAATGCCTGATGTTGAGCTGGTCGCCCAGGAGGAGCCTCAGCTTTTGGTATTTCTGTGCCATGAACTGGAAGATTTATCAGCACAACAGCCGGTTTTGCCCAATGTTCATCCATATTTTACCCGCATTGATCAATTAAGCTTTTTCGATGGGGCGATATTCCTAATCTTTAGGGACATCGAAAAAACGAGACCGAAAATGAGTGTATTAACGATTCAGGGGTTGACCAAGCGCTACGGAAAAATAACAGCAGTTGACAACCTCGACCTGGAGGTTGAAAAGGGTATGTCTTTTGGTATTCTGGGCCCCAATGGGAGTGGAAAGACGACGGCCCTGGGAGTCATCCTGGGCATTATCCATCAAAATGCCGGTACGTTTAGCTGGTTTGATGGCCAGTACGGAGCCTGGCACCGCCATCATATCGGGGCCTTACTGGAAACCCCCAATTTTTATCCATACCTCAATGCTGTGGACAATCTTCAACTGATTGCTCATATCCGGAGAGTGGAAAAGCCGCGGATCGACTATTTGTTAGAATTAGTGAACCTTTATCACCGGCGCACCTCCAAATTCAGGACCTTTTCCCTCGGCATGAAGCAGCGGCTGGCCATTGCCGCCGCTATGATCGGCGACCCCGAGGTGCTGATCTTTGACGAACCGACTAATGGTTTGGATCCACAGGGAATTGCCGAAGTAAGGCAGACCCTGCAAGAAATTGCCGGTATGGGGAAAACCATCATCATGGCCAGCCACATTCTCGATGAGGTGGAAAAGGTCTGTTCTCATGTGGCCATTATAAAAAATGGAAAGATGCTGGCCAGTGGCACCGTAGGCGCCATCATCAGCGACGACATGCTGGTGGAAATGGCCGCTGCCGACCTGCCACTTTTGAAATCAGCAATGGGGCAACACCCTGCCGTACGCCGCATCGATGAGGAGGGCGATAAGCTGACTCTCTACTTGAGCGAAGAAGTGCCTCCGGCAGAACTCAATAAAATGGCCTTTGAGCAGGGCTTGTCCCTTTCCCATTTGAGGGTGGTGAAGAAAAGCCTGGAATCAGAATTTCTGGAGATCACCGGCAGGGCGGATGGAAACTAATCCTGTTTCTGTTCCCACATTCACTCCAAACTTTCATTCACCAAACCCTTATCGCAAAAATGTTATACCTGTTAAAACTGGAATGGATAAAGCTCAATAAGTTACTTTCCTTCCGCATCTTCACCATCTTTTATTTTGGGTTGCTGCCGGCTATTCTGCTGACCGGTAAACGACTCAAAGAATTGCCTCCCCCGATAATGACCAATGAAGTTTTTTTCATCTTCCCGACAGTCTGGGAATATCTGGGGTATGTAGGTAACTGGCTTTGCTTTTTTTTCTTCGGCTTCCTTTCCATCATTATTGTCACCACAGAGTACAGCTATCGTACGATGCGTCAAAATATCATCACCGGGCTCAGCCGACGGCAGTATTTCATGGGCAAGGTTTACTTTATTGTGGCGATGAGCCTGGTGGCGACAGCCTACTACGTTTTATGTGCCCTGCTGATTGGGTACTTCAGTACTTCTTCGGTCTATTGGCATAAGGTTTGGCAACACGCGGATTATATTCCCCGATATTTTCTGATGTGCTTTGGGTACATGAGTTTTGGTTTGATGCTGGGATTCCTGGTGAAGCGGACCGGCATAGCTTTGTTCCTTTATCTTGCCTACATCATGTTTATCGAGCTGATCCTGCGCTGGGGTGTCCATCTGCAATTGATCCAACACCGAAGCATGCATTTCTACCCCATGAATGCAGTGGAAGACCTGATACCTATGCCTTTTACCCAAATGGCAGATCAATTCCTCTCGCAATATGGCTTCCGGCTATTCCTCAGCCCACTGGAAGCATCGGTGACGGTTGTGGTGTATTCCCTGATTTTCCTTAGCCTGGCATACCAGGTGGTGAAAAGAGCAGACCTGTAACCCATTTTTTTCACGCTAATATGAACCTTTTAGAAAACTTTACCGTAGAAAGAACAATCATTCACCGTATTTTGTATTTATATTTGCAGGTGACGCCTACAACGAATGTTTGCAAAGCCAGGAGGCGCCTAAATGGAAGAGATGTTAAAAAATTTAAGATTATTTTAACATTTATTTTCAATTTCGTATCTTTGTTAGTAGCTTTGTAACACAATAAAATTGCAAACGATTAACTTTAGATAAAACTTTTGGTTAAATTGTTTAAGATATAAATGGTAGTATATTCTGGGGGATTTTTTTAAATCCTTCATAATAACAGTCGGGTGATTTCTTACAAGAGCGAAGCATTTATTTGTCTTCGCTCTCTTTTTTCCAAATAGAATAATTTTTTCCTTCCTTTTTGTCAGCCTTCCTTCTGTTTTCAAGTAAAATTCCAAATGTAATTGCTCAGGATTGGTTTAAATGCCTATTTTTAGGCCATTACGTAATGTGTGAAACTAACAAAACCAACTTTACATCATGGAGCAATTTCAGCTAAGCGGCCTTGACATAGGGATCATGGTGGGGTATGCCGTTCTGATTATCGGTTATGGCCTTTATCATGCCAAGCGAAAAAACTCAGAAGACTACTTTCTAGCCGGGCGAGGAATGGCCTGGCCAATTGTAGGGATCGCCCTCTTTTCGGCAAACATTTCCAGTTCCACCCTTATTGGCCTGGCCGGCGATGCCTATAAGACCAATATACATGTCTATAATTACGAGTGGTTTGCAGTGGTCGTTCTCATTTTCTTCTCCATTTTCTTTCTGCCGTTTTATCTGAGATCCGGTGTGTATACTATGCCCGAGTTTCTCGAGCGGCGATATGACCGGCGATCCCGCTACTATTTTTCTTTTATCACCATCGTCGGTAATGTGATGGTTGATACGGCGGCCGGTTTATACGTAGGGAGTATCGTATTGAAACTGTTATTCCCGGCTCTTCCTTCCTGGCAAATCATCCTCCTGTTGGCCATTGCCGCTGCGGCTTATACCATTCCAGGTGGATTGAATTCAGTCATTCAAACCGAAGTGGTCCAAGCCATTCTGCTCGTCATCGGTTCTATTCTTTTGACTTACTATGCATTCCAGGAGTTTGGAGGCGGCTGGGGCGATATGATGGCCGCTCTGACGGAAAAGATACAGACAGGAGGGGTCGCCTCTGTTGAGGAAGCCAAAGCATTGGGGCATTATGCACCAAGTAATGCCCGGGAGGCCTTTAGCCTGGTGCGCCCGTCCAATGATGAATTTATGCCCTGGTACGGCCTGGTGACCGGAGTACCTTTGCTGGGCTTTTATTTCTGGGCCAACAACCAGTTTATGGTGCAGCGCGTACTAGGCGCCCGCGACCTGAATCACGGCCGCTGGGGAGCTCTTTTTGCAGGCTTACTCAAGTTGCCGGTGATCTTTATTATGGTGGTTCCGGGTACCTTGGCGCTTTTGATCTATTCCGACCTTGATATTTCCGGCCTCAATTATATCACTGGCGATGGGACGCCTTGCCAGGATTTATCGCAATGCGCCAACCTAACCTATCCGGTACTGCTGATGCAATTGCTGCCCTCCGGCGTTTTAGGCTTGGTAGTGGCTGGTTTGCTGGCTGCAATGATGTCATCGGTCTCCGCAACGTTCAACTCTGCTTCCACCCTCATTACTATGGACTTTGTACGCAACATCCGTCCAAATTTAACCAGCCAGCAACTGGTGCGCGCCGGGCAGATTGCTACGGTCGTTCTGGTCGTTTTGGCGGCGGCCTGGGTGCCTTTTATTGAAAAAGTATCCGATTCTCTTTGGCAATACTTGCAACTTGTCATCAGCTATACAGCGCCACCGGCGGTAGCTACTTTCATTCTGGGGCTCTTTTGGAAACGCGCCAGCCCCACCGGTTCGATTGCCAGCCTGTTGTTCGGTTTCTTTTTCGCCATCTTCATGCTCATTTTGCAAGTATACGTCAATGGGCTGGAAGCCGGTGTGGAGCCTGCCGGTTGGATCCGTGCGCTTACGGATATCCACTTCCTGCTGATGGCCTTTATCATGTGGATACTGTGCCTGGGAGTACACATTGTAGTCAGCCTGCAGACCCCGCCTCCGTCGGAAGATCAGGTGAATGACTATACCTGGGAGCGCAAAATATTTACGGAAGAAACAAAGGAATTGAAAGGCCTTCCCTGGTACCAGAACTACCGGGTGCTTGCGATCCTTCTGCTGATCCTCACTGCCATTGTTGTGGGGTATTTTTGGTAGAAAAACCAGATCTTTAAAAACTGAACAGGGCAGGGCTTTCCTGTCCTGTTTTTTTGTTTTACTTTCGGCCTAAAAGCAATTAAGTGATTCAGGCACACAATATTCAAAAATCCTATGGCCAATTACACGTACTCAAAGGGGTTGACCTGGAGATTGGCAGGGGAGAAGTAGTTTCTATCGTGGGAAAGTCAGGCGCCGGAAAGAGTACTTTGCTCCATATTCTGGGAACGTTAGACAAAGCAGATGAGGGTACCCTTATCATTAATGGGGAGAATATCTCCAAACTGAGTGCGAAAAAGCTGGCGGCTTTTCGAAACAGCAACATAGGTTTTGTCTTTCAGTTTCACCATTTATTACCGGAGTTCACAGCCCTGGAAAATGTGTATATACCTGCTTTGATCGGCAAACAGCCAGAAAGCAAGGCGCAGCAGCGGGCTAAAGAGTTACTGGATTACCTGGGGCTGTCGGGCCGCCTTACTCACAAACCCTCCCAGCTTTCCGGAGGAGAACAACAGCGGGTTGCTGTCGCCCGGTCACTCATCAATCAACCCGCTATCGTATTTGCCGATGAGCCTTCCGGCAACCTGGATTCCGCCTCTTCTCAGGAATTGCACCAATTGCTTTTTGACCTCCGCCGCGATTTTCAACAAACCTTTATCATCGTGACGCACAATAAAGAACTGGCGGCTATGAGCGACCGCTGCCTCGAAATGCAGGACGGCCGCCTGGCCTGAACTCAACCATAACCAAGGAATGATGCGAGCACTGATCGTAGTAGATATTCAGAATGACTTTTGCCAGGGCGGAGCCCTGGAAGTCCGGGATGGGGACCAGGTGGTTCCTGTTGCGAATGATACGATGAAAAAATTTTCTCTGGTGGTGGCCACTCAGGATTGGCACCCTGCTAACCATGGTAGTTTTGCGGCCAACCACCCCTGGCGCCGGCCCGGAAATGTGATCCAGTTAAATGGGCTGGAACAGATCCTTTGGCCGATCCACTGTGTGCAGGGAAGCTTTGGCGCCGAATTTGTCCGGGAACTGGACACCTCGCTTATTCAAAAGGTTTTTGTGAAAGGAACCGACCCCCAGATCGACAGCTACAGCTGCTTTTTTGACAACGCCCATCTGAAGGATACCGGACTGGGAGATTACCTTAAAGAAAATGGAGTAGACGAAGTGTACATTCTTGGGCTCGCCCTTGACTATTGTGTCAGGTATTCCGTCCTGGATGCATTGGAGTTAGGGTTTAAAACATACCTGGTGGCCGATGGCTGCCGGGGCGTCAATCTCAAAGAGGGAGATTCTGATAAAGCAATCTCGGAAATGCAGGAAAAAGGTGCTATTATTGTAAGATCCACAGAAATTAAAAGTTAATTGCAATACTTGCAACCTTCTTTGCCGATGGACACAATGGCCCTTTTCAAAGAATCTAAATACATTTCAGGAACTAGAAAAAACTTCCAGCCATGATGCAAGAAACCATGCTGTCCTCAAAGGAACTTATCCAGTTGGAAAACCGCTACGGAGCTCATAATTACCATCCACTACCGGTCGTCTTAGCCAAGGGCCAGGGGGTGCACGTATGGGATGTGGAAGGTAAAAAATATTACGATTTCCTTTCTGCCTATTCTGCTGTAAATCAGGGGCATTGCCATCCAAGGATTGTCCACGCTCTGGCCGAGCAGGCGCAGCGGCTGACCCTGACCTCCCGTGCCTTTTACAACGATGTGCTGGGGCCATTCGAAAAGTACGTCACCGACTATTTTGGATACGACCGCCTGTTGCCGATGAATACTGGAGTGGAGGCTTGTGAAACTGCCGTTAAGCTGTGCCGGAAATGGGCTTATGAAGTCAAGGGTGTACCTGCCAACCAGGCCAAGATCATCTTTGTTTCCGGTAACTTCTGGGGGCGTTCCCTTGCCGCTATTTCCTCTTCGGTAGACCCCAACACCACCCGTAATTTCGGGCCCTTTATGCCGGGTTATATTATTATTCCATACAATGACCTGGAGGCCCTGGAAGAAGCCCTGCAGGACCCGCACGTCGCGGGCTTTATGGCCGAACCCATTCAGGGAGAGGCCGGCGTGGTCGTCCCCGATGATGGTTACCTCAGCAAGGCCTATGCACTTTGTCAGCAACATCGTGCCCTGTTCATTGCCGATGAAGTGCAAACCGGCATTGCCCGCACCGGTAAACTAATTGCCTGCGAATACGAAAACGTGAAGCCGGATATCCTTATTCTTGGCAAAGCGCTTTCCGGAGGGGTGTTTCCCGTTTCGGCGGTGTTGTCGAACCATGAGGTCATGCTGACCCTGAAGCCTGGCCAGCACGGCTCTACCTTTGGCGGCAATCCGCTGGGTTGTGCCGTAGCCATGGAAGCCCTGGAAGTGGTTAAAGATGAGAAACTAGCCGAAAACGCCAGCCGGCTGGGGCAGGCCTTCCGCCGCAGGATGAAAGAAGGTTTGGTGGATAAGTCGAGCCTGGTTCAACTGGTACGCGGCAAAGGCTTGCTCAATGGTATCGTTATCAATGATGCTCCGGATAGCCAAACTGCCTGGAATATATGCTTGAAATTAGCCGATAACGGCTTGCTGGCTAAACCCACGCATGGCAATATTATCCGTTTTGCCCCTCCTCTGGTCATGACGGACGAACAAATGGAAGCGTGTTGTGATATTATTATTGAAACGATCCTGAAATTTGAGCGGTAGCCCTGTCATCATACCCGTAGCTTTTTGCACTATGTACTATTTAGTGTCGGCCCTTTGGCGTTTAGTCCTATCCCTCAAGATAAAAGTGGGCTAACCGCTAACGCTGAATAGTTAATTTTTTTTTAAATTTCGTTCACTTTGAGACAAGCTCAGGGCCTGCCTCATCGTTCGATAGGGTGGTTGATAGCCCGAATCACAAAAAACAACACAATGCTTAAGAGAATTGCCCTGCTGTTAGTGGCGTGTACTGCTTTCCTACCGCTGATAGCGCAACAAACCACCGTATTTACGGAAGCTAATGAAGCCTATAAAAATGGCGTTATCCTTTTTGAAGAGGGTGTTTACGGCAAAGCTCAGCAGGAGTTCGGGAGGGCTATAAAGTTGCTCCAACCGGTGAACGAATCGGAAGCGGAGCTGCTGCGATCCAAGGCCCAACTCGATTATGCCCGCTGTGCGGTTCGTTTGCAACAACCAGACGGGGAGAAGCTCATCCTTGATTTTATCCGTACCGAATCGCCCAACCCCATGGCCAGCAAGGCGCTGGTGGAAGTGGCCGATTATTATTACAACTCCAAACAATGGGACAAGGCCATCGACTACCTTTCCGATGTGCCGACCCGGGGCATGACCCCCGAGCAGGAATCAGCGGTCAAGTTTAAGCTGGGATATGCTTTGTTTGTCAAAAAGCGCTTTAAGGAAGCCCTCGCTAACTTTCGGGATATCAAAGGTTTTGAAACGGATTATTACTATCCGGCCAATTACTATCTGGGCCTCTGTTATTTCTTCGAGGGAAGTTACGATGCCGCGCTCACCCAGTTTAAGGTAGTGGAACGCTCCTCCCGGTACCGGCCTCACATTCCTTACTATCAGGCGCAGATCTATTTTGCGGAACGCCGTTACGATGAACTGATCGCTTACGCCCGGCTTAAGGCCGATGACCCGTCTGTCCGCAAACAGATGGAAATTAAGCAGCTGTTGGGGCAGGCTTATTTTGAGAAAGGGATGTACGCTCAGGCGTTACCCTATCTGCAGGCCTACGCTGAGAGTACCGGCAAGTTGAGGGAGGAAGAGCTTTACCAGATCGGATATACCTATTATCAGGTTGGGGATGCTTCGAAGGCCATCCAATATCTGAAGGATCTGTCTACCGTTGACTCCAAGATCGGCCAGCACGCCATGTACATCCTGGGAGATTCCTACCTGCGGCTCAACCAACGCCCCAATGCGCGGGCGGCCTTCGGCAACGCCAAACGGATGGCCTATGACCTGGGCATACAGGAAGAAGCACTCTGGAACTACGCCAAGCTCTCCTACGAGTTGAATGACCCCCGGGAAGCTATCATTGGCCTGCGGGAGCTGCGGCCTTCCTCCAAATATTATATCCAGTCTCAGGAATTGATGAGTGAGATCTTCCTCAATTACCGGGATTACCAACAGGCGATTGAGATCCTGAGCGCTATTGAAAACAAAACGCCGAAACTGCAGGAAACCTTCCAGAAGGTTACTTACTACCGGGGATTGCAATTGCTTCAGAATGGTGATAAAGCAGGCGCCAAAAAATATTTTGAACAATCAATGGACATTTCTATTGATACCCGCACCCGGGCGCTGGCGATCTACTGGCTGGGGGATATCGCTCATCGCGACGAAGCCTACGAAGCCAGCAACCGCCTGATGAGCCAGTTTCTTACCCTGGCGAAAACAGTGAGTAACCTTCCGGATGAATCTTCCATTCACACCGCTAATTATACTCAGGGATACAACTATCTCAAGCAGAACAATTACGCTGCCGCCCTCGGCTTTTTCGAAGATGCCGTGAAGGGCATCGAACGGAACAGCCCCTTCATCCGAAATGAAAAGGTGAAAAACCAAGTGCTGGGTGACGCCGTTCTGCGGGCAGGCGATTGCCTGTTCAAACGCAATCAGTATTCCCGGGCGGTGGAGTACTATGACCAGGCCGTCAATAAACGCTATACCGGGTTTGTTTATGCCCTCTATCAAAAAGCGGTCATTGAAGGGTTGCTGGGCCGAACCACCAATAAAGTTCTTGCTCTTGAGCAATTGGCCAAGAACCATCCGGATTCCGAATACGCCGATGACGCACTGCTCCAACTGGGCGCTACCTATCAGGAGATCGGCCAGCTCAGTAAAGCATCGGAGCCCCTCAAGGAATTGCTGAGACTCTACCGGGGCAAATCGGAACTCGTCCCCAAGGCTCTCATTCGCCTCGGCCTGATCAGCTACAATCAGGGCAATCTGGACGCCGCAATCAGCTACTATAAGCAGGTATTTAACAACAACCCGGATGAGGGCGATTCCAACCTGGCACTTGCCGCGCTGGAAGAGATATATGTAGACGACCTGGGCCAGGCGGATAATTACTTCGCTTTCCTCGAATCTGTGAGGGGAAGTGTAGGTGGAGAAGTTCGGGATTCGATCAATTTTCGGGCGGCGGAATCGCAATTTGAAAATTCCAATTACGATAGAGCGGTGGCTGCTTATACCGACTACCTTCGCAAGTTCCCCCGGGGGGCTTACACGCTACCAGCCTTGTATCACCGGGGGGAGTCCTACAGCGTGCTGCAACAATATACCCAGGCCCTGGCCGATTACGACGCAGTGGCGGAGCGGGGCCCCAGCCCGTATTATGTGAAATCGCTGGAAAAAGGAGCCATTATCGCTTACAACCACTCTCAGGATTTTACCAAGGCTTTTGGCTTGTATACCAAACTTGAGGAAGCGGCGACCAATCCGGACATGCGGTTTGAAGCCCAGTTGGGTGCTCTGCGGAGCGCCTACCGGTCGGGCAATACGCAGGCAGTGCCCCAATTGGCCCGGAAAGTGGCGGATAACCCCAATGCTTCCCAACTGCAAGTTTCTACTGCCCAGTTCTATCTCGGTAAGATGGCCTTCGACCGGGCGGATTACAATAACGCACTGGCTGCTTTTGACGAGGTGATCCGCCTCAGTGACAATGAACAGACCGCTGAGGCCCGTTATCTCAAAGCTTATATTTACTACCTGCGGCGCGACTTGGAAACGGCGCAACAGATCTGTATCAACGCTAATAAAGAGAGCTCGGGTTATCCCTATTGGGTGGCCAAAAGCGTCATTTTACTCTCCGATATCCTACAGGAAAAGGGCGACCTCTACAACGCCAGGGCTGCCCTTGAAGCTCTATTGGAAAATTATACGGGCGACCAGGAACTGGTCAGTGAAGCACAACGCAAACTCGCCGCTATCAACCAGCGGATCAACCAGTCGAGCCGCCTGAAGACAGGGGGCGACCCGAACACCCTGGAAATGGATGATGGCAATTGATCCGAAGCTGTCCATTTTTCTTTCTTTGATCAATACAGATTCAACAAATCAACGGATAACAATGAAAGTTTCAAAAAATATAGCCCTCCTGTTGTTTTTCGCCTGCCTGGCTACCTTCGCTTCTGCCCAAAACCCCGAATTACCCGCGGAGGAGGTCGATATTATTAAAAGTTTTGAAGCCCGGCTGGAAGCAACGGACCGTTTTGGAGTGGACCCTGAACTGCCACCGCTTGATACTTCCACCCGCCGCCTGGATTATCAGGTGGCTACCAAAGCCCTGGAGGTGGAGTACCTGCCGCCAAAGATCCGGCCCCTGGCGATGAGAGGCGAGGACGTGGGGGACAGCTACAATGGTTATCTCAAATTCGGAGGCGGATTCCCGGCTTCTTTGTACGGTGATGGCTACTATAATTTTTCTAATAAGGAAAATTTCAATCTCGGCCTTTCAGCTCTCCACCACTCCGCCAATAACAACAAGAGTATAGAGAACCAGCGATTTTCATACACGAAAGTCGGCGCCGACGGCACCTATCAGCATGACCTGGGCTTTGCTGTCAACGCCGGCCTGGGATTCACCTCCGACGTGGTTCATTTTTACGGCTACAACGAGGTTGCCAAGGCCCTGGAAGAAGAATATTCTTTCGAAAAGGATGCCGTCCGCCAGCGCTTTTCTATATTTGACGCCAAGGCCAGTATTTACAATGGGGTGCGAACCGAAGCGGATTTTAACTATCAGGCCGGCGTCAAGCTTTACTTCATGGACGACAACTACGCGGCCCGTGAGAATGGCTTCGACCTACTCATAAAAGGTACCAAGTGGTTCGACGCTTCCCACCCGCTAACCATCGAACTGGAGACGGACTTTACTTCTTATAAGGACACCGCCAAGCAAAGCCTGAATAACTTTTTCCTGCGCCCGAGTTATACGTATCACGCCGAGTCCTTCAAGGCTAAAGTGGGTGTAAATATAGCTTCCCACGACGATGAATTTTTCTTCTTCCCGGATCTGGAACTGTCCGCTGTCATCCTGAAGGGCCTGCTCGGCGCTTACGTCGGCGCCACGGGTACGCTGCAGAAGAATACCTTCCGCAGTTTGACTGACTACAATCCCTTCCTTAGTTCCCGGGTAGAGGTGAAAAACAGCAATTATTACAATTTCTACGGCGGAGTAAGGGGCACCATTCAGCGAATTGATTATGACGGGCAGGTAGGCTATAAAAGCGTCAATAACCTGGCCCTCTTCCTGTTGCCGGATGTGAACGATACGATCCCCCGCTTTGATGTACTCTACGACACTGCCAGCATTATCTTCATCAAGGGCTCTGTCACGGCGCCACTCTTCCATGGCTTCGAACTGACCGGCGCCGTGAGCCAGAATTTCTTTTCGCTCGACCGGGAGGAAAAGGCCTGGCATCTGCCCTCTTTTACCCTCAATGTGGGCGCCCGTTATACGACCGTACTGGATGAAAGAGCAGGTTCCACCCTCGTCCTGAAGGGCGACTTCTTCCTGGAGAATGGAGTTCCTTTCCTGAATGATGACGGTGTGGCGGAGAACCTCAACGGCTTATTTGATATCAGCCTGGGCGCCGACTTCTTTTTTACGAAAAATATCGGCGGCTTTGTGCAGGTAAACAATCTGGCGAACAACAAACGGGAGCGCTGGCACCGGTACCCGACGTTTGGGATCAATGCGATGGTAGGGTTGGTGGCGAGGTTTTAAATCTCAATCCCCACTCAACAACTTCCGCTTCTGCTGAGCAAATTCCTCTTGAGTCAGGATACCTTGATCTCTGAGTTTGCCCAACTCTACGATCTGGTTAAGAATGTCATTGGCAGCGGATGTCTGATCCGATTCGGGCTGCTCGTCCAACAGATTGGCCTGGGGAGCGGGCAGGCTGGCGGGGGGGCGTCGATAGCCATTGGCAACAAAGGCATCAAAAGAAGGTAATGAACGGAGGAAAGCCAGGGCGTCGTGCTGGTGAATCTTATCCATTTTATTGAAACCCAGCTCTACAGCTTGCGCCAGGTGGTGGAAGCCTCTGTCGGCATCTTCCAGCATGGAATAAGTGCAAGCCAGATTAAAATGAAGGGTGGGGTCATGCGGGGCGAGTTCCAGCGCCAGCTCGAAATCCTCGGCGGCTTCTTCAAAGTAGTAGGCCCGGAAGTTTTTGATGCCGCTGCTTTTGTAAATCGAAGCGGTGGGAGCAGAGGAACGGTAGCTATCTTCGGGATACCGTTGCCAGTCGCGCCGGTGGTTGCGCTGTCGGCGCTTAACGTTGTACCGTTCATCGAAATCTTCCCGTGGCATAGCAAAAAGCAGAATGGAGTCAATAAGCCCAAGGATAGCCGGGCCTATTATGATGGGGACCCCTTCTTCTACCGCTATTAAAATGCCGAACATGGCAAAGGCAAAGTATAGTATACCCAGAAAACGCTGGCCCAGGTAAAAACGGTGAACACCAAACAGTCCAAAGAAAAGGGCCAGGAAGCCTGCAACGTATTTATTTTTCATCAGCCAGGTAGAACTTAATCGTTATTGAAAAAAATCGCTTAACCTCCGAAAGCGGAGAAGTTATTTTCTAAAGATATTAATGTAGAATTTATTGCTCTGGAATGTATAATCTATCCTATCAGCATACGAATTCTTTAGCCGTAGGGGTTCATTTTTTGGATGAACTAGTTTCATAGCTTCCATGGTTTATTGTTTCATTAGGTACTTTCCTGAGCAGCCTCACTGATACACCGATACACTGACACACCGATACACTAATCACACCAACACACCCTCCTATTCCTCTTCCTCCCCCCCTGATTCTTCCACATTCCCCTCCAGGCTGGCGCTCACTTCCTCCAGCCTTTGTGTGATGCTTTCATGCATTTGCTCCAGCCGGGTGATCTGCTCTTCCTCCTTTTCCAGCAGCAGGTCGAACCGCTCAAAATTGCCTTCTATCCTTACTTTCAGATTGCTGATGTAAGTCTTCAGGTTGGTACTCACTTCTTCCTCCATTCGGCTGCGGCCTTTACCGACCTCCGTTGTAAAGCCTTCCAGTATCTTTTTGCGCTTGACGCGAGACGAAATGCCGGCAAAAAGCAGCCCGATAGCGGTCAGGATGCCGCCGGTAATGTCGAATACCATACCTTGTGCCACGGCTGCTAGTATCATGCCCACTACGGCCAGGCCGCTGCCCGTTGCTGCGGAAGTGGAGATGACGCTCTTGTCGGGAAAGAGGCTTTCGTCGGTGAAATTCTCGGTGCGGCTCACAAAGCGGGTAAATTGTTCCTGCAGGTCTTTAAGGATATTGTTGCGTTTCTCGGCAATATCGCTGAACAGCTCGTGGTCATCCCTTAAGATGGTCTTGCTGCTTCGGATTTTCAGGTCGATGATCTTGGCCATCTGCTGGATGCTGTCGGCCAGATCAATTACGCCGCTATTCAGTTTGCCTTTAAGTTCTTCATTAAGGCCCGCCTCCATATCTTTAGCCAGGTTTTCCAGCCAGTCTTTGGCGCTGGCCTTCTTGCTGAAGATGGAGGAAAAAGTACGCTTGAGCAACGAAAAAAAGGATAACCCCGAGCTGAGTTCGTCCTGCTTCTGGCGGGTGATGCGATCATAACCGGCCAGCAGGTTTTCTACCAGCACATCCACCTGCTTGAGGCTTTTTACTTCTTGTTTTTCCAGGGTCTCGTGAATGTCCACGCGGAATTCCACATCGGCTTTGTACTGGGCTTTGCGAAGATCGAGCCCTTTATCTATCCGTTCGTGGATGTTCAGAGAAGTCTCAATATTATTCCTGAGTTTTAGGAGC
>JAGQXQ010000123.1:20030-31779 GCA_020436535.1 Phaeodactylibacter sp.
TGTTCCTGTTTGGCAGAGACGGCAAATACCTTGGGCTGGGGGATCCCTTTTTTATCAGCGTATTCCCGCACCCCTTGCATATTCACCTCAAGGTCTTCAGCTGGCATCAGGTCTTTTTGCTGAAGAACGAAAATGACCTTCTTCCGCCAGTCGGCGTGAATGAAATCGAAAAATTGCCAGGCGGACTGCCGGTAGGGGTTCTTGGCCTCGAAAACAAAGACGATCAGGTCGGAAGCGGGGATAAAACTCTCGGTAATCTGCTGGTGGTTTTCGACAATGGTATTCGTGCCCGGAGTGTCGACAATGGCTATTTCCTTCAGGATCTCCACCGGCAGGAGGATTTTTTTCAGAAAAGGGTTGATCGTTATGTGCTCTTCCTTTTCTCCGTAAAGGATCTGCTGTATGGTATCGGTCATGGGCTGGGGGGCCACCCTGGCGACCTCTTTGCCGGTGTCGAGCAGGGCGTTGATAAAGCTGCTTTTGCCTGCTTTCACTTCCCCCACGATGACGAACATGAACGGTTCGTGAATGCGGTTGCGCAGGTCGCTAACGGTCTGCGCCAGCTCCTCATTACCGATCCTGATGGTCAGCTCGTGCAGGTCTTTGATGATCTCATCGACCTGTGCCCGGTAGGCTTGTAAGTTTTGGTTGATCAGTTTGGCCACAAAAAGTTTTTTTGAAAATTATGTTTGACAATGGAAGGTGTTTGATGAAATTCTAAAAAAAGGGTTTGGTATTGTGTACGATGTACGGTGTACGTTGGCTGGCTCATGGCTGCGTACACCGTACACCACCGGCCTCCTTCGCTGCTGCGTGCACCGCACACCGCTTTGAGTAAAATCCCAGGCTTTACGTTCAAATCTTACGTTATTAGGCAACAAAAGTTTGTTCCAGTATCAGCCCTGCTTGAGGGCCGGTGCAAAATAGCAAATCTAAAATACTCAAATTGGGTAAAAAGCCGTGCTTTTCGAGAAAAACCTGTGGGTAGGATACTGACTGAAAGTGACGGTCGGCCTGACGGCGGTGTTTTTTAGGGTGAATGGCATCCCGCAGGTCCAGTGTATTTTCTGGTGTTTCTTTTGAATAATTCTCGGTCAGGCGGAGTTCACAGTCCAGTTGAAGCAATTCGGCCAAGGCCTGCAGCAAGCCCAGAGAGAAGTCGAACAAGTGAGTGGTTTTTTGCTCAAAATGAGGCTGCAGGTAGCCGGCGTAAAACTCGAAAAAGGGCGCATTGCCATAGGCCGACCGGATACTGGCCCAATGGTGTGCCTGCCAGGCTTCCTTATAAGCGATCTCAACCTCCCGGATCCCTTGCTGCTCATTCTTTCCCTGCCGTAAGGGGATCGACAGGCGCAGCAGCCCATTTGCCCCGGCAATGTGACAACGATTGCGGTAACTCCCTTTCTGGTAGTGTTCCTGCTGCTCAATGTACACTACCTTATACGACACCAGCTTGGAAAAGTACTGGACACAAGGTAGGTAATGCAGTTCGAGTAGGGTGGCGGTGTTCAATGGTTGTGCTTCTTAATTTTAACCTCAATTCGTATCTTCAACTCCTTTCTCTTAAGCAAAGATAATAGTAATTGTGTTATACCGCAGTATGCCTATGTGTTATACCGCAGTATGCCTATTTACAAAAAACGTCTTGGAATGGGCTAGGGGTTGCGTATCTTCGCGGCTGTGAAAGCAATTTAAATATGACAGTGCGCTACCGTTTTTTTGTGGCCTTGGCCAGTTTTTTTTTACTCGTCAACTTGCTGGTGATGAACGATTTCACCACGCTCTGGGCGGGCGCCGAATCTTTACTGGCCTGGCAAAGCATGAATGGGGAATCTGGCGTTACACCTCATGAACTGCTGCAATCCATCATCATGGGGGCGGAGCAGGTCCCTCATTTTGGGATGCGATTGCCGGGAGTGCTGATTTTCGTGCTGGCCCTGGGCGCCTACTGGGGCATTAGCCGCAAGCTCTTGGGGAGTGAGGTGCTGGTGAGTACGTTGCTCCTGTTAGGCGCTTCCTTGCTTGTTCCGAACCTGGCTAAGGTTGCTACCGGCGATATTTGGGCTATGACTACCCAATGGCTGGCCTTCGCTGTTCTGATTCGTTTCCTCAAACAGCCTTCCCTGTTATGGCGAGTCGTATTTTATGGTTTATTATGGCTGGCGGTTTGGGTGCAGGCTGCCAATGCCTTGATCTTCTTGATGGGGAGTAGCGCCTTTTTGTATTTTTTGCATCCGGAGGGCAAGCGGTTGTGGAGCCTCAACCCCTGGGGGGCCGGCTTGCTGGTTTTTCTGTTGTTGTACTTCACTCAGTTGTTGACGTTTAGCCAGGATGGCTTTCTGGCCGGGTTTCGGGCCAGCCGTTTCCTGCTTTGGAATTTGATCGGAATATTGCCCTTTCTGGGTTTTGTACTGGCGGGCATTTGGGAGACGGCTCAACGGGTGGGGCGACGGGAGGAAATGGCTATTTTAAACGCCGCCGGCCTGATCTTTGCCCTGCTTGGACATTCGTGGGCCCTTCAGGGAATCTTCGCGCTTTTGGCCGCCCGACAGCTCAAAAACTATTTCGACCCTAACTATCCCTATGGGCCGGCGGTCAAAGCCGGCGCTCTACTGCATCTGGTTGCCGCTTTTTTTGTACTCACTCCATTGATGGTCGGCAGCTTCCTCCAATTCAGGGCGCCTGGCTTCCGAGCCATGCTGGCTACCGGAGGGATCTACTGGATGTTGAGTTTTACGGCAGTGATCGGCCTTTTTGGCCCCAACCGCCGCTATTTGTACGGAGGGGTTATTCTGGGAGGCTTGTTATTGACCACCATGTTCTGGTTGCAACTGAACCCCCTGTTGCAGCAAAAAATGAGTTGGCCCCGGGTATTGGTGCAACAAAGTATGCAGGATGCGGAAGTAGATGAAAGCATGCCTTCGTTTCTGGTTCACCAGCAGAAAACGCCCTTTCCAGTACTGGCGCCCTACAGCAAAGCTGCTTTTCCGCAAACCGCACTCCTCAACGGCAGCGACAACTTGCAGCAAGTTTGGGATACCTCCGGCACGGCTGTTTTTTTACTGGAGCTCTCAGATGCTGAAAAACTGAAAGCGGCTACCCCAAGGGATAGTATAACCGGATGGGATAGCCGCCTGAGGAGCGTTGATTATATTCTGCTGGTTAAAAAATCACGAATTCAGATAGACCAGGAAGAGTAGCACCAACAGGATAATAGTAGAAATGATGACGACCCTCCCGAACTTTCTGGCGTCACGCTGATCGCGGAGCTCCTGTCTTCTTTGTTTTTTTGACTTTGACATAAAGGGTATTTTTTTTTCAGTATTAATTTGCAAATTATCCATTGTCAATATAGAGCTTTTTTAAAAAAAAGGCCAAAATATAAATACCATGTTGAATCCCCGCCTGACCCTGAACTGCCGGGGGAAGCTCCTCAGCCTGGAACAGCCCGTCGTAATGGGCATTCTCAATGTTACGCCCGATTCTTTTTACGACGGCGGCAAATACACCCGGAAGGATGCAATACTGCATCAGGCAGAGGCAATGCTGGCAGAGGGCGCCAGCATTATAGACGTCGGTGGCATGTCGTCCCGGCCTGGAGCGGAGATCATTTCCGTTGAAGAAGAACTGAAACGGGTGATCCCGGCTATTGAAAGCCTGCTCCGGCGATTTCCGGACACTATTTTTTCTGTCGATACCGTTCAAAGCAGAGTAGCCAGGGAAGCCGTCGCGGCCGGTGCTGCCATCGTCAATGACATTTCCGCCGGCCGTTTTGATGAACAGATGTATGAAGTAACCGGTAAATTGGGTGTTCCCTATATCCTCATGCACATGCAAGGGGCGCCCGAGAACATGCAACAGCAACCCGTTTATGAGGATGTGGTCAGAGAAGTGCTCGACTTTTTTATAGCGGAGGTGGGTAAGTTGCGCCAAGCAGGCGTAAAGGATATTATTCTCGACCCTGGTTTTGGTTTTGGCAAGGCCGTAGCTCACAACTATCGCCTGCTCAGAGAGATGCATGTATTCCGGATCCTGGATTATCCCCTTTTGGCGGGGCTATCCCGGAAATCTATGATCAATAAAGTATTGGGAGTCTCTCCGGCAGGGGCGCTCAATGGCACTACTGCCCTCCATATGGTGGCTCTGCAGCAGGGCGCCAGAATTCTAAGGGTGCATGATGTGCTTCCAGCCGTAGAAACCATTAAATTGTGGGCACAATTGGAAATTCAATAAAAATAATACGTGGCCTCACTTGACGAACACGATATCACTCAAATCACCTTGCGCTTTCTGAAGAGCCACTACCGGCAGCGGCAGCGGGAAGGAGCTACTATGCTCAGCTCTGATCTGAGAGGGGCCGGAGGGATTATTGCGGATGGCTTTTTGTCTTTCCGCCAGATGGAAGGGGAGGATTTTCGGGCGACGGTGGAGGCTACGTCACGCGCCTCTCAGGATGAGGTTCTGTTTAAACTTAGACGGAGCTTGCTGAGGTGGGATAGTGCGGCTGCGGCTGCGGCCGTTTTAGCCACAACCTTTTCGGTTCTCTACGTTGAGCACCTGCTGCCCCTGAACCAGTATCCTCTTGCAGTTTGGGGAGCTTTACTCATTGTCTCATTTATTCTGGCTTCTCCGGTTTTTTACGTAGTGTTGAGCCCTTTGCGCCGTTACCGGTATATTTATGCTGTCGAGCAGTTCAAGCAATATTATGCAGATGAGCAATGGGTCGCTATTGCTGAAGATGTGTTTCCCAATTATCACGACGACCGGTATTACCTGGAACTGCGTGACCAGTGTATCTACAACGGGTTTGGACTGGTCGTCGTCCGGGAAAATAAGCCTCCCATCATGCAGGTGACGCCGTCCCGGCAGGATCTTTTCAAAAACCGGAGGAAGCTCATTCCTTTATTTTCACAGGTAGAGCTTAACAAGGTGATGCAGAAGGGAAATTACCCGGAATGGCTGAGCCAGTTCAAGCCCCGCAAGTTAATTGCATTTCACCGAAAGTTTAAATATCAGATGGCAGTTTGCCTGATCTCTCTGGTGGCTATTGGTGGCGTTTTTTATCAGGAATGGCTGGACCGCCCCCTTAAAGTAATTAGTTATGAAGATTATTTGATCGAAATGGCCAAAGCCTGGAGGGAAAACAGATACAATAGTATGCCGGACTCTATTCTCCCCAGTGAATACAGGATCGATACGCCTTTCGTCTGGCCGCCTCCGTACCGGAAGGATGAAAATCCCTACCTCGCCCTGGGCCTCACTGCTGAGCCTCCTCCGGGGCCGACGGCCCTGCTGGAGGACAAGGAGCCGGAAGCAGGCTTCCTCACCGCCTTTCCCGATGTGGCGGGCCTGATCACTTATGACTGTTCCCGGCTCAGGATTGATAGCGATGCTTATCTCATTCAGGAGGGGAGTTACCCCTCCTATGCCCGGGCTGCTACCCGGATCTCAGAGTTGAAGAGCTATGGGCTGGAAACGAGTGGGCTATGGTTGGGGTGCTTTACCGATACCGGGCGCGGATATGTCGTGTTTTTTGGCCCTGTTTTCCGGGGTTCTGCGGAAGCAGAACGAGCATTAAAGTATTACGAAACCCAGCTGGGTGATAATGTGTTGAATATCAGGCTGGAAATTCGTTCTCTTTCAATTCAATCAAAGTAGTTCCTTGTCATTATGCCTCTGATCAGAAAATCGGCCTATCGCGCCCGTGGCCCTTTCCGCTACGGGCATATCAATACCGTTTTCCCAGCGCTCTTCCGTAAAGTAAAAGGCGTTACTTTCGAACGAGAACGGGTGGATACGCCCGACGGTGATTTTCTGGACCTCGATTGGTCGGTTAGGGGCAGCAGGCGCCTGGCCTTGCTTTTGCACGGCCTGGAAGGTAGTGCCGGCCGGCCTTATATCAGGGGAATGGCGCGGTACTTTAACCACAATGGCTGGGACGCCCTGGCCTTAAACTTCCGTGGGTGTAGCGGGGAACCAAACCGGAAATTGCGCTCCTATCACGTCGGAGAGACCGGTGATCTGAAGTGGGCCATTTCAATGATCCTGAACCAGCACAATTATGAGTCCATCGCTCTGGTTGGTTTCAGCCTGGGGGGGAATGTGGTACTCAAATACCTGGGCGAAAACAGCGAGGAGGTGCCAGCTCAAGTTCGGTGCGGGATCGCCTTCTCCGTTCCTTGTGATGTGATGAGCGCCAACCGCGAAATAGATAAGTGGCAGAACTACCTCTATCGTTACCGTTTCATTAAAAGCCTGAACGCCAAGATCCGCGAGAAGGCGTTTCGATTTCCGGAGGTTCTGAGGTTGCCTGAGCAGATGCCGCAAAATTTCTATCAGTTTGATGACCGCTTTACAGCGCCCATCCACGGCTTTAAAGATGCTGAAGATTACTGGGTACGCAACAGCAGCCTGCGTTTTCTGCCGGACATCCGCCGGCCGGCCCTGCTGATCAGTGCCGCCGATGATTCCTTCCTTAGCGCCGTTTGTTACCCCTGTCAGTTGGCGGAGCAGCATCCCCATTTATTCCTGGAAGTTCCCCGGTGGGGTGGGCATGTCGGCTTTGTTTCCTCAGGCCCTGGCGGCGCCTATTGGTCGGAACAACGAGCTTATCAATTCGTTAAAGAGGTAGTAGCGTAAGTATAGGCCTTAAATCTTCGTTAAATGCCGGCCACATTAGATATATTCGCAGGAATTTACGGTTAATAAAGGATATGGAGGAAAGGGAAGACAACCTTCAACAGGAGAGTGCGCAGCAACCACGCTGGAAGTCTGTCGCCCTGACTACCTGGCGCTGGGTTAAGCGCCTTGTAGTAGCTGTCCTGTTTTTCTTCCTGTCGATTGTCCTGCTCTTACAAATACCCGCCGTTCAGAACTGGGCTGCCCAAAAGGTAACCTTCGCACTGAGTAAAACGCTGGAAACCACCGTTTCGGTCAAACGCCTCAACCTCGCTTTTCTCGACCGCCTCGTCCTGGAAGAATTTTACGTGGAAGGCCTCAACCCTGGAGACACTACCCTCTACAGTAAACGCCTGTACGCCAATATCAGCATCAACCCCCTTACCTTCCTTTTGAGAGGGCTGGTTATAGAAGAGATTGCACTCGATAGTGCGATCATCAATATCAAGACGCCGGAAGGGGCGGCGCAGAACAACGTTCAGATTTTGCTCGGCCGCCTGTTCCCTCCGGATTCAACCGCCCTGAAAAAAGAAAAGCGCCCTTTCAAACTCGATGTGCAAAAGCTCTCCCTTACCGACGTCCATTTTCTCCAGGATGACAAGGTGAAAGGGAAACGCATGTCGGTGTTCCTGCAAAAAGGAGAACTGGAGATCGAAGAACTCAATCTGCCCGAAAATTATATTCACGCCCGGTCTGTATCTCTCCAGGGGCCCTATGTGCGGATTGACGACTATCCGGAAAAACCACTTCCCGGCGCTGACGTCATTATTGACAAGCCGCTAGACGAAGCAGAAGAGGATGATGGCCAGCCTTTTTATGCTACGATCGGGCAGTTCCGCCTGGCGGAAGGTAAGTTTTCCCTACACAACTGGCTGAAAGCACCGGTTAAAACATCTTCTATTGACGAGCTGGATTTCAAACACCTGGATGTTTACGACATCAATATCGGGATCGATTATTTTTCCTTCTGCGCCGATAGCCTCGATTTTGAAGGGCAGGTCCGGCAATTGTCTCTTCGCGACCTCAGTGGATTTGTCCTGGAGAACCTCTCTGTCGAGCAGGGGAGAGTATGGTGTAAAGGGATGGAACTCAATGGGCTCAACCTCAAAACTCCATATAGCGAGATCGGCGATACCCTTATCTTTAAATACAATGCCTACACAGATTTTACCGAATTTCCCGATCGTGTGAGAATGTATGCTTCTCTCGACCATGCTCAGGTGCGCTTGCGCGATATTATGACGTTTGCCACCGGGCTCAAACAAAACACTTTCTTCCGCCTGAATAAAGACCGCCTTTTATTTATTGACGGCCTGGTGAAGGGCCGGGTCAACAACCTTGACGGACAGGGCCTTTCCATCGCCCTGGAAGATAATAGTTTCGTCATGGAGGGCGAGTTTCGATCCCGGGACCTGACCCAGCGGCAAAGCGAAACGCTCAACCTCAACCTGTCGAAACTGAAAACCAGTATGAGCACTCTGCGGCAGCTTATCCCCAATTTTGTGCCGCCTCCCAATTTCGACCGGCTGGGGCAACTCAACTTTAAGGGGCGTTTCGATGGCTATTTCTCGGACTTTGTAGCCTACGGTGAATTGGCGTCCTCGCTGGGGCGTGCCCGGATGGATATGCGGATGAACCTCAAGCAGGGCCGTGCCAAGGCCAACTATTCGGGAAAGCTGACCCTGACTAACTTCGACCTGGCAAGCTGGTCGCAGAATCCGGATTTTGGCCTGGTCAATTTCACATCCACTGTCAGTGACGGCTTTGGGTTAACTGCCGAAACGGCGCGGGCCAACCTCTCTGCCCAGGTACAGAGTTTCGTGTTCAAAGGCTACAACTATCAGAATGCCAGCCTGACCGGCGAGCTGAAGAAAAACCTGTTCAGCGGGCAGTTCGCTATTCAGGATGACAATATTGATTTTTCCTTCCTGGGGAAAGTCGATTTTACTGATACGATCCCCACCTTCAATTTCAACGCTTTTGTCAATAAACTGGACCTCAGGAAGCTCAACCTCGCCGAACAGGATATCGGTATTTCCGGAGCCATCTCTCTGGACCTGAAAGACAGCCGCTTTTCCAATATGGAAGGAACCGGCCTGGTGAAGAATTTCCTGCTCCAACACCGCAGCCAGGGAAATATCACTATCGATTCCGTTTATTTCAGCTCCCAGTTCATCGGGGGGGGCAAAAAACAATTCCTGGTAAAATCCGACATTGCCGATGCCAGCCTGGAGGGTGTTTTTGATATAGAACAGGTGCCCGCCGCTTTCATGCAGTACCTTTCCCGCAACTTCCCGGAGTTCTTCCAACGGCTGGGGCTGAAAGCCCCGGAGAAGGAAGTCCGCGGACAGAGTTTTGCTTTTGAAGCCGCCATTTACGACACCAAAGGCCTGCTGGCCGTATTGGACGACCGGTTGAAGCCCATTCAGGACGGCTCCATCGAAGGATATTTCGATAACGTGCTGGATTCCATATCGGCCTATGTCTATTTTCCAAAGTTCAGTTTTGACAATATAGAGCTCAACGAAACGGGTATCCTGCTTGATCTGGAGCAATCTTCCGGCACTATCGACCTGGTAGTAGTCGAACCGGTACTCAACCAGAAGACCCACCTTTCCCAGGTCAAGGTGTTTTGCTTTTTGGAGCGCGATACTTTCGAAGTTGCCCTGGCCTACGAATCGGAAGGCATGACCCTGCTGGACAAGCTTAACCTCAATGCCCGCCTCTTCATGCCCGATAGCCTTGACTATCGGGTGGAGTTCAGCCAATCGAACCTCGTGCTGATGGAGACGCCCTGGTTGATCAATGACCGAAACTACATCACCTTTAGAAAGGGGCACCTCGATACCAAAAATTTCCTGCTCACCAACGGGGAACGGCAGATCAAACTGGAAGGCGTCCGTAATAAGGGCCTTAAGCTGGGACTGTACAATTTTGATTTCAGCTTTATCGATGAGATATGGGACTATGAGGCCCTGGATTTTGCCGGCCGCTTCAATGTCATAGCCGAGGTAGAAAACATTTTCCAGCTTTCCAATATTAAAGCTACTGTGCTGGCGGACACCTTGCTGGTCAATGGGGATGACTGGGGCGCAATGCGGCTCGACGCCCAGGCGGCCAGCCTGAAAAGCCCCTTCCACGCTTTTCTTTCGATCACCAAAGACACCTCCCAACTGTTGGCGGAAGGTTTTTATAACCCCGCCAATACCAGCGAGGACAAAAATTTAGCAGAATCGGAACAGGCTCAATACTTCGATTTTAATCTGGATATCGTTGGCTTCCCGGTGGCGATTGCCGAATACTGGATCGGGTCCAGTGTATCCAATACGGTGGGAAGTTTTAACGCCAACCTTCGCATTTATGGATTCCCCAAAGCCCCCCGGCCCAGCGGATTTATAACGGTCCGGGATGGGGCCGTAACCGTGGATTACCTGCAAACGCGTTATACTTTCAGCGAATCCCTGGTCAGCGTCAATGACTTTCTGTTTGACGCCAGTGGTACTATCGTGCGCGACGAGCTCAACAATACGGCAACAGTAAAAGGAGGGGTCACTCATGACCACCTTAAAAACTTGGGTATTGCCGCGAGGCTGGAGACGGGCCGCTTTCTGGCGCTCAATACCAAAAAAGGAGACAATGAGCTTTTTTACGGGCGGGCCATTGGCCAGGGCGAAGTCCTCTTTAATGGCCCCTTCGACAAGGTAGACATCTATGTCAACGCCACCGTCGGAGAAGGAACCCGCCTGGTGATCCCGGTGAGTTATGGCGAAGAAGCTTCAGAGCTAAGTTTCATTCGGTTTCGCCAACCGCAGGAAGAAAACAACGACAAGGATCGTTTTCAGCGGGAGCTTACCGGCGTCAATCTGGAAATGGACCTGACGGTTACCGAGGAAGCGCAGGGAGAGATCGTCTTCGACGAACAAGCGGGAGATATCATCAAAGGCAATGGCCGGGGTAATATTCGCATCCTGGTGCCACGCAACGGAGATTTCCAGATGTTCGGCGATTACGTTATCGAAAGAGGAGATTACCTCTTTACGCTGTATAATGTGGTCAATAAAGAATTTAGCATCAAAAAAGGCGGCGTCATCAGTTGGTCGGGCGAGCCCTTTGGCGCGCAGATCCGGCTGGAAGCGGAATACGAAGACCTTTCCACCTCGGTGGCCAACTTCATTCAGGAGTACCTGACCGAAGCGCCGCCCGAAGTGAGAAATGACGCCAGCAAGGCTACCGATGTCAACCTGACCATGGACCTGCGCGGCGACCTCCTGCAGCCCGTTATTAATTTTGACATCAGTTTTCCCCAACTGACCGGCGCGGTGCAAACCCTGACGGACAGTAAGCTCCGTGTGATCAAGCAAGACCCCAACGAACTCAACCGGCAGGTTTTCGGCCTTATCGTGGTGGGTCAATTCCTGCCTTCCGACCTCGCTATTCAGGGTAGTGAAATTTTTTACAATACCGTCAGCGAATTTGTTTCCAACCAGTTATCCCTCTTGTTGACAGAACTATTTTCCGAATTCTTTTCCGATGGCAGCCCCCTGTCGGGTATCGATTTCAATATTGCCTACAATCAATACCAGGCGGACCTGGGCGCTAACGAAGAGCTGCGGCGGGGCGACGAATTCCAGGTGCGCCTGCGCCAGGATTTCTTCAACGACCGCCTCACCATCCAGGTCGGTGGCAATGTCGACATAGGAAACAGCGCCTACACCACTCCTGGCGCCAGTGGCACTTTTGTGGGCAACGACCTGGTGATTGAATACGTCCTCAACCGCGACCGTACGCTCAAACTTAGGGTCTACCAACGCCTGGAGCCGGACATCGGCGGCGGCAGCCGCCTGGAGGTGGGTACCGGACTGAGTTATCGCAAGGAGTTTGACAACTTCGGCGAGTTTATCCGCAGTTTCCGGAAGGATGGGAAAAAGGTGGGAGATTGAGCTGAGAGTTATGGCTTTCTGGGAGCAAGCCCATGTTCATGGGCTTGCTCCCAGAAAGCTATAAACCTCCATATGCCCCGGTATTGCCAACCACTAAAAGGCCAGAAAAGCTATAACCCCCTGGTAGCCCG
>JAGQXQ010000575.1:0-1119 GCA_020436535.1 Phaeodactylibacter sp.
GTCCGGAGAGACTCGCCAAGCTAAAACTCACATTACTTTGGAGATCGGCCCTACATTATTGGAAGATTGCATACGTGGAGAGCGCAAGGCGCAATTCAAGTTGCATCGTCTGTGTTTTCCGGTATTGATGGGGATCTGTATGCGATACCGAAAAAGTGAGCAGGAAGCAGCATCCATGCTTAATGTAGGATTCCTTAAAGTGTTGGATAACCTGGACAAGTATAAATCCAATGTCCCGTTTGAGGCCTGGATCCGGCGCATCATGATCAATGTACTGATTGATGATTTCCGTAAAAACAGAAAAGTTAGGGAGCTGATCGAATACACCGATTTTTCAGAGAGCTTCACCAGTGAACCACCTATTGATTTCAACGAAGCGGAAAAGCAATTTGATGCCGAGCAATTGGAGGCTTTCATTCAGGCCTTACCCTCAGTGAGTCAAAAAGCTTTCAATCTCTTTGCCATTGATGGCTATACCCATAAGGAAATCGCTGAGCTTTTAAACATAAGTGAAGGCACTTCCAAGTGGCATGTGTCTTTTGCCAGAAAGAAATTACAGGAAATGATGCAACGGCCGGCCAAATCTTCAAGGGTAGTTTAACAGAAATGCGTATGGAACCGATGGACCAGTTTTTCAGGAAAAAGATCGAGGAGCGCCAGTATGAATACCATGAGTCCTACTGGGAAGAAGCCGAGCGTATGATCAGTCAGCGCGACGGCCGGCGACGGCGGGCTTTCTGGTGGTGGGCCTTTGGCCTGGGCCTGCTGTTGATCAGCATCGTCGCAGTCGGGTGGTGGTTCCTTGCAACCGGCAATAGTGATAAAACAACAATCGGCTCGGATCCATCCAGCGAGCCTGCCCGGCCGAAAGGTACGCCCAGGGCATTATTCGAGTTGCTCCCGGGAGAACCGTCTGAGGGACAAACCGGGTTAAATGGACGGGAGGGCGTCATTCCAACTTTGGAACCAACTATTTCAAACGGAACTGGCCCTGGCAAAGGGGCAGGCCAGACAGTGTCAACAGAACAGAAAGATGGTAGCCTGCTCAAAGCAGGGGGACCGGACGTTGACAAAATCTTTAAAAATGAAACTTCCATAGGGAAGCCAGGGCTGAAAGGG
>JAGQXQ010000575.1:1226-6935 GCA_020436535.1 Phaeodactylibacter sp.
AAAATGACCGTAGAAAGGATGAAATCTCTTCTGGGGCCGGTTGATGAACGGTTAATGACATTAGGGAGGAGCCCTGATGTCCGGGAATATCCCATCCGTACCAGGAGGCGGTTGAACTGGGAAGCGGCCCTGGCGGCAACGGTGAACCCTTCCGGTGGCAAATCTCTTTTGGGAGGTACGGCCGGCTTGCGCGCATCCCGGCAGGTGAAGGAAAATACTTGGCTCACCGCAGGCATCCAGTACCGTTTAAGAGGAGGCACCTTCGGGCCATCACAGGGAAGCCGACAGGTAACCTATGGCTTTGGCAGGGAAGAGCAAAAATACGATCTTCGGCCCAATCGTTTACACTACGCTGAGGCGCTCTTCCAGGCAGAATGGCCGGTGAAGCGCCACAACTTTGCTTTAGGTTTGGGATGGAATTATCTGTTGGGCATAGAGGGGAGCCTCAGTAGCACCGTAAAGGAGGAATTTGCGCTTAGCTTTGGGGCAGGAAGCAGCCAGGAGAAAGGATGGCTCGATGAAAAAGGGTATAAAAAACAGTTTGGAGTGGCCCGAGCGGCTTACCATTACCAACTCTTGGGCCGGTTGAAAATTGGCATGGAATTACAATATACCCCAGGTGGGATATTGGAGAAAAGTGTCGAAGGTGAGCCGGATGTGCCTCTGCTTAAAGAATCAACGCCGCTCATTATTGACGTGGGTATAAAATACAGCTTATGAAAGCGCTCATAAGAATATTCAGCATTTTTACTTTAATGATGGTTTTCGGACAGTGCCAAAAAGTGGAGCTGCCTCCGCCTGAAGAAGGACAGCCGGTTTTCTCTTTACAGTCTAGTCTCGACGGCGAGCCTCTGGAGATCACAGCCGGCGACTCCACCTATATCATGCAGGCCTCTTTTTTTGTAGACACCGCCGGAGTAACTGTTTATCAGGGAACTTTTGAGGAATTAGGCTGCACAGCCAGCTGCCTGCCTTCCCTCCGCTTCTCCTTCCAGGCAGCCGGGCCCGGGCCGGCTCAGCCGGATACAGACCTGCGGATTGGTGATTATCCATATCGGGCCCCCGGAAATTCATCAACTGAAGTTTCTTACCGGGTGATTTTTTCAGGTACACATGATTCCAATGACATCGATGCTC
The DNA here is from genome assembly GCA_020436535.1 of Phaeodactylibacter sp. Lineage (GTDB taxonomy): Bacteria > Bacteroidota > Bacteroidia > Chitinophagales > Saprospiraceae > JACJXW01. The sequence goes on from JAGQXQ010000575.1 coordinate 2,364, forward strand.
CAATTACTTACAATTGGGACCTGGGAGATGGAAGCTCTTCAGGCTTTCAGAGCCCCGAACATGAATACCCGAATGATGAGCCCCGGTTCGTCCGGCTGGAAACCAGGAACGCCGCAGGCTGCCTTAGCTCTATAGAGAAAAAAATAACATTCGAACCCTCGCCGGTACCCTGTGAGGTAGATTTTATGCTCCAACCTGCGCAGGGTGCCAGCCCCGTACAGGCAGTCTTCGAGGGCCCGTTCAACTTATACAGTTCCTGGTCCTGGTTTGAAAATGATTCGAGCCTTGCCACCACCTATCCCCTTGGACAGTTCCTTCCGCAGGAGGTCCGTGAGGTTTGCCTCACTGCCACCAACACCGAGGGATGCCAGTCCCAAACCTGTAAATCCATATTTCTGCTCAGTTTCCAGGGCTTTGGATATTGTGCTACTGACTTTTCCTACCAGGCTCTAATCGATACCCTATTCACCCCTGCGCCGGAGCAGTTTGGCACAGTTTGGCTGGAATATGTTGATGAGCAAGGGCGATTTTTTACTTCCGCTTCAGGCGTTCAGGATACTATAAACGGCGATTTTTTCAGGGTCCTTTCCACAGAACCTTTTGAACCTAATGAAAATGGGTTTCCTACTGAAAAACTGGAAGTCGCTTTTCAGTGCCGGCTTTATGATCCGGATGGGCAGCCTTCAGGGATATTGTCAGGGACGGGCGTGATCGCAGTTGCCCACCCCTGACCTTTATTTTAAAAAAATGACTCCAATAGGGAAACCTTATTCCTGGCTTTTCGTAAAGATCAATAGAAGCATTTTCGTTCCTGGTTAGAATCCCCTCATGTATCCTCCAATTTTTTAAATACGACATTCTTTTGGCCTCCCCCAAATTGGGCCGGTACTATACCGCTGTAACGGCGCAGACGTGGACACAGCAATCCGAAGCCTGACATCCTCCCCCCGCATTAAACATTCATACTGAGAAAACGAGCTGTCCATGATGACTCAACAAGCACCCTTGTTAAAATCCCTCCAATGCGCCCCTCAAGTTTATTTAAAAGAACTCCTGGGCCTCAACGGGCCCTCTACCCAGATTTTTAATATCAACCCGGAAAAAAGCACTGTATTGGTGGGCGCCAAAGGGACGCGGCTTACTTTCGCCCCCTTTTCTCTGACAGGCCTTTCCGGTACACCCGCCCGGGGAATAGTTGAAATTCACCTGAAGGAAGTGTTTACCCAAAGCGATATGCTTATGGCGGCCCGGCCTACCACTTCTGAAGACCGCCTCATGGAATCCGGCGGGCAGCTAATGATCTACGCCAGACAAGGAGGCCTGCCGCTCCAGTTAGTCCAACCTGTAAGTGTTAGCGTGCCGGTATCGAAAAAACTCCGAAACCCTTTATCCATGCGCCTTTTCGTTGGGAGTACCTCTACCTTCCAGGCCTACTCCGTTGAACAAACTTTTGACTGGAGGATGGCTTCAGAAAAGGCAGTCCGTATTAGCAAGACAGGACGACAAAAATATTACAATTTCCAGCTGCATGACTTTAACTGGGCAGGCTGCGACTTTTTTGTTTCCCGGCGGGCCAGCCGTTGTATGGTCACCGCCCGGCCCATCAGTTCAGTAGAGCGGTTTGACAGCTTGTTGGGCTACCTCGTATTCCATGATGTCCATGCAGTGGCCAGGATGTACCCGGGAAAACACAATTGCACAGCCATCAATATACCTGAAAAATTATCGGCAACAGCCCATGTCGTTGGCCTCTCTAAGGGCCGCCTGTTTTATGGTAAGGGGGTAATCCGGCGGGCCTCCGAAAAACTGGTGGACGTGAAAATGCGGCCGGTTTTGGAAAAGGAGTTGATCGGAGCCTTGCAGAAAATACATTAGTAGCCATTAACTTCTCAAATTCTCAAATAAGACGCTCCATTGATATCCAAAATACAACCCGTGGTAAACGCCGCCTGCTCAGAAGCCAGAAAAAGAATGCAGTAGGCCACCTCATCAGGTTTGGCTACCCGGCCGGTTGGGCTTTGCTGGCGAATGGCATCTCCCGCTTCGCTGGCCAGCAGTTCAAGGGCCATATCCGTTTCTACAAAGCCAGGCGCCACCGTACCCACAAAAATATGGTGCGGCGCCAGCGCCTGCGCCAGAGATTGCCCCATGGCGTTCATCCCTGCCTTGGAAGCGCCGTAGGCGGGCTGTTCCGGCTCTCCCCGAAAGGCGCCGCGGGAAGAAACGTTGACGATGCGCCCGCCACCCTGCCGGATCATGTGCAGTGCAGCGCAGTAGCAGGTATTGGCGGCGCCCAATAGGTTGACATCCAGCGTGCGTTTCCAGCTTTCCTGCCACGCTTCATAGCTACATTTATCGATCGGGTGGGCTTCGAATATCCCGGCATTGTTAACTAGAATATCTAACCGGCCGTATTCCCGGACGACAGCATCTACCATCTGTTGTACGACCATCGGCCGGCTGATATCCGCCTGTATGGGTAAATGGCCTTCTCCTTCGAGCATTTCCATGGTTTCCAGCGCCGCCTGCTTATCGCTGCGGAAGTTGATGGCTACTTTGGCGCCTCTTTGAGCAAAGGCCACGGCCGCTGCCCGTCCGATACCACGGGAGCCGCCGGTGATCAGTACTGTTTTTCCTGTAAAATCCATGCCTTGAAGGTAGTGAGCTTTGCTAATAATTTGTAGCAGGCAGGAAAGAAAAAAGTGGCAGGCCTGAATCCCACGAAAACGGCCTGCTCACTACAAGGAGAATTCAACCCGGCTGAGCTTTCACCAGGAATCCGGCTGAAAAAAATTATCCGGCTAACCAGGCGGACAGACGGGTAACCAAACCATACAAAAATGGTATTTAGAAGCCTCTGCCAATTATCATTATCCAAGAATCACCTAATCAACGTCACCGACCCCACCTTCTGATACCGGCCGTTTTCCTTTTCCGAACCTCGCCAGAGGGCCTCATCTTCAAAAATGGCCTGGGCTTTCCAAACGTAAACATCCTGAGGAAGGAGTGCCCCATTATACGTGCCGTCCCAGCCTTCCGCGGGCTGTCCGTTGCGCAGCAGGCTGCTCTGCCAAATCAGCTGTCCGTAGGACGAAAAGACCTGAATTCGATATTCTTTCAGGCCGATACCCTTGGGCAGGAACAGGCGCGAATCATTGGCGCCCTGATCCGGAGCAAAGGCGTTGGGCACATACAGCCCTTTGATCAGGCCCGGACGTAGCACCATTAATGTGTCGTCCTGGCAACCACCTGCCGAGATAGCAGTGAGGCTTATTTCATAGATGCCATTCTGGTGGTAGCGGTAGGCCGGGTTTTTTTCTTCACTGTATCCGCCGTCTCCAAAATCCCAGTAGTATTGATCTGCCTGGAAAGAGGTGTTGATGAAATTGATGGACCCTGTGGTGGCGCCGTTGATGCTTTCCTCTATCCATTCGAAGCTTGCTTCTGGTTGTTTTAGCACCTCTACCGCTGCGGGCAGCCGGAGGCTGTCGTAACAGAGGCTGTCATAAGCGACGGTGAGGCTTACATCGTAATATCCGGGTATCGTGTAAAGATGCTGTCCTTGTGATTCCGTAGAGATAGCCCCGTCTCCAAAATCCCAGATGAACCGGTTGCCGCGGGAATAGTTGGCAAAGCTGACGGGCAGCGGTTGGCAACCAATGGCGGAATCGAGGCTGAAGTCCGCCAGAGGCCGGCCATATAAACGCATGGGTTGTTGTACCGTATCGGCACAGCCGTATTGATTGCTGGCGGCCAGGGTGATCGCATAATCGCCGGGCTCAGTATATTCCTGTGCCGGACTCACCTCCAAACTGGGGGCCGGAAGGCCCAGGCTCCAGGTATAGCCCTGGGCGCCCTGCGACCTATTCTGGAAATGGACGTTCGCCGGCAGGCCACAAGGTGTTTCTTTTTCAATTTCAAAGGCGGCTTCCGGAACGGGAAAGGCAAAAACACCATTGAAAATACTATCCGAACGGCAGCCGGCTGCATTGTACACGGAGAGGCGCACTGCATAATTGCCGGTTTCGGTATAGGTGTGGCCGGGGCTGGGTTGAACGGAAGAGTTTCCGTCCCCAAAATCCCACTCGTAATAATCGCCGCCGCTGGACTGGTTATTGAAACTTACCGCCAGGGGCGTGCAACCTTCGATGGTTGGAAGTTCGAATGCCGCCTCCGGCGCTTCTCGGATCAGCACTTCTTCGCTGACAGTAGTGCGGCAGGCATTGGCCTGTGAAATCCCGGTTAGGGTGACCGTATACGTGCCGGGAGCGGGAAAAGTGTATATCGGGTTGGAAAGTGTGGAACTGTCTCCTGTACTGAATGACCAATAGCTTCCGGTTATATCTAAAGAGTTGTTGGTAAAGTTTATGGGTTGATTGTTGCACAGGTTGGGGCTGTACTCAAAGGAAACTACCGGAGCAGGTAACACTTCGAGTTGAATGGTGATGCGGTCCTCAGCGCAGGCGTTAGCAGCGTATAATTCTACCTCGTACAACCCGGGAGACTGAAAGGTGTGAACCGGGTCTTCAACCGAAACGACATTCCCGTCTCCGAAATCCCAGCTGACATGGG
>JAGQXQ010000576.1 GCA_020436535.1 Phaeodactylibacter sp.
CCAATGGCCAACAGCTAAGCGCCAATGGCTGAATAGTTACGAGTTTGTTTTTTATTTATACTGGTTTTCCCTTTTGGTTATCACCCCTGCCTGAGTTTTTTTTGAAGGCGAATACCGAACTGCCGAAGCCGGGAACTACATCCCGGCCCTTCGAATACAGGACAAATTATCGAAAACCGGTAAAGATTGTGTCCAAAATTCAATCAAGGGGCTTCTTCTTTCTCTTCTTTTGGCTCTTCCTTCTTTTTCTTCTTAAAATACCGCCGGAAGAGGAAGTTGTGCCGCATGGCCTCCATATTCTCATTGAAGCGGGCGGCGCCTGCTGCGATGTTCTCCAGAGTCCGCCGGACATCTTCGGCGGCGGCGGTGTCCTTTAGGAGCAGGCCCGCCGTACCCTGCCCGCTTTCGAGCCCTTCGAGCAGGGCCTTCAGGGTAGCGCTGGAGGCGGAGATGCCTTCAGCGGAGCGCTGCAGCTCAGCCAGAAAAGGCGTTGCTCTTTCCGCCAGGGTATCGATCTGGTCGATGGAAGTATTGAGGTTGGTAATGATTGTAGTATCGTACAGCAATTGGTTCAGCAGGCCGGAGCCCTCCTCCACTTCGCCGATCAAATGCTGAAGCTGGCCGCCGGTAGCCACCAGGTGCTGCGAAGTGGCCTGCAAGTTATAAATGGCTTCGCGCAGGCCAATGGCCAGTTGCGTATCCCGCAGCAAGAGGGCTAGTGTGCCTTTGCCCCGGGTCATGTAATTGGTGATGCGCAGCAGGTCATTAGAGATGAGCGCGATGTTCTCATTGGTTTTACCGAGGGTGTTGAGCAGTTCCTCCGTTTCCACCCGGCTGTAGGAAGCAATAACGTCGCCCTCTTCCAGCATCGGTTCAGGCCCTTTTCCAGGGCTGATGTTGACCAGCATGCTACCCACCAGCCCGTCGGAGCCGATGCTGGCAACTGCGTCTTTCTTGATGTACGGCTGCACCTCTTTGTCGAGCTTCATATTGACCTGCACCGTACTGTCGTTCAACAAAATGATACTTTCCACCGTGCCTACATTAATACCCGAATACCGGACATTATTGCCCGGCTGCAAACCGTTTACATTGCCAAAAATAGAACTGATGCGAAGCGTGGCGCCGAACATATTTTCCTGGCTGCCGATCAGGTAGACCGCTGCGATGAAGAGCGCCACCGCGATGGTGATGAACAAGCCCAGTTTTACCGTGTTTTCCGTTCTCTTTGCCATAAGGTTTATTTGAAAAATGCCTGAACCCTGGAGTCCGGCAACTCTGATAATGCTTTATAATTGCCTTCGGCGTAATTCCTCCCGTCAATCAGGATGATCATCCGGTTGGCGATCACCCGCGCACAATCCATGTCATGGGTAATGATCAGGGCCGAAGTATGGTATTCCTTCTGGATCTTCAGCATCAACTCGATGATCTCTTTGGCGGTGATGGGGTCCAGCCCACTTGTCGGTTCATCGTACAGGATGATGCGGGGGCGCAGGATCAGGGTGCGGGCCAGAGCGATCCGGCGTTGCATACCACCTGAAAGTTCTTCCGGCATCAGGCCGATGGTGTGAGCCAGGCCTACACTTTCCAGGGTGCTCACGATGAGTGCCTCCACATCCTGGCCTTCCATCTTTTCCGGGTGGCGCCGCAGAGGGAATTCCAGGTTCTCCCGCACGGTCATGGAATCGTACAGGGCGCTGCCCTGAAAGAGGAAACCCACATCGGTTCGAAGTTGGTCCATCTCGTACTGGTTCAGTTCAGGGATGGAATTCCCCAACACCTCCAAAACGCCGGAATCGGGTTCCAGCAACCGCACGATGCACTTGAGCAGCACCGATTTGCCGGAACCGGACTTGCCCACGATCACCAGGTTCTCCCCTTCGAACAGGTCGAGGTGAAAACCATTGAGGACGTGTTGTTCCCCAAATGATTTGTACAGTTTATCTATATGGATCAAGGGTTCCATGTTCCATATTTACAGATCAAAAAAGATATCGGCCACTAATACAGCGATGAAGTCGAGCACAAATAATAGCATAGAGGCTACTACCACGGCAGTATTGGCGGCGCGCCCCACGCCAGCCGTCCCTTTTTTGGAATTATACCCTTTATAACACCCGATCAGGCCAATGGCAAAGCCAAAGAAAAAGGTTTTGATCGTGGCGGGCACGAGGTCACCAAAGCTCAGTTGACGAAATACTTTATTGAAAAAAAGCCGGAAAGAAACATCTCCCTTCATGTGCTCCACCAGATAAGAGCCGAACAGGGCGATCGCATCACCGAAAATAACCAGCAGGGGCACCATCAGGGTGGTCGCCAGGATGCGGGTCACTACCAGGTATTTGAATGGGTTGGTCCCCGACACCTCCATGGCGGCGATCTGCTCGGTCACTTTCATAGAGCCGAGTTCCGCCCCGATGCTGGAACCGATCTTACCGGCGCAGATCAGCGCGACAATGACCGGCCCGATCTCCCGGATAATGGAAACCCCGACCATGGCCGGCATGTAGGCCTCCGCGCCAAAGTCTTCCATAGTGGGCCGCGTCTGCAGGGTGAGCACCAGGCCCATGATCAGGCCGGTCATACCCACCAGAAATAAGGATTGATTGCCGACGACAAAACATTGATGTAGTAGTTCCCTCCATTCAAAAGGCCGCCGGATGGCCTCCTTAAAAAAGCGACGGGCAAAGAGCCATACTTCACCGGTTTCGTGGAGATACCTGCGCAGGCCGGAGCGTTGGAAATAGGTGGTTGGCATAAGGCCAGGCTTTTGGTTATGCGTGAGGTTGTAATATAATAACAACGTGAAGGGAGGGATGTATTAATGAAGGGAGGGAATCATGGGGC
>JAGQXQ010000577.1:0-145 GCA_020436535.1 Phaeodactylibacter sp.
TGCCCTTAAGGTTGTTAGGTTAAGCAAAAAACCGGTAGCTTAAGTTTATATCCCATTTTTATGGGCATCGGCCGCCAATGGCCAACAGCTAAGCGCCAATTGCTGAAAAGTTACAATGACTTAGAGTATGTTCAAATTTCGATGA
>JAGQXQ010000577.1:264-6065 GCA_020436535.1 Phaeodactylibacter sp.
ATTTGCCGCTCGCAGGCCATTGATCAAATTTTGAACATACTCTTAATGAATATCCATTGTCATCAACTCATTCCTTTCCTCAACAGATCCTCGGTAGTTGCTCCCCGATTGGCATATTGACCACCCGCTTGCCGCCGATGCTACTGGCCAGCACCACCTGCCGGGGGTGCGCCTCGACGACCTCGCCGATGATGACTGCATTCTGTCCATGTTCTAATGTACGTAGTTTCTGGGTGAAGGGTTCCGCAATTGCCGCATTGACTACCGCAATAAATATTCCTTCATTCGCAACGTAGAGCGGGTCAAGGCCGAGGATCTCGCAGGCGCCTTCCACTTGTTCATCCACCGGCAAAAACCGTTGCTGTAGTTCTATGCCTAGTTTTGTGTCCCGCGCCATTTCATTGAGAACGGTAGCCACTCCTCCCCTGGTAGGGTCGCGCAGGAGGTGGATGTCCTTCCCGAAATCGTCCAGTAGATCTTTAATGGTGTGGTTGAGGTTGCAGGTGTCACTTTCGATATCGGTCTCAAACTCCAGCCCCTGCCGTACCGAGAGAATGGCCACACCGTGGGTAGCCAGATTACCGCTCAGGACGATCTTGTCTCCTGGCCGGATACGGCCCGGGCTGATCTCCGCCTGGGGGTGTAGCGGCCCAATGCCGGTTGTATTGACGAAAATCTTATCACCCTTCCCTTTTTCCACCACTTTGGTGTCTCCCGTGACGACCATCACGCCGGCGCGTTCGCAGGCGCTTTTGACGGCGACGAGGATATCCCAGAAGGCTTCCATGCGCAGGCCTTCTTCGATGATGAAGCTCAGGGAGATGTATTTTGGAATGGCGCCACACATAGCCACATCGTTAACGGTTCCATTAACCGCCAATTCACCGATGTTGCCACCGGGGAAGAAGATAGGCGAGATAACGAAGCTGTCGGTAGAAAAGGCGGTAGGGCCCTCAATTGTGAAGATGGCCCCATCGTGATGAGTGTCCAGCTTTTCGTTTTTCAGGAGGTTGAAAACACCGCTTTCCAATAATCTATTGGTCAGCAACCCGCCGCTACCATGGCCCATGGTGATGATGTCAAAGTCCATTTCCGGCATGGGGCAGTCGAGCTGCATTTTTATCTTCTTCTTACTCATAGTCCAGATTCGAAGTTTAGAGTAGCCGTCTATTTCTGATGAGGGCTTTAGTCCAAGTAGTTATGAAATAAACAAGATAATCTGGTATTAAGACGATCCTATTCATAATTTTTTGAGTTTTCCCAATTCAGGATCTGGCCTGGAGGCCATTGTACTTCTCTTTTTCTGAATAAAATAACTCATCACCTGCCCAAAGGAAACCCCCTCATCGTTGGGGGACAACTGGCGGTGGAAATAGAGATCATACCGCCCGTCCAATTGATGACGGGCCATATCCACCAGCAAAGCATTCTGAAATACGCCTCCGCTGAAGGCCAGTTTAGACACGTTGGCCTGCTGAGCTATCACCTGAACGGCCTTTATCAGGGTGTAATGGAATTTGGCGGCGATAAACTCCGGTTCTTCCCCTTTGGCCAGGCTTTTCAGAATACCGGCCATCAGGCGGGAGGTGGACACCGAGGCCCCTTCTTCCGGCAGGCAGCCATATAAGGGAGCCATTTCGAGGCCGTTCTTTCGGCAGTAGCGCTGAGCCATTTGCTCCAGAAGCATGGCGGCTTCTCCCTCGAAGCTGCAAACATCTTTTCCGGTGAGCAGGCTGGCGGCGGCGTCGAACAGGCGGCCTACACTTGATGAACGGATGCGGGGAGGCTGGTCCAGCAACTTCTGGTAGATCTTCCATTCAACAGAACTGAACTTGGGGCGCAGCCATGTTTCTGCCGCCTCCAGCCCATAGGAGGCCATCAGGGCCGACAAGCGCGGCTCGCGGGCAATTTTATCGCCCAGGGAGTAGTTGAAATATTCAAATTGCGAAAAGCGATGGAATGCGTACCCCTCGTAAAGAAAAAATTCTCCGCCCCAGATCTGATCATCATCACCCAGCCCCAGTCCGTCCCAGACGATGCCCAGTACGGGTTCTTCCGAGTCCAGCAGGCCTTGTTCCCCCAGCAGGGCGGCAAAGTGGGCAATATGGTGCTGAAAAGTGTGAAGGGGGACGCCCCACTGTTCGGACAGCTCCCGTGCCAGTTGAGTGCTGAAATAGGCTGGATGGTTGTCGGCGACGATGATATCCGGTTGCACATCAAAAAGAGAGAGAAAGTGATGAACCGTCTCCCGGAATCGCTCCTGGCTTTGCAGTGTTCCCAAGCTGCCCAGGTACTGGCTGGCGTAGTAATTGCCGGCTTGCAGCAGGGTAAAAGTGCTCTTGAGTTCGGCGCCGGTGGCCAGCACCACTTCCTCGCCGGCAGGTGAGGAAGGAAGAAGCAAGGTGGGAGCATAACCTCGGGAACGCCGCAGATAAATGGGCATTCCGTACTTAGGGCTTAAGCGGACGACGCTGTCATCCTGGGGGGTGGCAATGGGGCGATTGTTGAGCAACAGGTAGTCGGCAATACCGGAAAGGGATTCCAGGGCGTCCTCATCTTCATAACAAATGGGGGCGCCGCTGATATTGCCGCTGGTAGCGATGATGGGCCGTTGGAATGATTGCAGGAGCCATTCATAGAGTGGTGCGTAGGGCAGCATGGCCCCGATCTGCCCCAGCCCGGGGGCAATGGGCTCTACAGCAATTCCCGAGGCAGGGTTTGGCTTCACCGGGAGCAGTACGATGGGTGCTGCCGGAGACAATAATAACTGCTTCGCCTCTTTGGAAAGTTCAGTATCCAGGGCCAGGGCAGGAATCCCCGGGTACATCAGGGCAAAAGGCTTAGTGGGGCGGTGCTTACGCCGGCGCAGTTCTTCGACGGCCAGGGCGTTGGTGGCGTCGCAGGTGAGCAGAAAGCCGCCAATCCCCTTGATGGCAATGATCTTGCCTGCTTCCCACAGGTGGCATATCTTTTTCAGGATGGATGGAGGGCCGGTGGATATTAAGCCCTTTTCCGGTTGGTGCAGAGCCAGTTGGATGCTACAGGCCGGGCAGGAGTTGGTCTGGGAATAATAGCGCCGGTCCAGAGGGTTTTCGTATTCCGAGCGGCAATCCGGGCACATCACAAAGTGCGCCATGGTGGTGCGCTCGCGGTCATAAGGAAGCCGGTTGACGATGGACAATCGCGGCCCGCAGTTGGTACAGGTGATAAAAGGGTAGCCAAAGCGGCGGTTCTCCGCATGGCGCAGCTCGCGGCGGCAGTCTTCGCAGATGGCAAAGTCGGGTGTGAGCAGCAATCGTGCCGGGCCTCCTTTCTGGCTGGCAACGATCTGGAAACCCTGAAACGCTTTACTTACTGTTTCACGGAGGGTGTGCCGGAGGATGAGCGACATAGGAGGAGCCTCTGCGACCAGGCGTTGGCAAAAAATGTCAGCTTTCTCCGGCGTAGCATCTACTTCGACGTGCACGCCGTCATTGGTATTGCTCACCCATCCGCTCAGGCCCAACTCGAGGGCCATTCGATAGACGAAAGGCCGGAAGCCTACACCCTGCACCTGCCCTTCGATATGTATGTGGTAGGTTGGCATTAATCGCTTTTCGGTTCTTTGTTGTGAGTTGGTGGTCATTGGTTTCAGGAAGGAGCCCGGCCCTTAAATATAAATAGTTTTGAGAAGAACCAGGCTTTTTCCAAACAAATAACTCCCTCCCTCCCTAACACTCCGGCACCTTGATGGAAATATTCACGGCCAGGCCACCCTGGGAGGTTTCTTTGTATTTGGTGTTCATGTCCTGGGCGGTTTCCCACATGGTTTTGATACATTCATCGAGGTGGACGCGGGCTTTTTCCGGGTCGCTATCGAGGGCGATATTGGCGGCGGTGATGGCCTTGATGGCGCCCATGCTGTTGCGTTCGATACAGGGCACCTGTACCAGGCCGCCGATGGGGTCGCAGGTGAGTCCCAGGTGGTGCTCCATGGCGATCTCGGCAGCCATCAGCGCCTGTGCAGGGCTTCCTCCCAGCCCTTCGGCCAGTGCAGCGGCGGCCATGGCCGAGGAGACGCCGATCTCCGCCTGGCAGCCACCCATGGCAGCTGAGATGGTGGAGCCCTTTTTGAAGATACTGCCGATCTCACCAGCCACCAGTAAGAATTTGACGATGTCGTCATCGGTGACTTTCTTCTCAGTGAAGGACAGGTAGTAAAGAAGTACGGCGGGTATGACGCCGGCGGCCCCGTTCGTAGGCGCGGTCACGATGCGCCCGAAGTTGGCGTTTTCCTCATTGACGGCCATGGCGAAGCATCCAATCCATTTGAGTACTTTGGAGAATTCAAAATCACAACGAACCAGGCAACGCACCCACTCGTCGGCATTGTTGTGTTCGCAGGGCAGGCGCAGTTTATCCTGGATGTCGGCGGCGCGGCGGCTCACATCCAGCCCGCCGGGCAGGATACCCCGGGTATGGCAGCCGCGGTAGATGCATTCTTTCATCACATCCCAGATGCGAAGAAGGCCTGTTTTGACTTCAGATGCCGGGCGCCAGGTTTTTTCATTTTCCATCACTACTTCCCAGATCGAGGCGTTATGGCTGGCGCAATAACTGGCCAGTTCCCGGGCGGTCGCGATGGGGTGAGGGAGCTGGACCGGGTTTTTCTGTTGTTCCTCGCCTTCTTTGACGACGAAGCCTCCACCAACTGAATAATAGGTTGCGGAGTGAAGGAGCGCGCCTTGTTCGCCGTAGGCTTCAAAGGCCAGCCCGTTGGCGTGCCCCGGCAGGCGTTTTGAATAATGGAATTCAACGGACTTTTCAGGGTTGAAATGTATAGGGTAGCGGCCAGCCAGCTGAAGAATATGCTCAGCGGCGATCTGCTTTGGTATGCGCTGTACATCTGTCACCGGTATCGTTTCCGGATCCTGGCCGCACAACCCCAGCAGCACAGCAATATCGGTGCCATGGCCTACACCTGTGAGGGCCAGTGAGCCGTACAGGTGAGCTTTGACGTTGTGGGTAGTTGCCAGCAACTCGCTGGACTGCAGCTCTTTCCAGAATCGCTCGGCGGCACGCCAGGGGCCCAGCGTATGGGAACTGGAGGGCCCCACGCCGATTTTGAGCATATCGAATACGCTTATTGGTTCCATTGGTTAAATTTTAGTAGGTTCGCACAGAGCCGGGCGGTGTATGGGCTGAATACTCGCCAAGTAAAAAACAATGAGGCTAGTTCAGAATACCCTCAACAATAAAACAATTCAGCAATATAACAATTTCACCCTGAGCTTGTCGAAGGGGGACAACCATAAAACAATCCAACAAGCCAACAAAAGCCCGAGAACATCCATCTTCCATTGAACACTGCCGCCCCCCCGCCGTTCTATTATTTAAACCTTTCACATGCGCATCCTACTCACCGGCGCCACCGGATATATTGGAAAACGACTGCTGCCCGTACTGATCGAAGAAGGCCATGAGGTCATCTGCTGTGTGCGCAATGCGTCAAATTACAAACCCAAGCGGAGCTGGCAGGGCCGGGTATCTGTTTTTGAGGTAGATTTCCTGGAGGAAGTCGATATAGAGGCGGCGCCATTAGAGTTTGATGTGGCTTACTACCTCATCCATTCCATGTCGGCGGCTATCAATAACTTCAAATCACTGGAAGAACGATCGGCCCTGAATTTCCGCCAGTACATCGAGCAGTCTTCCTGCCGGCAGGCCATTTATCTCACGGGCATCGTCAATAATGACGAGTTGTCCAGCCACCTGGAATCCCGCCTGCGGGTTGAAGAGATACTTCATGAGAGCAGCGTGCC
>JAGQXQ010000577.1:6159-13310 GCA_020436535.1 Phaeodactylibacter sp.
AAATGGCTCGATACACGCTGCCAGCCAGTCGCTATCCGCGATGTGATCCAGTTTCTGACCAGCGTCATGCTGCGTGAGGATTGCTACAATCAAAACTTTGACATCGGTTGCGAGGAGATACTGACCTATAAGGAAATGCTGGAAGGGTATGCTAAGGTTCGGGGGCTGAAGCGCTTTATCTTTACCATTCCGATTATGACGCCCCGCCTTTCTTCTTACTGGCTTTACTTTGTCACTTCCACTACTTATGAACTAGCGGTTAACCTGGTGAACAGTATGAAGATAGATGTGGTATGCCGGGATAACCGGTTGGCAAAAAAGCTGGGGATATCACCCATTCCCTATGATCAGGCGGTGCGGCTGGCCTTTGATAAGATACAACAGAATATGGTGGTTTCCAGTTGGAAGGATTCCCTGGTATCCAGCTCGGAGAAAGGGTCGCTTGGCGAGTACATCGAAGTGCCGGAACATGGTTGCTTTGAGGACAGGAAGCAGGTAGCCATCGTGCACAATTCGGTAGAACAGGCCTGGAATAATGTTTTGGCCATTGGCGGCGAGCGAGGCTGGTATTACGCCAACATTTTGTGGAAGCTACGCGGTTTGCTCGATAAAATGGTAGGCGGTATCGGCCTGCGCCGCGGGCGTACCCATCCGGAACGGATCTACCCGGGCGATGCGCTGGATTTCTGGCGGGTTTTGGTGGCGGATCAGGCAGAAAAACGCTTGCTCCTGTACGCCGAAATGAAGCTGCCCGGCGAGGCCTGGCTCGAATTCCACATAACGGAGCAGGATGGCAGAAGCCTGCTCAACCAAAAGGCTACTTTTCGCCCATCTGGCATCTGGGGCCGCCTGTACTGGTACCTGGTATTGCCGTTCCATTTTCTTATCTTTAACAAAATGATACGCAATATTGAACGCTTTCAACCAGGGGAGGGAAAGCCAGGCCTTCCTGTAAGCTTATAAACCAACAAAAAGTAAATTATGCGATTCATCATCTCCCTGCTCGTCAACGGCCTGCTGGTTTACCTGGCGGCCGAGATCCTGCCCGGCGTATCGGTGGCCGGCTATATGGAAGCTATATTAGTGGCGCTGCTGCTGGGCTTTGTCAACTTTTTTATCAGGCCGATCCTGACGATCTTAACCCTTCCAATTACCATCATCACCCTGGGGCTTTTCCTGCTGGTGATCAACGGAGCTATGGTCCTGCTGGTCGACTGGCTACTTTCCGGCTTTTCCGTCGATGGGCTGATTTGGGCGATCATCTTTACCATTATACTGGCCATTTTCAACTTTATTACTGGCGGTTTGATGGGAGAGAAGGACAAGAAATGAGTTCACAAGGCCGGGGGAGCTATGGAATCTATCCCTTGGTTTTTGCCTATAATCCCTTATCTTTGCTAACGAACATTCATTCGTAAACAAAGGCCAATGCAGGATAAAACCAAATTAGGTTCTGTGGATACCGTTGTAAAGGGCGGTATTGCCACTATTTCCTTTGAGCACCCGGCTCACAATTCCCTTCCGGGCCACCTTTTAGGGCTGCTGGCGGGCGCCATAACGGAGGCCGGGCAAGCCGATTCAGTGAAAGTTATTATCTTACAAAGTGCGGGCGAGCGCACCTTTTGTGCCGGCGCGAGTTTTGATGAGCTGATCGCTATCCGGGACCTGGAAACCGGCAAGCGGTTTTTCATGGGCTTTGCCAACGTCATCAACGCCATGCGCGAATGCCCGAAATTTATCATCGGGCGCATACAGGGTAAAGCGGTAGGGGGAGGCGTTGGCCTTTGCTCCGCGGCCGATTACTGTATCGCCACTAAATGGGCATCGGTCAAACTCAGCGAGCTTGCCATTGGCATTGGGCCATTTGTGGTGGGGCCTGCCGTAGCGAGAAAAATGGGCGCCTCCGCCATGACCCACCTGGCCATCAACGCTACAGAGTGGCAAACTGCTCAATGGGCAAAGGAAAAAGGCTTGTTCAACGAAGTGTTTGATACCGCTGCGCAAATGGATGCATATATTGCCCACCTGGCGGAAAAACTGGCGGAGTCCAACCCGGAAGCTATGCGCCTTCTGAAGCAGGTATCCTGGGAAGGCACGGAAAACTGGCGGAGTTTACTGGAAGAAAGAGCCGCCATAAGCGGCCGCCTTGTGCTCTCTGATTTCACGGTGAAGGCTATTCAAAAATTTAAACAGAAAGCCTGATGAAACCCAATGATGCACTCAAGCAGCAGTTCCAGGAGATACTCAACAATCAACTGAAGAACAATGACCCTCCGGAGGTGAAACAAACGCTTGACCGCCTTAAAAAGGAGGGGTATTCTGATGCAGACGCCCGTATTTTAATCGCCCAGTGTGTCGCTGCTGAAATATTCAACGTCCTGAAGAGTAATAAACCTTATGACAACGAGCGCTACGTGAGAAACCTGCACAAATTACCCGAGTCCCCTTCAGAAGATTAACAGAATGGGTAATTGTACAAACCGGGCTCCTTTTCCCGTTGTTGTTATTAAAGGATGAAGCGGCCTTAAACAGGGTAAAAAAACCTAACCAAACCATGATCAAAGCCAAAATCAGAATTTCTAAAGAGGTGCTTTTGAAGGGCTTCCGCCTGATGGCTACCGCCAAGGCGATGACGGAGATTTATGAAGAGAATTTCAAATTTGTTTCCAAGTACGTGCACGCCACCTCCCGGGGCCATGAAGCCATACAATTGGCAGTAGGCCTGCAGTTGCTTCCCCAGGATTTTCTCGCACCTTACTATCGCGATGACTCCATGCTGCTGGCCATCGGCATGCGGCCTTATGAGCTCATGCTGCAGTTGATGGCAAAGCGAGATGACCCTTTCTCCGGAGGGCGTACCTATTACGCTCACCCCAGCCTTCGGGACCCGGACAAGCCAAAGATCCCACACCAATCTTCCGCTACCGGCATGCAGGCTATTCCGACGACGGGAGTGGCCATGGGGATCCAATACAAGGAGAAAATGGCCCTGGCCCAGAACGGCACCGAAAAAAAACCGGTGGTGGTATGCTCTATTGGTGATGCGGCCATCACCGAAGGAGAAGTGGCCGAAGCTTTTCAAATGGCGGCCCTAAAACAACTGCCGGTCATTTATGTCGTTCAGGACAACGGCTGGGACATCTCCGCCAACGCGGAAGAAACCCGCGCCCAGGATGCCGATGAATATGCCAAAGGCTTTCACGGACTGGAAGTGCGTAGTATTGACGGCAGCGACTTTTACGAATCCTACCTCACCATGCAGGAGGTTATTGCCAAAGTGAGAAAGGAACGCCGTCCTTTCCTGGTCCATGCCAAAGTCCCTCTGCTTAATCACCACACTTCCGGTGTGCGGAAGGAATGGTACCGCGATGATCTCGAAGAACATTTCACGCGTGACCCCTATTCAATGCTCAAAGGCCAGTTGCTGGATGATGAACTGCTGACGGAGGAAGGTATCCGACAGATTGAAGATGAAGTGCGCCAAATGGTGCAGGAGGACTTCAAGGAAGCCCGCAGTGCCGAAGACCCCCGGCCCGAAGACCTATTTACCCACGATTTTGCCCCTACCCCCATTACCGAAGAAAAAGGCGTACGGGAACCCCACGGTGGAGAACCGCACGTGATGGTCGACAGCGCGCTCTTCGCAGTCGAAGAGCTGATGCGCAAACACAAGGAATGCCTGCTCTACGGGCAGGATGTGGGAGGGCGCCTGGGGGGGGTCTTCCGGGAAGCGGCAACCCTCGCTAAAAAGTTTGGCGATGACCGCGTTTTTAATACGCCGATTCAGGAGGCCTTTATTATTGGCAGTACCGTGGGCATGTCTGCCGTCGGGCTCAAACCCATTGTGGAAGTTCAGTTTGCAGACTATATCTGGCCCGGCCTCAATCAATTATTTACGGAGGTGAGCCGTTCCTGCTACCTTTCCAACGGAAAGTGGCCGGTGAGTTGCGTTATCCGCGTGCCCATTGGCGCCTATGGCAGCGGTGGGCCTTACCACTCCTCCAGCGTAGAATCAGTAGTTGCCAACATACGCGGGATAAAGATCGCCTACCCGAGTACCGGGGCTGATCTCAAAGGCCTGCTGAAAGCCGCCTATTACGACCCCAACCCGGTGGTTATCCTGGAACATAAGGGGCTGTACTGGTCGAAAGTCAAAGGTACAGAAGCCGCCCGGACCATATTGCCCGATGAAGACTATGTTATTCCTTTCGGTAAGGCCAGGGTAGCGCTGGAAGCCAGCCCGGAGGCTGTTAAAGAGGGCAACTCTATGGCCGTGGTGACTTACGGAATGGGGGTCCATTGGGCGCTCAACGCCGCTAAAGCATACCCGGGCAAGGTGGAAATACTGGACCTTCGCACCCTATATCCGCTGGACGAAGCGGCCATTTACGAGGCCGTTCGACGTCACAGCCGGGCGCTGGTCGTCACCGAAGAACCGGTTAATAATACTTTTGCTCAGAGCATTGCCGCCCGCATCCAGGAAAATTGCTTCGAATACCTGGACGCCCCGGTCCGGACCATTGGCTCGGAAAACTTGCCCGCCATTCCACTGAATGAAGTGCTGGAGCAAACGATGATCCCTTCCATGGAGAAAGTCGGCCGGGCGATCGGCGGCCTACTGGCGTATTAGTGGTTGTTTGAAAGTGGTTTTTTGAGCCATACCCAAATCGCATCTGAAAATGTAAAAACAGCTTCTACCCAACGTTAGGTAGTAGATGGCTAGGCTTAGGTAATTTTTTGGCTTAGGTGATTTTTATCACCTGCTTTTCTATACAAGGGGGGTATTTTGGTGTTAAATTTGAACTAATATTTAGATTAAATCAAAATAAGCGTGGTAGCTACGGTAACTTCAAAAAAGCAGCTTTCAGCAGCAAAGCCAGGAATAGAAGAAATAGTTTCTCACTACACCAATGACAGCATAGGGGGAAAACTAATGTCTATGGGGGTTCTTCCCGGCAGCCGTGTGGCGCTCGTTCGCCGCGCCCCTTTCGGTGGAGGCTGGTACGTAAAAGTTGATAATCTTTATATCGCCCTGCGAATGGAAGAAGCGTCAAGTGTGGTACTGAGGTGATGAAGCATGAAACGCAACAAATTACACAACCCTTCACCGTAGCTCTACTGGGAAACCCCAATTGTGGGAAGTCCTCTGTGTTCAACCAATTGACGGGCCTTCGCCAGAAAGTGGGCAATTTTCCCGGTGTTACAGTCGACAAAAAGTTAGGCTTGATCCGCCTGCCTGGCCAGCGCCCCGTCCAACTCATTGATTTCCCCGGCACCTATAGTTTTTATCCTACCTCTATCGATGAGCGCATCGTGGTGCAGTCTTTGGCCAATCCATCAGACGAGAACTACCCCGATGCGGCTGTTTACATTGCAGATGTTACCAAGCTGGAAAAGCACCTCCTCTTACTGACTCAACTTCGGGATCTGGGCCTGCCGGTAATCCTTGCGCTGAATATGTCTGATGTAGCGGAGAAAGAAGGTATGGACGTGGATGAACAGACGCTTTCCCGCCGGTTGGAGGTCCCGGTCGTTAAGCTGAGTGGCCGAACGGGTTTTGGTATTGATGCCCTGAAGCATGAACTGCAGCGCCTCATGGAAGGCCCTGCTTACCAACGCCCCCCCCTTTTCTACCATCTTTCAGGACAGGAAAAGCTGCTGGCGGAAGCCATAAGAGAGATAGTGCCAGGCGCCAGTTTATATCAGGCATTACTGGTCGCGCATCACTATGTATGGCTGCCTTTCCTTTCGGAGGCTCAGCGCAAGCTGATATCTGATCTCGTTGCCAACCATGGTTTTCAACCACTCCGGTCGCAGGTGGAGGAGACCATGCAGCGTTATGATAAGTTCACGCCTGTGGTACAGCAGTCTTTGAGCAATGTTCGTTCGGCTGCCCGTCCGATAACGGAAAAACTCGATACGTTATTGACCCATCGGGTAGCCGGCCCCATTATCTTCTTTGTGGTGATGCTGATGGTTTTTCAGGCCATTTTCACCTGGGCAGCCTATCCGATGGACCTGATCGAGCAATTTTTTGCGGTATCCGGCGAGTGGGTGCGCAGTACATTGCCAGATGGCTGGTTCACCGACCTGTTAACGGATGGCATCCTTGCCGGGCTGGGAGGCATCCTGGTTTTTATTCCTCAGATCGCCATACTCTTCTTCCTGATATCCTTGCTGGAAGAAGTGGGTTACATGGCCCGGGCCGCGTACCTTTTTGACCGGCTGATGCAGGCCTTTGGCCTCAATGGGCGCAGCATTGTGGCTCTGATCTCCAGTAGCGCCTGCGCCATTCCCGCCATCATGAGTACGCGAACCATCAGCAACTGGAAGGAACGGCTGATCACTATTCTGGTGACTCCGCTGATCAGTTGCTCGGCACGCATACCGGTTTACACCGTTCTCATTGGCTTTGTGGTGCCGTCCAGGGTGGTCGCGGGATTATTTAATCTGCAAGGGCTGGCCTTTATGGGCCTGTATTTACTGGGTATTATGGCTGCCCTCTTGTCTGCTTTGGTATTCAAGCTGATCCTGAGGACGCAGGAGCGCAGCTTTTTGATGCTGGAACTTCCGGAGTATCGCCCTCCTGTCATGCGTAATGTGTTGCTCACGGTTTGGGAAAAAGTAAGGACATTCATCTGGGAAGCCGGGCGGATCATCATGGCCATTTCCGTGGTGCTCTGGTTACTGGCCAGTTATGGGCCGCCGGCGGCTATGCAAGAGGCGAAGCAAGAAGCCCTGGCTCTTGCACAGGAACGGCAGCTCGACGAAACGGAAACTGCCAATATGGTAGCGGCCCGGCAGATCGAAGCTTCCTTCGCCGGCCATCTGGGAAAGGTGATCGAACCGGTGATCCGGCCGTTGGGCTTCGACTGGAAGATCGGTATCGCTCTCATCACCTCTTTCGCTGCCCGGGAAGTCTTCGTGGGGACTATGGCCACCATTTATAGCATCGGCAGTGTTGATGATGAATATACCATCCGGGATAAGATGGCGCAGGAACGCGATTCGGTTACCGGAGAGCCGGTATACGGGCTGGCGGCCTCTCTGTCCTTACTTATATTTTATGTCTTTGCCATGCAATGTATGAGTACCCTGGCGGTGGTCAAACGAGAGACTAAAAGCTGGAAATGGCCCCTGGTCCAATTCCT
>JAGQXQ010000577.1:13325-15548 GCA_020436535.1 Phaeodactylibacter sp.
TATATGAGTGGCCTGGCTTATCTGGGGAGCCTTTTGGTGTACCAACTGTTATCTTAATCTTAATCTGCGCTCTTTTTTTGCAAAACTTTAAAACAAAACCGGCCCGTCAGCACTTGCGCTCCTAGACAGCAATGTGTAATTTGCTGGTATTCCAGTTGAAACCAATCTACTCCATCATGAAATACCAACTAACCCTGTTCTTTCTCGTTTTGAGCCTTTTTCTGCAAGCACAGGATGAACCCGAACCCGAACTTTTACCTGCCCCGCGGCCCGAAGTAAATATCTATTCTACTTCAGGTGGCGAATTGATCTTTTCTTTTGCCGATATAGAAAACGACGGTGGCAGTATCGGCATCAACCCTCGCTTCACCGGTTTTTTCCACATAGGGGAATTCTGGCATTTCGATTTCACCAACAATTTTGGGTTGATCACCGGCTTCGCCCTGCGCAATGTCGGTATGATCACTAAGGATGACGGCATTCTCACCAAGGAACATGTCGGCCTGTTTGATGAAAATGACGAGGTAAAGATCAAGCGCCGTTCTTATTCGTTTGGAGTGCCGCTGGCCCTCAAGTTCGGCAACTTCAACCGCCGAACCTTTTTCTTTGCCGGGGCGGAGGCCGAATTGATGTTCCAGTATAAAGAAAAACTGTTCGTCAATGGCAAAAAGGAAGATAAGTTCAATGAATGGTTCAGCGACCGGACCAATATCCTCAATCCTTCTGTTTTTGGAGGGATACAATTTCCAGGAGGCATCAACCTGAAGTTCAAATACTACCTGCTGGATTTCCTGGACCCGGATTATTCCGAAAGGATCAACGGCGATCTGGTGCAGCCCTATCGGAGCCTAACCTCCAACATCTTCTACATTTCGCTGTCGGTGAACCTGCGCAATAAGTTTGAGCGCGGTGACCGGGGGCGTTATAATGACGACGACCGGACCTAAGGGAGAGGTGTGCATTTGCTGGTTGCCAGTTGGTTGCCGATCGTTCGGTAACAACCAACTGGTAACCTAATGGACAATAACTAATTCCTCGTTAAAGCCTGTTCCTGCTCAACTTGCTGCACGGCGGTTTTCAAAATTTCCAGGCACAGATCAATTTCCCTTTTGTGTGTCCGAAAACTCAACACCGCCAGGCGGATCCAGTATTCGCCATCGAGGGTAGTGGAGGAAAGGAATACCCGGCCATCCTTGCGGATGTATTCCACGAGGCGTTCGTTGAAGCGAGTGCTGTTGGGCCCTTCGGTTCTATATCGGAATATCATGATCGACAGGCCTGGTTCTGGCCCTACTTCAAAGCCTGATTCCTGAACTTTCTGGTAAAAATACCGGCACAGCAGGACTTTCTCCTCCAGTGCGGCCCGGAAGGGCTTGAGGCCAAGGAGCTGAAGCGGGGCCCACATGCGCAGCCCGCGAAAGTGCTTGGTCAGTTCCGGCGAGAGGTCGGCCGGGGAAGCCTCCTCCCAGTCCTTTTGCGCATCCTGCATGTAGTTGGCCTTGTAGTAATGGGAATCGTATTGAGCCTGGACATTTTTGATCAGCACCGCTCCCAGGCCATAAGGCAGGAAAAGCCCCTTGTGTGGGTCGATGGCCACCGAATCGGAACGCCCGATACCACGGAACTTATCCTTTAATTCATCGACCAAAAGGAAGAAGCCGCCGTAGGCGGCATCTACGTGGAACCACAGGCCGAACTGCTCCGCCAGGTTGGCGATCTCATCCAGCGGGTCTATAGCTCCGGTGTCGGTGGTGCCGGCAGAGCCTACCACCATAAACGGCTCCAGCCCCTGGAATCTGTCCATTTCCAGTTGTTGATGGAGGCGTTTGGTATCCATTCGAAAATATTCATCAGTAGGGATGTACCGGATGATAGCCTCTCCCAGGCCGGCAATGCGCAGAGCTTTCTGCACACAATGATGTACTTGCCCGGTGAGGTACACCACCGCCTTTGCTACTTTTGCCGCTTTGATCCCTCTGAAATCTCTGGCGGTGGTGATGGCGATCAGGTTGGCGATGGAACCGCCGGATGCCAGGTTGCCCAGCGAACCTTGGGGGTAGCCCATCAGCTCGCACATCCAGCGGATCAGTTCGTTTTCGATCCGCACGGCTCCCGGATTAGCAAAGAATAAGCCGGCATAGCGGTTGGTGATGGCCGCGAGGTAATCGCCCAGTGCTGCCGGGAAGACGCCACCTCCAGGTACATAGCCCAGGTGGCCGCCCG
>JAGQXQ010000124.1:0-15013 GCA_020436535.1 Phaeodactylibacter sp.
TAGTGCAGGTATTGTTGAGGACCCACATAAAAGTAGATTTTTACGAGCCCGCATTAACTATGGGGCTACCTCCAGTCTCACAGCAGGAGGTGGAGTTGAATACCTTTCGTCCGTGACACAGGAGCCTGCCATGCCTTTTATTAATACTTCACTCAGGGTATTTAACAACCTCCTTTTTTCGGGGGAATATACCTATGGGGTCAGAACCAAAAGTACGCTCACGTACCGGTTTACTTCGAATTTACAAATTGACCTGAATTATACGAGGTATAACAAGGATCAAAAGGCAATAAACCTGAACTACACCGAAGAACGTAAGTTAGCTCTGTCAATGCCTCTGCGGATACGTAATTTTTCATCCTATCAACGATTTACATTTTATCAGGTTATTTTTCCTTTATCAACATACAAAAAAGGGGAATGGCTATTCTCCGGTTCTTTTTTTGGAGTAAATACGAACCTTTCAACTTATGCATCATTTATAGCAGATACAAAACCAACTGTTTACAGTAATCTGTCTCTGGCATTAAGGCTGCCTGAACTTTTTGTTATTATGCCGCAGGTTCAATACGAATATACCCGGAACAGGCTTTTGTCAGTTAAACTGGCACTGGAAAAGCGTTTGTTAACGCATGGATTTTTGAATATGTCCTATGAATATGATTTCAGTAGTAATAGGAGTATGGTTGAGGTAGGATTTAGATTTGACTTTTCATTTGCACAAACCGTACTGTCAATGCGGCAACATGACAATAAATCCACACTGATGCAATATGTAAGAGGTAGCCTGTTAGTTGATAAAAAGACAAAATATTCCGGTTATGATAACCGCTCAAATGTTGGGAAAGGTGGAATATCCATCATACCATATCTTGATCTCAATGCTAATGGCAGTAAGGACCCCGGTGAACCAAAGGTATATGGACTTAATCTGCATACGAATAGCGGACGTGTTGAGAAAAGTGAACCCGACACCACAATCCTGATACTTGGACTGGAACCGTATACCCATTGTTTTATAAATCTTGATCCTAACAGTTTTGAAAATATTGCCTGGCGATTACCCATTAAAACCCTGAGTGTAGTGGTTGACCCTAACACACTAAAATATATTGAGGTACCAATTGCAGTTGCAGGAGAAGCATCGGGTGTGGTAAGTCTTTATGAGAATGGCGAAAAGAGAGGCCTCGGACGTATAATTATTAATTTTTATACATCCAATCATAAACCGGCCGGAAAAACACTAACCGAAGAAGGGGGATATTTTAGCTATTTGGGATTGGCTCCAGGTTCATACATCGTTCGGGTAGACAACGTTCAATTACAGAAATTAGGTATGAAACCCGATTCTGATGCTTTACTGTTTGTTATTACACAAAGTACTGATGGTGATATTGTTAATGGATTAGATTTTACACTTCATAAGGGATGAATATACCATGTGTTATGGGCTGCCCTTCTGTCTTTTGTTGTCAATATTGGCTACTCGCAGCAATTCCCGCTTTGGCCAACATGGGAGCTGACAACTTTCACCGGCTGCCGAAGCTTCATGCGTAGGCATGCGAGTTGTCTGCTCCCTTCTCCCGGAAACCTTGTGGTAGAAAGTCAGCAGACAACATTTCTGTTCAATTATTGAGGTGATTACCTCCTCAGTTTCTAATTCGATGTCATATATTTTATTCCTTATTAACTCCTCTACTTCTGAAGTGCCTGGGCTGTTTAATAAGATTAAAAAATCCCAATCTGAATCTGATCCATAATCACCTCTTGCTCTTGATCCAAACAAGATTGTTTCTGCAAAAATATTAGCATTGATTGAACCATAAAAATTGAATATGCGACCTATTTCCACACTTTTGCGACAAAATTAATAACTCCACACATCTATATCCGCTTTCTTTGCAATGTATTCTATATTATTTCATCACTCTAAAATTCATTGTATATGGTACGCCTGATCAGTTTATTCGTTTTTATCTTTATTATTCATAATACTGCTGTCATCGCTCAGCAAGTTTCCGGTTATTGGCAGAATTCAGACGGTGACAAGATCATATTGACAGAAGAAGGTGTCGTTAAGATCACTAACACAAATGGAACCTATTTTGGAAAGTGGACAACTGAAAACGGACAAATCATTCTGAACCTGTTTTCTGAATTCGAATTCTACACCTACTCTATATCCGATTTTTTTACTGACCTGACTTATATTGGAGATGGCTACATTCCTGAAGATGAACTGGCGGTCTACCGAAATGGTTACCAACTTGATCTGCTTCCGGCGAAAGAAACTGATAAACAGACTGGTACAGTGACATTGGACACGAAATGGCTGGTTAGCCCCCAACGTTTGACAGGCATACATGTAGCAACTTGGCAAATTGAGGACGGCACCCAGTTGGATATCTCGGAATGGGGTGCTTTTAGATTATTTACTGCAACTAATGGCACTTCCTATGGGCTTTTCGAGATTGACGGCGAAATACTCCGGCTGCAATTTTTATTTCAGGATGCCACCTATGAGTATGACTTAAGCAGTTTAACAAACAGCAAAATTATTGGGGGCTCGACCCTGACGCCAAGTGAATTTCAACAAGCTGAACAACAAATGTTTAATCTGTTACTCTCCCAAGTTCAATCAACTAACCAGATGCTGGCCCAAATGAGCAGCCAGATGTTGGAACAAATGCACCAGACAACCACAAAAATGATCATAAACCTGAGTGGAAATGATTGGACTTATGAAGAAGAGAAGAGGTACTAGTGAAAAAAGTAGTAGATGGATTTTACGAGATTAAGTTGGAATTACTCATTCCTTGTGCTTTCAACATTATTTAGGGCTTGTATTCTTGGTTGTTTTATGACCGCTCTTGCACAAACGCACCTCCGTTTACCCCAAAAGGCGAAGTACCCGTTTCCAATAAACGATGGTACGTGTATATCCCCAATACCTTCAGCCTCTTAAAAGCTAAGAGCTTGTTTGGAGGCCAATCTTTGGCCTCCAAACATCCCTCACCCCTTCACCGCCAGCACCACCACCGAAAAAGGCGGCAGATCCAGCTCGATTGTGTTGCCACTGCGCTTGAACTGCCGGAATACAGAAGGGAGTACTTTATCCGGTTGCTCAAAAGAATTGTGGTCCTGAAGTTTTCCGGACCTCAAAATTTGCCCTTCTACAGCAGTAACGGGCATGCCCCGCAGTTCCACCGAAACGGTTCTGGTTTCCCTGGAATCAATATTGGCAATTGAAACGTGGACCACTCCGCCATTGTCTTTGGAAGCAGAAACGGAGAGGGCGGGCAGTTTTTCTTTACCCAGGGCATAGTCACAATTTTGCAGATCCACCGGCAATAGGAGCGCATCCTGGTGCACGTTGTACATTTTCATGACGTGATAGGTGGGGGTCAGAATCATTTTTTCCTCATCGGTGAGGATGACGGCCTGCAGCACATTGACGGTTTGAGCCAGGTTGGCCATGCGCACCCGGCCGCTATGATTGTTGAAAATATTGAGGGTCGTAGCGGCGATCATGGCGTCGCGCATGGTATTTTGCTGGTATAAAAAGCCCGGGTTGGTGCCGGGTTCCACATCATACCAGCCGCCCCATTCGTCGACTACCAGCGCTATTTTCTTTTTGGGGTCGTATTTGTCCATGATCGTGGAGTGTTTCTGCACCAGTTCTTCCATCTTCAGGGCGCGTTCCATAATGGTGAAGTACTGTTGCTCGTCGAACTGAGTGGCGGAGCCTTTGGCGTTCCAGTCAATGACCGAATAGTGGTGCAGCGCCAGTCCGTCTAACATGCGATGGGGAATGTCCCGCATCAGTACTTCCGTCCAGTTGTAATCACTGGAACTGGCTCCGGAGGCGATGCGGAAGAGGCCGCCGGTATTGGTCCAGTCGCTCATAAAAGTAGCGTACTGCCGGTAGACATTGGCGTAGTATTCCGCCGTCATGTGCCCTCCGCAGCCCCAGGCCTCATTGCCGACTCCCCAGTATTTGACCTTCCAGGGTTTTTCTCTGCCGTTTTCTCTCCTTAAGTCGGCCATGGGGCTGATCCCGCCGTGGTTGACGTACTGTATCCAGTCGGCCACCTCCTGGACGGCGCCGCTGCCGACGTTGGCCGACAGGTAGGGCTCGGCGCCGAGTAGTTCGCACATATTCAAAAAATCATGAGTGCCAAAGCTATTGTCTTCGGTGACGCCGCCCCACCAGGTGTTGACGATGCTGGGCCGGCCTGCTTTGGGCCCGATGCCGTCTTTCCAGTGGTAAGTGTCGGCAAAGCAGCCCCCCGGCCAGCGCAGGTTGGGGGGCTTAAGCTCTTTCAATGCTTCAATGACGTCGGTGCGTATTCCATCTTTGTGCGGAATTTGGGTGTTGTCCTCTCCGACGTAGAAACCACCGTAAATGCACCGTCCGAGGTGTTCGGAAAAATGGCCGTAGATGTGGCGGCTAATGGTGTCTTTGCCCTGGTCGGCGTTGATGATCACTTTGCCGCAGGAGCTTGTTTGTGCGGATAGCCAGAGCGGCAGGATGGCCAGTAAAGCGATTAACAGAGTTGGTTGAACTAGTCTCATGATATTATAGGTATTTAATTAATTAAAGACTCATTTGATGCCTGGGCCGGAAAAGGCTTTCTCTGATTTTCCGCCTGTTTCACCACCGGCAGGCCCGGGCTAGCCGGCAGGCTCCAGCCTTCTACAGGATCGGGCCGAGCTGGGTTTTCACCTCCTCCAGCATCAACCGCCTGGATTCTGCCTTGACGGTGGCTGCTGTTTTTCCTTCCTGATCTCCCGTCGATGGTTACATTGTAATTGCCTTCCGCTCCTTCGTAAAACCCATAACCACGATCCGGTGAATAAGCCATATCGGGTAATATCCAAGTATATCCCGTGGCTAACTTACCCGGGCCGAAATCGAATCGGAAACCGGAAGGTGGCTCTTGTTCTGCAGCTTGTTTCGCCGGCATGCAGCTAACCCCCCGCTAGTCCTCAATAGGCTCCTAAACTAAGAAGGTGTACAGACTAGAATCGCACTCCGGTTCAGCATTTTGCGTTCAGCTGTACGCTTTAAGGCTCTGGCATATCCACCCCATATTTCAATGCACATTCCTCCAGGGCAGGTAGGATGCCCGGATAAAGCTGCATCCCTTTTCCCATCTGCTCCTTTTTTAAAGCAAGGGCTCTGCTTCCCGGCAAGCGGACAGGGGGCGCGCCTTCTTTTACCGGGCTGGATACACAGGCCTCCGCCAGGAAGCTTGTTTCTTTTTGGAAATATTCCAGCCCGCCGAATGCTCCGGGGTTGATCAACTGTAAAAAAACGGACCCTCCCCATTGGGTGGGCCCTTCCGCCCTGCCGAACCCGCTCAGGGCATTGGTAAGGGCTTCTACCAGCAGGCCCAGCGCAAATCCTTTATAACCCGCATCCAGCCCGCCGAGGGGAAGTATGGTGGCGGGTGGGCCTTCAAAAAAGGTGGATGGGTTGTCCGTCAGTTGCCCGTTGCCGTCCAGCAACCAGGGATGCGGAAGGCGGGCGCCTTCCCGGTGTTTCTGTATCACCAGGGCGTTGGCGGTAGTAGAAGTACTGACGTCTATAATGATGGGGTCGCCTTGAGTTGGGATGCCTGCTGCCATGGGATTAGGGCTGTAGGTGGCCTTGAGCCCGCCGTAGGGCGCCACCGTTTTATTGATGGGATCCGAACAGGACAAAAGAATGAAAAAACCTTGCCGGGCAACTTTCTCCAAATAGGCGGCCAGGCAGGCGATGTGGTGGCTCCTGCGGATCACCACTGTGACTACCGGGTGCTTTGCTGCCCGCTCGGTTGCCAGGCTAATGGCTTGATGCACCAGCCAGGGCCCTGGAAGGTAATGGCCGTCCCAGGTGACAGCAGCGCCCAGGTCCTGCACGATTTCCGGTTCGCCGCTTTTGGCCATGCCGCCGGATTCCAGTTCCTTTAAATAAGCCGGAAGCAGCGCCAGTCCATGGGTGGTATGGCCCATCAGATCGGCTTCAGTTAATACTTCTGCTATGGTCCAGGCGCGTTCTGCTTCCATGCCGGCTTTTTCGAGAAGGGAAGAAGCGAGGCGGATCAACTCTTTATAATGGTACCTTGGCTCGGGCATTGGTGAACCTGTTTTGTTACGTTAGTTCCTATTTTGGGTTTATGGCCTTTCGGTATCTCGGCCAGGTGCTCATGGAGTTATCAGGCTAAACGGTGGGCTTGCGTTAAGCTAACCCCAATACCATCACACCGAAATAGCTAGTTAGTTTCTAAAAATTTATTAAGCGGGCAATCTTCCAAATCCTTTAATCCTTCGATCACAGAGATCGCATTGAGCCGGGCGCCGGCTTCCGTGGTGTGGGTATGGTCTTCAAGAAAGTACTTTTCTCCAACTTTTTCCTTACCGATGGTTTCGTATTTTTTAGCGACGATCTCATTAAGGTCAATAAACCGGGCGCTTTCTTTACCGGCTGCTTCCGCCGCCCATTGGCCGTAGTCATTTGAAGCCCGGACAATGCGGCTCCCCTCCCATTTATTACGGGGGATCATCGAGAGAACAATGGGCGTAGCTCCTTTGGACCGGGTGTCGGTGATGTATTTGCCCATATACCACCCATAAGTATGCACGACTTCCTTTTTACCGGTGGCCTCCATCGTAACTTCCCGGGTTTCATCACTTGTACCTTTCAGTGATCCTCTCGCCCGGCCGGTATCCATTGGCCCGCCGTCGTTGTGTCCGAATTGTATCAATACGTAATCGCCGGGTTTCATCCGGCCCAAAACGTCATCCCACAGCCCTTCGGTGATATAAGTCCGGCTGCTGCGCCCGCCCCGGGCGAGGTTTTCCACGTTGATCCTTGTAGTATCGAAGAAATCGCCCAGGAAATCGCCCCAGCCCCAAAGGCCGTTACTGCTGTTGCCGTTCTTTACGGTAGAGTCGCCGATGATGAAGAGGCTCGGTTTCTGTTTGTTTTCTTTATCCGTTGGAAAGAATGGGGAAGGAGTGTGTTCCCTTTTGGCAATCTCTTCAATCTGGGCTACCACTTCCGGATGTTCCCCGGCCACATTCTGGCTTTCCACAGGGTCTTCCTCCAAATTATACAATTCCCAGGCCTTTTCCGGCGAAAGCCGAACGCCTTTCCAGTGTCGCCAGCGGACGGCCTGCTGAAAGCCGTTTTCGTAAAACTCCCAGTAGAAAGTGCGTTGGGGCCGCTCCCAATCGGTATGACTCATGCGAAACTCTCTGGTAATGTCGATCCCATCTATTTTAACCGGGGCACTAGCGCCTGCCAGGGCGGCGACAGTGGGCAGCACATCGGGGAAATACCAGGGGAAATCACTGGTTTGCCCGGCGGGAATTTTACCAGGGTAGCGCACGATCATGGGCGTGCGGATGCCTCCCTCGTAGAGATCCCGCTTGCGCCCTCGCAGGCCTCCGGAGCTGTCGAACCGGCCTTGCCAATATTGGGCGGGGCCGTTGTCGGAGCAAAAGAAGACAATGGTGTTGTCGTCGATGGCCAATTCCCCAAGCAGTTGAAAAATGTCGCCGATATCTTTGTCCATGCGGGTTGTCATGGCGGCGTATACCTGCTCATCGGACGTCCAGTGAGTGCTATCGGTATAAGGCCCGAAATCCGGGATCTGGTATTCGTCGTGGGGGATGGTGTAGGGTAGGTAAAGGAAGAAGGGCTCGTTTTGATGCCGTTGGATAAAGCCGAGGGCAAAATCAGTGAACAGATCGTGGACGTATTCTTCCTGCTTCCCGTCCTGGTTGCCTTCCAGCATTACCCTGCTCGTGTCTTTCCAGATGTATTCCGGGTAGTAAGAATGGGCCCGGCGCTGGTTGAGAAAGCCGAAAAATTCGTCGAAGCCTTGTTTGCTAGGAATACCGGCAGTACCTGGTTCTCCCAGCCCCCATTTACCGGCCATGCCGGCCACATAACCGGCGCTTTTGAGTACTTCGGCAATGGTGGTATCCTGGCACTGGAGGGGTATCCTGCCGGCAGCGCCGCCCAGGCCTACTACTCCGCCTACCCCCATATTCCCCCGCACGGTGGTATGCCCGGTGTGCTGGCCGGTCATCAGCACCGAACGGGAAGGGGCGCAGACCGTAGAGCCTGTATAACATTGGGTAAACCGCATACCTTCAGCCGCCATCTTATCCAGGTGAGGCGTTTGGATGGTTTTCTGTCCGTAGGCGCCGAGGTCGCCGAAGCCCAGATCATCGGCCATAATAAAGATGATGTTGGGTTTTACGGTTTGGGAGACAGGAAGCGGCTCATCCGGAATATTGTGGTATCCCCAACTGAAAAGGGTCAGAATAAGCATTAGGGCGGCTACTGAAGGGAAAAAGGCAGGTTTCATAAACGAATGGGTTATTAGAGTTTTTTCTGTTTATGGGTAATAGACAAGACTTGATCTGACAGGTTCAGTTTTACAAGATTTTATTCGTCATTTAGAGAATTAATACCTTGTTCTTTAAGTTTAGCTAATCCTTCTTTCATTGCTTTAACTTGTTCTGCTGGGTGCCCATTCCAAATTGTTATTTCGCCAACAACCTTAAATGGATGTTGCGAACGATAAGATTTTGTTGGATTACCTGGAAATTTCCTATCCGTTAAATCAGGGTCGTCTTCAATGGGCCCTGTTGCTTCTACTAAATAAATTCTTTCACGTCCTTCTCCAAAGGCAAGTTCAGCACCCCAAATAGCGGCATCCAGGGTTGCTGTCAAGAAGATATACTTCGCCTTTTTTCTTTGTCCAAAGTTCGAGTTATAACCAACTTCAATAAAGTCTCCGATTTTCATGTCAGCCTTTGTACCGTGGAAAAAAGTCTGAGAAAAAGGAGTTGGACTTAGTCCAGTCGATTTGTTCTCGTCTTTATTTTTTTCCATTGTCATAATTTATGTTTGATTGTTTCTGTTGTCTTTTTTACAATGACCACTAACTCCATTATTACCGTCAATCCAACCTATTGCTCCTATTGACGTTAATCGCCAATTTTTAATCTTTCCTCCCAATTGCATAGAGCCAGCAACGTCAATCCCCTCCCGGCATCCCAAAATAAAAATACAGCGTCCGCCGGATCGCCCCATCGGGCTTATTCAGCTCACTCTGCGGCCCCAGCTCATCCGTATTCGTATCCAGCCCGGTGGCCAGTTTGGTGCCGATGGGCGGGATGCCATCCAGAAATGAAAGATCCCCGGGTGGAAGCGCCGGGTGGGGAACCGGGCCGGACAAGCCGTAAAAGTCGAACAGGCGGACAAACAACCCTTCCTGCGGGCTCGCCACCAGAAACTTCCCCTCGACAGTGTTGAACTCCATCCAGGCAATGTCCGAAAAATACCCTTTAAACTCCGGATAAGCCCAGGGGGCGCTTCCGGTATGGGTGTTGTTGTACATCGCTTCCCATAAATCAAATGAAACACCCTGTAAGCGGTTCTTCCAAACCCGGTAGGGCCCATTGCCCAGCCAGCGGGCGCCGATGATATTGGATTCCGGATAGTCAAAGGAGACGCCCATGAACGGGTGTTTGCCCTCCAGGCTGTATTCGTAGTCGAGGCGCAGCCATCCGGTATTGTACATTTTCCATTTGATGTACTTTAGCGCGCCGTTGTATTCAGCCTCTGCGGTATGGCCGTCTGGCTCGGGGTAATGGCGAAAGCCGGCGAGCTTGGCTTCACCCCTAACCAAAACAGGCCCGTTGCTCAGGGAGGGGTTGAGGCCAAGGCTGTATTCCACCTTTTCCAGTAAACCGGTAGATTTATGGATCACCACTTTTGTTGCCCCGGCGCCTAAGCTGATCGTCGAATCACTTTCTTCTACCGCTACCTCGTCTTCCTCGCCCCTTGCTGAAATAAGGCCGTTGATCCCATCTTCCTGATTTCCGATTTTCCAGGACCAGCTCATTACCTCTTTTCCATCCGGCCCATAGGCCGCCAGGTAAAGGGCATCGTAAGATTTCCAGTCATCAGTTAGCGGCAGGGTGAGCTGCCCTTTTCCGCCGGGAATCACCGGAGGCCCTTTGAGGCTGAAAGGCTGTTCTGCAATATGCCCTGCCTCCCTGCCGTAGGGTTTATGAAAATGGGCCAGATGACCCCGAAAGGTGCACTGGTTCAGCGTAGTGAAATGGTATCGGTTTTCCACTTCCAGCTGTCGGTTGAAATCGGCCGGCAGCTTTTTCTGCCGGATCACAATGGGTGAGAATATCTCCTTCAAGGCCAAAAAGCTGCCTTCTTTTTCCCGGTGGGGGCCCAATACGCCATCCGGTGCATTGACCCGGTTGACGTCGATGTAACCGTTGAGGTCCGTCCGGACGACGCCCTCATCCAGGAGCGCCCACAAGAAGCCACCTCCGGAACGAGGCGATGTCCACATCAGTTCCCAGAAATCGTGGAGGCCGGCAGCGGCGCCCCCATCGTCCTGGGCATGCAGGAATTCGGTGGGGATGTAAATGAGGCTGTCCTCCAGTATTTTTTTGGTGCTGTAGTATTTTTCGTAGTGGTTGGTTTCGATGCCGTTGAAATCATTGCCGGGGCGATGGTGGGCGTGAATGACCGGCCGTTGAGAGGGGTCGTACAACAGGAAGTCATCATCCAGCTCTTTGTTGGTCCCGCCTTCATTGCCGTTGCTCCAAAAGATAATGGAGGGGTGGTTCACATCGCTGGCCACCATTTCCCGAACCAGCTTTTCGCCTACTTTCGTGTCGTAAGCATTTTGCCAGCCGGCCAGCTCGTCGAGAACGTACAGGCCCAGGGAATCGCAGAGTTCCAGAAAAGGCCGGCCGGGTGGATAATGCGAACAACGCACCGCGTTCATATTCATGGCTTTTATCAGTTCCACATCCATCCGGCCGATCTTCCGGTTGAGGGTGCGGCCGGTTTCGGGCCAGAAACAATGCCGGTTGATGCCTTTGAATTTGATCTTGGCCCCATTGATATAGACGCCGTCTCCCCGCCTTATTTCTATGGTTCGAAAGCCGAAGGTTTCTGCGGTTCGGTGTAATTCCTGGCTTCCATTCTCCAAACTGAGTTGGGCGGAATAGAGGTGTGGGGTTTCGGAAGTCCACTGCAAAGGGTTGGAAACCTGGCATTCGAGCGTTAATCTGGCCGTTCCTTTGTTCACTTTTCCGGATTGTTCGGCCACTGTTTTCCCAACAGCATCCAGAAGTTTCAGCGAAACAGAACGAGGGCCTTGCACATTTTTCAGAAAAACGTCGATGGCGAAGCGGCCGTCCCCATCGGCAGTTATGGCCGTTCGCTCGATGTGCTCTTTCGGATAAGCTTCGAGGTATACGGGGCGGAAGATGCCGCCAAAGATCCAGTAATCGGCATAACGTTCCGCCCGGTTGACGGAAGGATCCGAAGACATCTTGCTGACCGTAACCTCCAGCTGGTTGGATTGGCCGAAGCGCAATTTATCGGTTACCGGGTATCGGAACTGGTAAAAGGCGCCCTGATGGACAGCGCCGGCGGACTGGCCATTAATGGATACTTCCGTATCGGTCATAGAGCCTTCAAAAACCAGATACACTTCTTTATCCTGCCAATGGGCCGGAGCCTGAAAACTATGCCGGTAAATGCCCTTCTCATCAGCAAAGCGGAACCTTTTCCCATACGTCCGGTAATCGCGGCCGTAGTCATAATCGCCGAAACCTTGCTGCTCCCAGCAGGAGGGGACTTCAATGGTGGACCAATAGCCACTCTTTCGTCCACCGGTACAGAAGAAATCCCAGGTGGCGGTATGCTCATTATCGGTTCCGGACAGGTAGAGGACCTCCTTTTCCGGGAGGCTTTGGGCAATAGCATGGTGGAAGCCTGTCAAGAGGAAAAGGAAAGCAAATAGATATGTTATTTGGAATCTCATGGCCATTACTTCGCCCGTTTTATCCAA
Organism: Phaeodactylibacter sp.; assembly: GCA_020436535.1. Taxonomy (GTDB): domain Bacteria; phylum Bacteroidota; class Bacteroidia; order Chitinophagales; family Saprospiraceae; genus JACJXW01. The sequence continues at coordinate 11,892 of JAGQXQ010000124.1, forward strand.
AAAGGCGCCATCGTAAACCAAAGCAGCATTCCCACTGCCATGAGTATTTTATTGACGGGAGCAGAAATAACTCCCGCAAATACGAGCGTAGATGGGAGGAGGGTCAGAAGGAGCCCGCTCAGGGCCAGTATTCCGAGGATCGTTCTTTTCATGATAGTTTCGGATTTAACTGTTTTGAGGGCTGGAACAAAAAGCTCAAACCAATGTACAAGGCCACGGCAACGAACCAGCCAGGCAAGCCCAGGAAGAAAATCTCCACTCCAAAGGAAAAATTGATAAAGAGGCAGGCCGCCAGGGTCAATATCCAGGTTCCCGCCGCCGCCCAGTTGATCTTCTGGCCGGTCTTTTCTGCCAGTTCGCTACTCAGCCCCAGTTTGGGCAAGAAGTAGAAGTCGATAAAAATGATGGCGCCCATAGGCATCAGCAGCAGGCCGTACAGCGCTACGAAATCCAGCAGCCGCATCACCAATGCCGGGAAGCAGGCGGCGGTAGTAGTGACCAAGCCGACGATCAGGGTGACTTTCCAGGTTTTGGAATTGGGCAGGATGGCCTGCACCGCCAGCCCCGCCCGGTAGATAGTCGGGTTGGCCGTCGTCCAGCCGGCAACGATCACACAAGCTGCCCCGGTAATGCCGGCGGCGTAATAGGCGATGGGGCCAGGAGCAAATTCGAGGCTGTTCTGGCTGTTTTGCAGGAAAACGGCATATAAAATACCGGAAGCCAGCCAGGCGAAATAATGGCCAACATACATGCCGCCGGCAGAGGTGAAGCCCGATTTCCAGCTTTTAGCATACCGGAAAATGGACAGGTCCGCCATCCCGATGTGCATGGCCATATTGCAAAACCAGGCAAAAAACATTACGTGCCAGAAGGTGAATTTGGACTGCCCCTCCAGCGGGACGCCGGTCCATATCTTCGATTCGGCTACCGGCCAGAAATCTCCAATGCTGTTGACACCCAGCTCGGGCAGTACCGCGATGGCAGCGGCCAGAAACACGAGGATCATCCAGGGCGAAGCAATATTGGCGAAGCGGGATACCTGCTCGTAGCCCAGGGTGGCAATGAGGGTAGTCACCGTTCCGACCACTAAAACAATCAATACCCAGGACAGGCTGCTGGGCAGCCAATCCGTCAGCTCCGCCATAGGGATATTGAAGGGTATGCCAACAGCGGTAGCCGAAACGGCGATCATCGAGCCCGCCAGAAAACAGAACATCAGGGCATTGACCAGGTTGTACACCACGGTGAGGTGCTTGCCGCATATCTTCTCCAGTTTATAATAAAGCGTAATGCGCTCTTTCACTGCAATAGGCGCGCATAAAAATGCCCAACTCAACACTGCCAGCAGGTTGCCGATGAGCAGGCCAAAGATCAGGTCGCCGGCGCTCGCCCCATGAGCAACAAATAAAGGGCCGATAACAAATTCCGTACCGGCAGTATGCTCTCCGGCATACATGCCCAGAAAGCTGCGCCAGCTCTTGTGCCGGGACGCGGGCACCGGTTCCTTTTCGTATTCTTGTACGCTTTCCAGGCGTGCGGTTAGTTTGTCTAGTATCATAAGATGTTGGTTATTCTGTTCGTTTTTTTACGGTTACCCCGATCACTGATCACTGATACACTGATCACTGATACACTGATACACTGATACACTGATACACTGATACACTGATACACTGTCACACTGATACACTGATACACTGATACACTGATACACTGTCACACTGATACACTGTCACACCAATACACTACACCTCTCCCAAGACAACCGTCAGACTCCTTGCCCCCTGCGCCCCAATAACCAAAGACTGTTCGATATCCGCCGTCTTGGAAGGGCCGGCTATGAACAGCCCGAACCCCGTAGCGTCCACCTGTATCCGTTCGTATGCTTCGTGCATATTGTGGACGATGCCAGACGGCTTGAGCAGGATGATCAAATGCTGGGTAATGAAGGGGAGCACCCGATGGCCACAGTCCTCCTCCGTTACCCATACGGCGCCGTTTTCCGCAACACCTATTTGCCCTCTGATCACCGCGATATCCACCGATTCCAGTTCATCAGGGGATAGGATCTGATCGAGATCGACATTGCTCTCAACTGCCGGCAGGGGAGAGGCGATCCTTTTCGCCTCCGGGAAAAGTTTTTTAATGGTTGTATTCAGGTTCTGAGGATCAGTATCCCGGATTATCTGGCCGCCTCCAACTTCTACCATTGCTACAAATAAGTCGTTGGGCGTGGCCGCTCCAATGGTAAAAGAAGGGATAGTGGGTAGCGGCGCCCCGGAGGGCTTATTCTTTTGAATGGCGGCGAGTATTTTGGTTTTGCTCATTTTTAGATTATTTAAACTTGACCAATTTTCCAGGAGGGAAATATGGGTAAACCCTTCCATTCGTCAGGGCGCCGCTTGTCAAGTCTCCCTACGATTATACCATTCTTTAAAACTCTGCCTGGGCGGTTCGGGCAATTCCCTTTCCTTTCCCCATTCGTTGAAGCGGTTGTACAGGAAAGGCCGGGGGAGCCGCCGGATGGCCCAACGGGCCATTTTGCCGAAGAAATCGTACCAGCCTGCCCGGGCCAGGATCCTTCCTGCCCATTTCATACTTTGTCGCTTGGCCGGTGGCAGATGGCCTTCCTGGGTTATCACCTGACGCCATCGGTAGAGTTGTTCGTGAATATTGATCTTTACCGGGCATACATCGGAGCAGGACCCGCAGAGCGTGGAGGCGAAGGGCAATCCACTGTACTTTTTTAGATCAAGGCCGGGCGTTAGTATGGAACCGATAGGGCCGGGTATGGTAGAGTCGTAGCTGTGCCCGCCACTACGCCGGTAGATAGGGCAAGTATTCATGCATGCCCCGCACCGAATGCATTTCAGGGAGTTGCGAAAATCCGCTCTGCCCAGTTGATCCGTCCGGCCGTTATCGACGATGACGATGTGCATCTCTCCGCCTGGCCTGGGACGGTGATAATGCGAAGTGTAGATGGTTATCGGTTGTCCGGTGGCGCTACGTGCCAGCAAGCGGGTGAAAATGCCGAGATGTTCGGCTTTGGGGATGATCTTTTCTATGCCCATGCAATGTATCTGCACCGGGGCGAGGTGGACGCCCATATCGGCATTGCCTTC
>JAGQXQ010000124.1:15026-16428 GCA_020436535.1 Phaeodactylibacter sp.
TTGGTGCAAACCACCACGCCGCCGGTTTCGGCAATGGCAAAATTGACGCCCGTGACGGCGGCCTGGGCAGCCAGGAATTTTTGCCGCAGATGTTGGCGGGCGGCTTCAGTGAGGTATTTCGGGTCGGTGGCCCCTTTTTCGGTATGGAGCTTCTCGTGGAACAATTCGCCCACCTCTTCCTTCTTCAGATGGATGGCCGGCATGACGATGTGGCTGGGTGGTTCTTCCTTCAGCTGAATGATCCTTTCTCCCAGGTCGGTGTCCACTACTTCGATGCCCTGGCGAATGAGGTATTCATTCAGATGGCATTCCTCGGTCAGCATGGATTTGCTTTTGACCAAACGCCGTACCTGATGTTTTTCCAGGATGCTGTGTACAATGCGGTTATGCGCTTCGGCATCAGCTGCCCAATGTACGTGGACGCCGTTCTGTAGGGCCCTGGCTTCGAATAGCTCGAGGTACTGATCGAGGTTAGACAACACGTTGTCTTTTACCTGGGAGGCCAGTTCTCGCAATTGTTCCCATTCGGGAATCCCATGAGCGGCTTTATCGCGTTTGGCGCGAACGAACCACAGCGCCTCATCGTGCCAGTCGGTGCGGTTTTCATCACTGATGAATTTGGCGGCTTTTTGTGCGTGTTCGTTCATAGTTGCGCTCCGTTTAATATCTCTGCGATGTGTTTTACCTTTATCTTTTTCTTTTGTCTTTTGATGAGGCCTTCCAGGTGCATCAGGCATGACATGTCGCCGGCGGTGAGTACTTCCACGCCCTGGCGCTCGTGGCCGGCAATGCAGTCTTTCCCCATCTTGACGGAAATGGCAGGCTCATTGATCGCAAAGGTGCCGCCAAAGCCGCAGCATTCATCCTGGCGGGCCAGTTCCACCAGTTCGATACCCTCCACCATACGCAGAAGGGTATTTAGTTTGGAGCTTTTTTCCAGTACGCGCTCCGAGCCAGTACCCAGGCGAAGCCCTCTTAGCCCGTGGCAACTTTGGTGAAGGCCCACTTTATAGGGGAAATGGGCCTCCAACGCCTCGACCTTTAATACGTCCACCAGGAATTCGCTGAGGTCCAGCGTGTTTTTTCGCACCTTTTCGACTTCTTCTGTTTGCTCGATGATATCGTAGTGTTTACGTACATGATAAGTACAGCTGCCGGAGGGCGAAACGACGTGGTCGAAGGAGTGGAACAACTCAACAAAATGGTGGTAGGTGGCCACCGCATCTTGTTCACAACCTGTATTGGCCATGGGTTGCCCGCAGCAGGTCTGGCTGGCGGGATACTCCACCCGACAGTCCAGTTTTTCCAGTAATTCCAGGGTGGCAATGCCTACCTGCGGGTAAAACTGGTCGATGTAACAGGGTATAAATAAACCTACTTTCAATGGCGAACGGCTTTTTGT
>JAGQXQ010000019.1:0-5572 GCA_020436535.1 Phaeodactylibacter sp.
GCAAAGAAGAGGGCAAAGAAGAGGGTAGAGAAGAGGGCAGAGAAGAGGGCTTCAATGAAAAAGAACGGATCGTAGTTACCCGCGGCTGGCAAAAAGGCATATCCCCGGAGGAAATCGCTGAGCTGGCGGATATGCCGGTGGAGCGGGTGAAGGCGATTATTGAGGAGTTGGAATCAGAAGGTAAGGGTGGATAAGAATCCCTCCAATGAGCACCATGTAGGCGAATGTTTTTCTCAACTGCCGAAGCTTTATACGATCGACGAAGCCCAGGCGAAGTCGATAGCGTAGGCAAGTTACCTTTTTACACCGGCGCGTACAATAGGACGGATGCCTCGCTTTTCCCGCCCTGTGGAATAAGATAGAATCCACAAGGCAAGCAGGGAAAGGCGAGGCATTTTTCTTTGAGCAACTCCATAACCCGTCCGTTTAATACCAGGATTCAAATCCCAAAAAAAGACCTTCTTTTGGGATTTGAATCCAAAAAAATGATAAATTTACCATAAAACCATGATCGGCAGGCAATTGGAAGGCAACATACGGTCCTGGCTGGATAAGGGTAAAGCCATTATCCTGATTGGCCCCAGGCAAGTAGGGAAAACTACGCTGATTCGCAAAATCACCGAAAGCCTTAACCGGAAAACCCTGTGGCTAACCGGCGATGACCCGGCAGCCCGCGTCATGTTGGAAAATATCTCTCTGGCTCAGCTGAAAACAGTGGTTGGACAAAACGAAATAGTGGTGGTGGATGAAGCACAGCGGCTACATAACGCAGGGCTGACCCTCAAACTGATCACGGACCATCTGCCAGCGGTGCAACTACTCGTTACAGGCTCTTCCTCATTAGACCTGGCGGCAGAAACGAAGGAAAGCCTGGTGGGGAGGAAATTTGAGTACCGGCTGTTTCCGCTTTCTTTTGTAGAGATGAGTACGCATCACGGCTACCTTGCCGAACATGCTCTGTTGGAGCACCGGATAGTCTATGGTTATTACCCGGAAGTAGTGAAAAACGGCCCGGCTCAGGCGCAGAAAATATTAAATGAACTCGCAGAAGGCCTTATGTACAAGGATCTGCTCGCCATGGACCAACTAAAGAAACCTTCTCTGTTGGTAAAACTGCTGCAAGCCCTGGCGTTACAATTGGGCAGCGAGGTGAGTTATCATGAAGTCGCCCAACGGATAGGCGCCGACCCACAGACCGTGGAGCGGTATATTGACCTGTTGGAACAGTCATTCGTCCTGTTCCGGCTGCCTTCGCTGAGCCGAAATGCCCGGAACGAAATAAAAAAAGGCCGCAAGGTATACTTCCTGGATAATGGTATCCGCAATTCGATCATCCGCAACTTCAATCCGCTGGCTTTGCGGCAGGATACCGGCGCTCTTTGGGAAAATTTCCTGTTTGCAGAGCGCCTCAAACGCAATGTCTATAACGATTATTTTTGCAATACCTATTTCTGGAGGACAACCACACAACAGGAAATCGATTATATAGAAGAGTACGGTGGCACCCTACATGCCTTTGAGTTCAAATGGCGGCCCCGCAAACCGGCTCGTTTCCCAAAAGCTTTTCTCCAGGCCTACCCCGATAGCGAAACCCAGCGCATTGACAGCAGCAATTTTGAGGGGTTTGTAGGAATGGGCTAGAAAAAAAGGTGTCGCTGGCCTAATTCATCTGATAATGCTTCCAAAATTCAGAATCATGCTCCACAACCAAAAACACCTCTTTTCCATCCCCGACGACATCGCTTACCTCAACTGCGCCTACATGTCGCCCCTGCTGAAAAGCGTGGAGCAGGCTGGGTACAAAGCCGTGCAGAGGAAGAGCTGGCCCTACGAGATAGAGATACCTGACTTTTTCGAACCTGTACAGCAACTCAAGCAGGCCTTCGCCCAACTGGTGAATGCTGGCAGCCCCAACCGCATTGCAGTCATCCCTTCCGCCTCTTACGGCCTGGCCACCGCCGCCCGCAACCTGAAGCTTGGTGCCGGAGACAATATCGTACTGGTGGAAGAGCAGTTTCCCAGCAACGTCTACACCTGGCAACGGCTGGCGGCGGAAAAAGGGGCGGAACTGCGCTTCGTGCCCGCGCCTGCGGACCTGCCGCGTTGCCAACGCTGGAATGAACGCATCCTGGCCGCCATCGATGAGCGCACTGCTCTGGTAACCCTGGGGCATGTGCATTGGGCGGATGGGACATTGTTTGATCTGAAATCTATCCGGCGCCGGGCCACCGAGGTTGGCGCCCGGCTGGTGGTGGACGGCACCCAATCAGTAGGCGCCCTGCCCTTCGATGTACAGGAGATAAAGCCCGACGCGCTCATCTGCGCCGGCTACAAATGGCTGATGGGCCCTTACAGCCTCGGTCTGGCCTACTTCGGGCCCGCCTTTGACGACGGGATCCCGATTGAGGAAAACTGGATCAACCGACTGCACAGCGAGGATTTCAGGAACCTGGTGAATTACCAACCCGCCTATCAGCCACTGGCGGGGCGCTATTCGGTTGGTGAACAGAGTAACTTCATCCTGGCGCCCATGCAACTGCGCGCCCTGCAACAACTGCTGGAATGGGGCGTACCCAATATACAGGCCTACTGCAGGGAGCTGATGTGCGAGCCCCTGCAGCAATTGGCGGAGCTGGGCTGCCAGGTCGAACCGGAAGCCTACCGGGCGCATCACCTGGTGGGTGTGCGGCTGCCGGAAAGAATGGATATGGAACACTTGAAAAAGGCCTTCCAGGAGCAAAAGGTATACGTTTCCATGCGGGGCAGTGCGGTGCGGATATCCTGTCATTTATATAATAATGAGAGGGGCCTGGAGAAGTTGGTGGCGTGTTTTAAGCCAGCCGCCTCAGATCCTCCCAACGCACCATTACCACCCCCCAAAGCAGGATGATAAAGATAAAGCGGGCTTCCGACAGCGACAGGGAGAGGTAACGCATGAAGCTGGCGCCTAAAACGGGCAATTGATAATGGCTGAAAACAGTCGTGTTGAGATGCATTTGATATAAAAACTTGGCGCCCAGCAGAGCGAAGGAAAGTGGGATGAACAAAAGTACGGCAATGCCCAGCGATTGCAGCCGGTATCGCCAGGAGGCAGGATAGGCCAGCACCAACGCCATTAGGAACAGCAGGGGAAAGAGCTCGATGCGATTGAAATTATAGGACCAGCCGAAGACATTCAGTTTGACATCGGCCTGGCCGCTGCGGCGCGCTTGTTCCGTCTGGCGTTCCAGTTCTGCTTTATCGATGAATCGGTACTCGACTTCTGTATCATACTTTGCAGCTCCCGGCTTTGGGCCTACACAATCAATTTGCGCCGCCGAAGTGGCGTTGCCGAAAATCGCCTCTGCACAGCCGCAGTGCCATTTGAGGTAGGCGCCGGAAAAGCCCGTTGCCAGGGAGAGTATCATCAGGCCGATGTAGTAGAGGAATAACAGCCCTCCGAAGCGGGATAGTTGTTGCAGCCTGCTCATACCTGCGCTGTTCTTTTCGTTGCCCAGGCCAGCCAGTAAACCCAGGCCATAAAGCAAAGGGCAATGAAAATAGCCTGCCAGATCTCGATGTGCGCCAGTTCAAACAAAGAGGGCGCGTAGATGCCGATCAGGAAAAGGCTGGTGATACGCAGAAAGTTGAGCAAGGCGATACCGAAAGGCGCGAGCAAAAGGGCAGGCAATTTGGGGCGGAACGCTATGGGGAAGATCAGCACTGCCACCATGAAGAGCACCGTGGGGGTCAGGGCGTCACACCCTTTTCCGATGTTGATCGAAAAAGTAGAATTGGCGATGAGCGCCCCACTGCTGCTGGTGTTTTGCCCCAGCAAGGCCAGGATCCGGCTCCCCCAGGTAGCGTAAAAATGCACCACCGGCAGATAGATATAGTTATTGAAAAAGTCCTGGTGGTATAGCCAGAAATAGGCTGACATCATGAAACCCAGGCCCAGGCAAAAAAGCAAAATGGGGGAACGGGTAGCCAGCCGGCTTTTGAGCCGCGAAAGAAATCCTCCACGTTGGAGCCGCCTTTTCTTTCTACGCGCCATTTTAGTCTTTTGGCAAAGATCATAAAAAAGCAACCGTAACAAAGGGCGACGCCTGTTTTTTTCCTCCCTGAACAAGCTAAAAGGCTGAAAAGTACCACATCATAATCTGGCACCAGAAAATTTTGCTTATTCTACTTTCAGATTATGACCTGCCGGGGAAGAAAATTAATTTTATGCTACTGAAAATGGGCTGATGAAAGAATTTTTACAAAAAACAATATCTGGGATTTTTTGGATGGCACTGTTCCTGAATTCCACTACTCCGGGCCTTTCCAGTTCGGAATACGGAACCGGCCTGCCACCAGAGGTGGAGGTATTGATGGATAAGATAACCTTTCGGGTGGATATGGCCGGCCAGGCAGTGAATCCTGCCGGCGTCTTTTTGGCCGGCAGCTTTGCTTCTGCCATCGCCCTGCCCAACTGGACACCCATGCCCATGTGCAACCTGGGCGCCGGCCTCTGGGAAATCTCTTTCTGTGGCATTCCCCCCGGCACCTATCAGTATAAGTTCCTCAATGGCCCCGGAGGATGGGAATTCGATGGATTCGGCGGCCCCTGTACCAATCCTGCCGACAACCAAAACCGCTTTGTTACCATCACCGGAGGAGCGCAGGTGGAAGGCCCTTATGGGTTCAGTAGCTGTGCAACCACCGGTAATGCAGGGGCCTTGGATGTGACCCCTCCCTCCATTGTAGATCCTGTTCCCGCCAATACGAGTGTAATTTGCGGCAACCCCCTGCCGCCGGCGATGCCACTCGCCGCTTCCGATGGATGTGACGCCAATTGCACCCTGACAACCGGCCTGCCCACTGATGATAACAGTGGGCTGAACCCCTGTGGCCTGGGCAACTTGGTTCGTACCTGGTCAGTTTCTGACTGCGCCGGCAACACCACCACCGCCACCCAAACGATAACACTGATCGATAATGCGGCGCCGACGATCAACGGCCCCGTGCCCGGGCCCATAACCGTTGGCTGTAGTGCGCTGCCGCCTGCCATGCCCCTGTCCGCTTCTGATGCTTGTGACGCCACCGTAACAACGACGGGCTTGCCGGTGGATGATAACAGCGGGTTGAATGCCTGTGGCGTTGGCGTCCTGCTGCGCACCTGGACGGTGGCCGACTGTTCGGGCAACGCTACTTCCACCACTCAAACCATCACGCTACAGGACAATGCCGCGCCGATGATCGTTGGTCCTGTTCCGCCCGATATTACAGTGGGCTGCGGTGCTTTGCCTCCGGCTTTACCCCTCGCCGCCTCCGATGACTGCGATGCCGCAGTGGTGGCGGCCGGGCCGCCGGTTGATGACAACAGTGGGGTCAACGCCTGTGGCATTGGCGTCCTGTTGCGGACCTGGACGGTAACTGACTGTTCGGGTAATACAGCTTCTGTTACTCAAACCATTACCCTTCAGGATGCCGCGCCGCCGACGATCGACAGCCCGGCGCCCGGTAATATTACTGTGGGCTGTGGCGCCCTGCCTCCTGCCGCCCCCCTATCCGCTTCTGATGATTGCGATGGCAGCGTTGTCACTACCGG
>JAGQXQ010000019.1:5633-26904 GCA_020436535.1 Phaeodactylibacter sp.
GTGACGGACTGTTCGGGCAATACCACCACTGCTACCCAGATGATCACCCTCTCAGATGCACTTCCACCGGTTATCAACCCTCCGCCCGTTGATGTGGTGATCAATTGTTCCGGCGCCCTTCCTCCTGCTGTCCCCCTGGCTGCTACTGATAATTGTGACCCCTCGGTTGCAGCTACCGGCATGCCGGTTGATGACAACAGTGGCTTGAATGCCTGCGGATTAGGTACTATTGTCCGCAGATGGGCCGCAACGGATTGCTCGGGCAATACGGCCATTGTCAGCCAGTCTATCACCCTGGTTGACGCTACACCTCCAGCTATCTCTCAGCCGATTCCGCCGGATGTGCTTCTGGATTGCAGCGGCCCGCTGCCTCCGGGCGTGCCCCTTGCCGCTTCCGACGATTGTGACGCCAGTGTTGTGATCACCGATCCGCCGGTTGACGATCTCAGTGGGCTGGATGCTTGTGGGGCCGGAACGATAGTGCGTAGCTGGGCGGTTACGGATTGCTCCGGTAATACAACGGTAGCCACCCAGTCCATTACCCGGATCGATCAGGATGCGCCGCTCATTGTAGATCAGGCGCCTGCCGACATAGTCGTAGATTGTGATGTCATGCCCCCCGCTGCACCTCTGGGGGCTTTTGACTATTGTGATGGTAATATAACTTCTACCGGCCTGCCGGTTGATGACCTCAGCGGCCTGGACGCCTGTGGGGTGGGGGAGGTGATCCGAAGCTGGACGGTTACGGATTGCTCGGGTAACATCACCACGATTAGCCAAACTATTACTTTGGTAGACAATACACCTCCCACTTTGGCTATTCCGGCAGATGGGACTTTTGACTGCAACAATATCCCCTCCGCTTCTGTTGCCGACGCCACGGCAACCGATAATTGCTCAGCCCCTCTTGTGGTTTATGATGGCGAGACGATTGTCGGCAGCGGATGTCCCTATGAAATCCACCGAAGCTGGACGGCTACCGATGCTTGTGGCAATTCGGCCACCCTGGCTCAGGTTATCACGGTGCAGGATAGTGAAGCGCCGGTATTTATGAATACACCAGTTGATATAACCGCTTGCGAAGGCGCCCTGCCTCCCATGATAAATCTCAACTGGGTGGATAACTGCGACGGTTCGGGGAGTGTGGGCGGCGTAGACACCAGTGATGGAATGAGCAATCCGGAAACCATCAGCCGTATCTGGTCTTATACAGATGCCTGTGGCAATACAGCGAGCTATACTCAAACCATCACGGTGACGGCGGCTCCTTCTGTAGATGCCGGAGCGGACCGGACACTTTGTGAAGGAGAACAACTGAGCCTGTCGGCGACGACAACTGGAGGGGTGGATACGACTTTCTGGATAAGTACTGGCGATGGTAGTTTTGATGATGCCTCCAACCCCAATGCAATCTATACCCCCGGCAATAATGACCTGGCCTCAGGCCAGGTGACGCTCTTCTTATCGGTGCTTTATTCCGGCGCCAATTGTCTTCCGGCTACGGATACAGTGGTGGCCACTTTTGTGCCCCTTCCTGCCGTGGACGCCGGCCCCGGACAGGAAATCACCTGTGGCGCCCCCACCGTAGTGCTGGGCAACTCCATGGGCGGCGGAAACCTGCTCTACGAGTGGAGCGGGCCCGGAATCGACGATACCAACCGTTACAGCCCTCAGCCAGAAGTCGGTGCTCCGGGTGTTTACACTCTGACGGTTTCTACAACGGGCAATAGCTGTATCGTCTCGGATACGGTGGTTGTCAGTACGGATACCGGCTTTCCTGTGGCGGCGGCGGGTGGCGGCCAGATGATCAATTGTTTGCAAACTTCAGTGACGCTTAATGGCAGCGGATCTTCAACTGGTGGTGACTTCACCTACAACTGGTCCGGGCCCGGAATCGGCACTTCCAACCAAAATGAACTAAACCCGGTGGTCACAGAGCCTGGCCTTTACACCCTCAGCGTTAGCAATACCACCAATGGATGCACTGCGGCCGATGAGGTGGAAATCCTGTTGGATACCCTGCCGCCGTCGGCAGACGCCGGCCCGCAACAGATGATCGATTGTGATAACGCCAGTGTGATACTGAATGGGAGCAACGTTTCGAACGGGCCGGGCATCGTCTATCAATGGCAGGCGCCGGACGGCTCCCTGCTGGGCGCCGATAGTTCGCAAATAGCGACGGAAGGAGGCGTTTACTCCTTTACCGTTACCGATACGATCAATGGTTGCTCGGCAATGGCAATGGTGGAAGTGCTCATTGATACCATACCCCCGGCCGCTGACGCCGGGCCCGGCCGCACATTGACCTGTGAAGAATCTTCCTTTACACTGGCCGCCGGCCCTGGCCCGGGCCTGGTATACGAATGGGCCCGGGAAGGTGTATGGATAAGCAATGACGATACTTTAACTCTTTCCGAACCGGGTATTTATACCCTGATGGCCACCGATACCACGAATGGTTGCATCAATACCGACGAAATAATCGTAACGGAAAACACCATAACTCCCGTTGCGGATGCAGGCGCCGGCGGCTTGCTCACCTGCACCGCCAACTGCTTTGGCCTGGGTGGGGCAGGCACTTCGGCCGGGCCTGATATTACATATCAATGGACAGGGATATCGAATGCTGTCACCGATTCCAATATTCCGTATCCGGAAGTGTGTGCCCCGGATACTTATACGCTGTTGGTGACCGATACGGCCAATGGTTGTACCGCTACGGATACCGTTGTAGTAACTGAAGACTCCAGCCTGCCTACCGCAATGGCCATGAGCAACGATACGCTGAGTTGTGAAGTGTCAGCTGTTGCCCTCTCGGGTGTTGGTTCCAGCATCGGTGTGGAAATCGAATACGAGTGGCGAAACGGCGCCGGGCAGCTGGTTTCTGGTGACATTGGAACAATGGTTAGCTCGCCGGGCCTTTACAGCCTCACGGTGATCAATACCCAAACCCAATGTCGGTCTATTTCCACTATCAATGTGCCGATTGACACCTTATCGCCCCTCGCCATTGCCGGTGCAGACGTTGCGCTCGACTGCGCGAATCCCGAGATAGAATTGAGCGGGGGCTCAGGGCCACAACCGGGTATTCTTTTGGAATGGAAGGATGAGGGGGGAAATTCCCTGGGCTCAGGCACCGGCCTCCTGGTGTCCGAACCCGGCCTGTACACTCTGCTCGTTACCAATACAAACAATGGCTGTACTGCTACCGACGAGGTTGTGGTTTCGGACAATGCTAATTATCCGTCGGCTGATGCTGGCGGCGGTGACACACTGACCTGCAGTAGTCCAACGGCCATTCTCGGTGGTAACGGTAGTAGCAGCGGCGCCAATTTCATCTACTCCTGGACGGGCCCGGGCTTCATTTCGGGTTTGCCTAACCCTTCGGTGAGCGTCGGGGGGAGCTATTTTTTAATGGTAACAGACACTTCCAATTTCTGCATGGCTGTCGATTCAGCAGAAGTGAGCGTAGATACGATCGCTCCGGCAACGGATGCCGGCCCGGACGCTCTTTTGACCTGCACGGCGGCATCGGCTTTGCTCGATGGCAGCGGTTCGGCTCAGGGGAGCAGCCTTGCCTACGAGTGGGTGGATACCAGCGGGATAGTCCTGAACAACGGGCCAGCCCTTCTGGCAGATATTCCCGGAACTTATGTGCTTCGTATTACCAATACTCAAAATGGCTGTACTGCCACCGATGAAGCGGTGGTGGCTATTGATACCATTGGCCCCGTGGCAGTTGCTGGTGTGAATGGGGTACTATCCTGTACCCAAACCCTGCTCGAACTGGATGGTACGGGCTCCGATACCGGTAGCAATTATTCGTACCAATGGTACGGGCCGGGCCTGGCCGGCGATAGCACGCTCCTGGTGGTAGAGGCTACTGTGCCCGGCTTGTATACACTGGAAGTAACCAATACAGAAAATGGTTGCGTGGCCTATGACTCCGTCGAAGCCACTCAGGATGTGGAGCCGCCGACGGCCTTTGCCGGCACCGCACAGGAACTGACCTGTCAGGTGATTTTTGTCACTCTGCAGGGCAGCGCCTCTGTACCGGGAGCGCAATTCCTTTGGAGCGGCCCGGGTATCGACGAGGCCAATGAAAGCCTGCCCAATCCTGCCATTGATCAGCCCGGCTTGTACAGCCTGTCCGTTACCGATCCTGCTACCGGGTGCACTTCTACGGCGGCTACCGTCAGCGTTGCCGACCACCGGCAGCTGCCGGTGGCGGAAGCCATAGCAACAGACAGCCTGGATTGCCGCACACTATCCGTCCTGCTGGATGGCGGGAATTCTGCTCAGGGAGATACCATTCTTTACCAATGGTATTTCGAAGGGCAGGTGATCAATGGGGCTACCATGACGGAGTGGATGGTAGATGCCCCCGGCGAATATATACTGGAAGTGCGGAACAGCATCACAGCCTGTGTCAGCACGGATACGGTGTCGGTGGCAACGAATATGGTTATTCCTCCGGTGCAGATCGAAGGGGTGGCTACCTTGAATTGCTATGATCCCGTGGGGGAATTGGTAGAAACCGCTGCTGCCGGGCTTCCCAACCTGGCCTTTGAATGGGAGACGGTTGGCGGTAGTATTACCTCTTCCAACCTGGACGAAGAGATGGTAGAAGTAGATGCCGCCGGCTGGTACATCGTTACCGTCCGCAATCTCGATAATGGTTGTGAGGGGGCGGATACGGTTAGGGTAGAGGAAGATTTTGAGCAACCGCTATTTGTCCTGGAAGATAGCTATCGGTTGAACTGCGAGGATCAAAGCGTTGTTTTTGAACCCGCATTCACACCCGACGCCAGTGAACTGAGCTTTGTTTGGTCCGGCCCTGGTTTTTCGGCTGTGACGCCGGCCGTTACCGTTTCTCAGCCTGGCGCCTATAGCCTGACGGCCACCCTTTTGAGGTCCGGTTGTCAGGCTACAGGCAACACCTCTGTTTTGGAAAGCCTGGGCATTGACAGTATAGTGGCGGAGGTTATTCCGCCCGTTTGTTTCGGGAATACAGGTGGTTTGATCCGGGTGGGGGCAGTAAGCGGGGGAAGCCCGCCCTATCTGTTTGCACTCGACGGCGGGCCATTTACGGATGGGCAGGAATTTGGGCCTCTGCCTCCCGGGAGCTATATGCTGGCAGTGCAGGACGGTGAAGGCTGTGAGCAGGAGCAGTTGGTCAGCATTCCGGATGGAACATTATTCGAGATCAGCCTGGGAGGTGATATCGAGATCAAGCTGGGCGATAGTGTGCAGTTGTCGGTTGAGCCTACTCACCCCATCAGCATTTATAACTGGTATGGTGCTGATAGCTTGAGTTGCGGAGATTGCCCGGCTCCGGTAGTTTCGCCATCGGTTACAACGGTTTATACCCTGATCGCCGGAAGCCAGGAAGGCTGCCAGGCGGAAGATGCCGTCACCATTTTTGTCTCTCGCCGGGAGGATATATATGTGCCCACTGCCTTTTCGCCCAACGGGGACGGCAACAATGATGATTTTACTATTTACAGTGGTTATGAGTCGGCCTGGATTCGAAAATTACAGGTGTTCGACCGTTGGGGCTCCCTCCTGTTTGAAACGGAAAACATCCCTGCCGGTGCGCCGGGATTAGGTTGGGATGGGCGGTTTAGGGGGAGTGATATGGACATTGGTGTATACGTTTTCCTGGCTGAACTGGTGATGCCGGATGGGCAAATAGAATTGGTGAAGGGAGAAGTGATGCTGTTGAGATAAATTGTTGGTGATGAATATTGTCGGCGCGTAATTATTTTGCCTGATAAAATTAGTACTTTCGCAATACGACCTATGCTTAATAACAAATCATTCCTGAATTATGAAAAAAAACGGCTTACTCTATCTACTATTCTTTCTCGGCTTATCGATGGGTGTGAATGCACAAACCTTCTATCTGAGAAGCCAGGCAGCCGCCTGTGATTTCGGCAACACCAACGCCTCCTGCCAGTTGGCCGACCCGGATATGGACGGCGTTTACGAACTGTCTTATGATTTCGGCGCGGCGCCTATCGGGAGGCAGGAGTTCAAGATTTACAACAGCGACAACGACACCTGGTATCCGCCCAATGCCAATTCCTGGTTCATTCATTCCGGCGGTTCGGTGACCTTCCGGATCAATACGGCGAATTTCCAGGTAGAGGCGGTGGACGGGCTTTCTGCTCCGCTCTGCGCACCAGGCGACTTCAACGGTTTCAACCCCAACTCTTCCGCTTCCGCAATGGTCAATACGGGAGGAACCAACTGGTGTTATACGGTACCTAATGCGGGCACGTATTCCTGGAAGCCCACCGTTTGCGGCGGTTTCGACTCCTGGCAGCCCGGCAACGGCGAGCGCGATGTCAACTCGGCCAATTGGAGCATAACCACTATGTCGGACAACGAGCAATTCTGCGTGGCCTACGACCCAGCCACCGGCAGGGTAACCTACCCCAGCCCTCCCACCGGAATCTACCTGCGGGGCAGCCAGGGGTTTCCCTGCGATTTTGGCAACACCAGCGCCTCCTGCGAACTGGAAGACCCGGATGGAGACGGAGTGTATGAAATTACCTATGATTTTGGCTCAACGCCGATCGGCCGGCAGGAGTTCAAAATTTACAATGCAGCAACCGATACCTGGTATCCGGGAGGCTCCAATGCCTGGTTTAACCATCAGGGAGGGAGTGTAACTTTCCGGTTTGATTCCAACACGGGGGAAATAGAAGCAGTAGAAGATGGCTTTTTCCCTGCTCTGTGCGCACCGGGCCAGTTCAACGGTTTTGACCCTAACGTCCCCATGTCGCCCATGAGCAATGGGATATGGTGCTATAACGTAGACGTAGCCGGCACCTATGAGTGGAAGCCGGTAGTCTGCGGCGGCTTTGATTCCTGGCAGCCGAACAATGCCGAAAGAAGCGTCAATTCGGGTAACTGGACGGTTACGACAACCACTAACAATGAGCAGATCTGTGTCGTCTATGATATCACTACGGGCCGGGTTAGCCCTACGGCGGTGCCTTCGAATATTCCAACCATGTCCGAATGGGGCGTAATGATACTGGCCCTGCTAATTCTCATTTTTGGGGCGGTGGTGGTTCGCCAACGGAAACTCGCTCTGGCAGGCACGCAAAACAACACCTTCTCCTGGCGCAGCCTGCCGTTTGACAAGGCCTTCTTCCCCAAGGCCTTATTGGCTATTGGGCTGGCCGTGGTTTCGGTTTTTGCCGTTGCCGTTGCCTTCTTTGGCTATGAGATGACGAATGCCGATGTGCCGGGCAGCCTGATAACCCTGCCTTTGCTGGCTTATTTAGCAACGTTGTTGCGGGAAGAGCAACAGCAGTAGTGAATCCCCGGGAGGCTTCACGGTTTACAATGTACGATGTACGGGAGTGCAGCGGCAACCATATAACCATTCAGCCTCGTACGATGTACGGGAGGAAGGGAGCCTGTCGGTTTACAGGAAGGCAGCAGCAACAATATAACCATATAACCATATAGCCATTCAGCCTCGTACGGTGTACGAGGGCTTACTAAATCGTATAGAAAGAAAGGTTTTAGGACTAAATAAAAAAGTGGTTGGCAACTGAAAAGTTCCAGCCACTTTTTTGTTTCTTTAGTGGACACCGGGCCAATTCGGTGCGTCCGAATATAAACCATCCAAATGAAACCCAAAGAACGCAGGCTGGCAGCCGTCATGTTTACGGATATCGTAGGTTATTCTTCTATGATGCAGAAGAATGAAGAGATTGCCAATCGCTTGCGGGTGCGGCATCGGGAGGTGTTTCAGCGCCTGCATGAACGATTCGGAGGACAAATCCTGCAATATTTTGGGGATGGGACGCTCAGTGTCTTTTCCAGTACTACTGCGGCGGTAGAATGTGCGGTTGCCTTACAACAAGCTCTTAAAAAGGAACCTCAGGTTCCCATTCGTATCGGCATTCACACCGGTGATATTACCTTTAGTGAAGAAGAAACTTATGGCGATGGAGTGAATGTGGCTTCCCGCATCGAATCCCTATGTGTTCCGGGCGGCGTCTTCATTTCGGGGAAAGCCTACGACGATATCAAGAATCACCACCGGCTGAAGGCCAAACCCATGGGGGCTTTCCAGTTGAAAAACATACGGGAGGAGATATCCGTCTATGCCATTTCCAATGCCGGTATCACTGTGCCGGAATATGTATGGAAGCAGAATCCGGTGATGGAAAAACCGAAGGCCGGACTAAAACATGCCGGGAGAAAAAAGAAATGGGTGGCTGCCTTGCTGGCCCTGTGTTTTGGTATTTTCGGCGCGCATCGGTTTTACCTGGAGCAACGCAATCTGGGTATCCTGCACCTGGCGTTTTTCTTCCTGGCGGCTTTCATCATTCCTGGCCTGGATAAACTGCTGGGCATACCAGCTATCATTGGCTTTATTGATTTCGTCGCTTTCCTGTCGATGCCTAAAGCTACCTTTGATGCAAAATATAACAAAATAGCCATTGAAAAAGAACAAGCAGAAGTTCGAAGACAGGAGACGGAAGCCAGCCATCCCAAGCGTATCCTTCAGGATCAGTTTGAACAGTACCGGGAAAAAGCCATAGCGGAGTACCAGGATTACGATTATGAGGGCGCGATCGAATACCTGCTGAAAGCCATCGAGATCAAATACGATGACCCGGAAGCCCATTTCCTGCTCGCCTGTTGTTATTCCGTCAGTGAAAAACCGGAAAAAGCCATGTCTCACCTGGACGTAGCGGTGGCTTTTGGCCTCAAAGATCCGGAGCGGATCAGAACCAACGATGACCTGTCCTACCTGCGTATTCAGCCTTCCTTTGAAGCTTTTTTTCAAAATGGTTACCGCCTGGCCAAAGAACTACCTCCAGCCAGCACGGAATGGCTGGACCCCGACGATTCGGATCAGCCCGATCTGCTCGAACAACTCGCTCAGCTCCAAAAGCAGTGGCAGGCAGGCCAATTGTCGGATAAAGAGTATCAGCTGCGGCAGGAGGAACTGAAGTCCGGGAAGGAGTGAGTTTTAGGTTTTATCGGGAGCTGTATAACACCGGATTGAGTGGCGTGTCGATCAACGCTCCCACCTTGGCCCCCGGGCACCAGGTTTCCCAATCGGCTTGTTGGTTGTCGTTCTCCGGTGTTTTGAGTTCCATATCCTGATCCATGTAAATCACTGTCATTACCCGCCGCATTTGATCGGTTGTATTGGCGCCGGCCCGGTGAAAGAGCCAGCCGGAATGGAAACTTACTTCTCCTAATTCAAAGGGTTCAACGATATGTTGAAAATTCCCTTTTCTGAGCATCCGTTCGATTTGCTTTTCACTTTCATCGCTGATCTTCAGGCTGCGGCCGTTGTTCAGGCGGTGGCTTTGGGCGCTGAACTCCAGCGGGCCCATGTCCTGTGGTGTCTCCTGCAGGGGTATCCACACAGTGACGGTATGGTCATTGGACAAAGGCCAGTAATACTGGTCGGCGTGCCAGGGAGTGAAGCCGCCACCCGGTTCTTTAAACAGGGCCTGGTCGTGGTAGAGGCGCACCCCGCGCACGCCCATCAGCTCAGTGGCGATCCGGGCCAGGCGCTTGCTGAATACCAGGCGTTTGATCTCCTCGCTTTTTCTCCAGAGGTTCATCACCTGCAGGAATGCCTGGCTGTAGGTGTCGCGTTCCTCCAGGGGCAGGTACATGGTGTTCAATTCTTTGACCTTGTCGTGGATCACGCCGGCGTAGTAGTTTAGCGCTTCTGGGGGCAGCGCCTGTTTTAGTTTGATGTAGCGGTTTTCCCGGTAGAAGGCGATCTGATCCGCTGCCAGATGATAAGGTTCCTCTAAAACGCTCAGCTTGGCAGTTAATTTTTCCATGGTGAGTTTTGTTTTTGCTTCAAAGATACGCTGCCAAGGAGCGGATTTTTACCGCGGAGTTGAAAACTTGTTTTCACCATGAGGGGCTCCCAGAAAGCTCGCCAGTTCCAGACTGAATAGCCGGGAAGGATTACAATAATATACGAGCGTCTACCACCACTATCCCATCCTTCTGGGCGAATACCGGATTGAGGTCAATTTCCTGAATCTCCGGAAAGTCCGTCACTAACTGCGACAGCCGGAGCAGTCCTTCGACCAATGCCTCCAGGTCGGCGGCGGGAATGTCGCGGAAGCCCTTCAACATCTCATAAGCTTTCACTTCCTTGATCATTTCCTCTGCATCTTCCCGGGTGAGGGGAGCGAGGCGAAAGGTAACATCTTTAATGACCTCTACGTATTTTCCGCCCAGGCCAAACATGAGCAGGTGCCCCAGGTGTTCGTTGTATTGTGCGCCGAATATCAATTCCGCTCCTTCTGTTACCATTTCCTGCACAAATACGCCTTCAATATGTGCGCCCGGTACTTTTTGGGCAACCTGGGCCATGATTCTGTCATAGGTTTTGGCCAGTTCTGCCTCATCGTCGATATCGAGGATCACCCCTCCGGTATCGGACTTATGTATGATGTCAGGAGAAACTACACTGGCAGCAAGGGGGTATCCTATTTCTCTACCTGCTTTCAGCGCCTCCTCTTTGCTGGTGGCCAGGCGATGGCGCGCCGTAGATATGCCATAGCTTTCCAGGATGCGGTAGCTCTCAGGGCCCTTGAGGAAGGAGCCCCGGGCATTCTTAAGTTCCTCTTCCACTGCCTTTTTGTCAACATCAAAGGTAGTAACCTGTCCGATTGGCCGCTGGCGGAGCTGTGTAAAGCGTATAGCGGTGGCGCAGGCTTGCACTGCATTCTCCACGAAGGGATAATTGGGGACGTTTTTCGCGCGCAGGATGCGTTCTGTTTTTTCCATCATTACTTCTTCGAAAGAAGCGAAGGAGGCAACCAGGGTAATGCCCTTTCCGCGAGCCGTATCGGCCAGGCTGGCCACCATGCCTGCAATTTCTTCCATATCGGTCATCATCTGCGGAGTGCAGATGACTAGGATAACATCAACTTCTCCGGAATGCAGAATGGTTTTCAGGGCGTATTCATAGCGTTGTACCCCGGCATCGCCCACCAGGTCGACCGGATTGCGTACGCTAACTGTCTCTGGCAGTCCCTGCATCATGGTTTTCTTCAATTCATCGGACAATTCGGGGATTTCCGCTCCCAGCCGCTCCGCCTCATCGGTGGCGATGATGGCCGGCCCGCCGGCATTGGTCACGATTGCCATGCGGCTGCCGGCAGGAATGGGCTGGGTGGACAAGCAAAGCGCCTGGCTGAACAATTCTTCAATACTCCCTATCCGGATGACCCCGCCCTGGCGGAATAAAAAGTCGAGCACGTCGTCGCGCTGAGAGAGCGCGCCGGTATGGGAAGCGACCGCCCGTTTCCCGCTTTTACTCCTCCCGGATTTGATTGCCAGAATAGGTTTGGCATTTTTACCCCTGGTAATGCGGGATGCAGCGTCGATGAAAGCCCGCGGGTTGGTAAGGTCTTCCAGGTAGGCCAGAATGGCCTTCGTAGAGGCGTCCTGGGCGAGCAGATCCAGCATGTCGTTTTCATTGAGCATGGCCTTATTGCCCAGGGAGACGAACTTGGAAAAACCGATGCCGTTCTCAGCGGCGTATTCCAGCCCGTAAACACCGACGGCGCCGCTCTGCGAAAGGAAAGAAACATTGCCCCGTTCAGCTTTGCGGCGGGCGAAGGTGGCGTTCATCTGCACGTCCGGCGCGGCATTGATAATGCCCAGGCAGTTGGGGCCCAGAAAAGTGATCCCATGGCTTTTGGCGATCCCGATGATCTGCGCTTCCATTTTTTTGCCATTTTCCCCAATCTCCTTGAAGCCGGCGGTGATGATGACGGCTGCTTTGATGTTTTTTTCTCCGCATTCCTCCAAAACCCCAGGCACAGCATCCCGGGGCACGGCGATAAGGGCGAGTTGAACTTCCTCCTCGATTTCGAGAACGGATCTGTAGGCTTTGAGCCCCAGGATGCTGTCCGCTTTGGGGTTGACGGGGTAGAGCCGCCCCTTGAAATTGCCCAGCAGCAGGTTTTTTAGCATACCAAAGCTCACGCTCTTTTCGTCGCGCGAGGCGCCGATGATGGCAATGCTTTTGGGGTTGAAAAGGGTGGGAAGCAGGTCGGTGGTTTTTGATGGTTGTTCGATAAGCAGGTTATTCATTATCATTGGTTTTAAGAGAAGAGATCAATACCATCCTATAAAACATTTAAGAAGGAGAGCATGTTTTTGTATCTCTCCTAATCTATTGGTAAAACACACTCTCTGGCACACAAAATGGCTCGCAGTGGGCTCAATCCCAAAATGAGGATGAATTGGTGCATCCATAATTGTTATAAAAGTAATAATAACAAATATTATTATTATTTAAATAATTATTATATTTATAACGAAACATCCCCTCTCCAATTTTTTGCTACTGCGGAATTTGCCCTGGCCACCGCCCCGGGATGATAATTGTCAAAGCAAAGTACCCTGCCACCTCGTATCTTGGCGCCAGACAAAAGCACAAAGCGATATGGGCCACAACAGAATCCTGCAATGGCTGCTGAAAGGCGATGTCTCTATTCAGTATCAGGTGCACAGAGATCTGCTCTCTCTCGATCAGCCTGAACTGCGCACCAGGATAGAACGGGAAGGGTGGGGGGCCCTGCTGTTGGCCCAAAGGCAAGACAACGGGCATTGGGGCAGGGGCTTCTACCAACCTAAGTGGATTTCTACCCATTACACCTTGCTGGACCTGAAAAACCTGGGCATTTTACCTGACAACGCACTCATCAGGGAAGCTATAGCATTGATACTGGAACAGGAGAAAAGCGCAGACGGTGGCCTAAACCCCGCCAGGACGATCGAGGAAAGCGACGTCTGCGTCAACGGGATGTTCCTAAACTACGCTTGCTATTTTGGGGCGGCGGAAGAGCCATTACATTCCATTATAGATTTCATCTTGTCTCAGCGCCTGCCCGACGGGGGCTTCAATTGCCGGTTCAACCGGAGCGGCGCCCGACACAGCTCGCTACATTCTACTCTGTCTATCCTGGAAGGCATCCTTGAATATGGCTTGAACGGCTACACTTACCGCCTGCCTGAACTGGAAGCGGCGGCGGCCAGTTCCCGGGCCTTCATCCTACTCCATCGCCTCTACCTTTCCGACCGGACGGGTGAGGCTATCAACCCCAGCTTCCTGCGTTTACCTTACCCCAGCCGCTGGAAATATGACATCCTGCGGGCGCTGGACTACTTCCGCTATGCCGGCGCACCCTGGGATGAGCGCATGCAGCCTGCCATTGAGGTGTTACTGAAGAAACGAAGGAAGGATGGTACCTGGCCCCTACAGGCAAAATACCCCGGGAAGGTGCACTTCGATATGGAGCAGGCGGGGAAACCGAGCCGCTGGAATACGTTGCGGGCGCTGCGGGTGTTGAAGTATCTGGGTGAGGTTCAGAACAGGAGTGAAAAGGAATAACCAGTTCTTAGACAAACTGTTGTAAGGTCATTTCTTGCTCCAAAGTGCTCAAAGTGCCCGGTCAAGTTTGGGCGTTGCACTTTAAATGTATGTTCGAATCCGGACATCCCGACAAATGTTTTTACAATCTCTTGTAAATTCAGTTGATTACAAAGGTTTTTTGTTACATATAACATATGAAGGTAAAGAGCTGTTAAATAAGATACATAAACCAAAACGCAAAATTGATATGAAAGAAGGCTGGGTAAAAATCTATTCTTCCGTTGAAGAGTTTAAAGCCAGGATCGTCGAAGACATCCTCAAGCAAAATGGCATCGAAAGCCATATTCTGGAAAAGCGCGACTCCGCTATCCCTTCACTTGGAGAGTCCGCCCTTTATACGCCCCAGGAAAAAGCGGAAGCTGCAATGGCAATCCTGAAAAAAGAGCAGTTGATTGAGGAGGACTGAAAATGGTAATGGTGTATCGGTGTGTCAGTGTATTAGGAGGCAGTGTATCAGGGTATTAGGAGAGGGCGGAGACCGATACACCGACACACCGACACACCGACACACCGATACACCGATACACTGACACACCTCCCAACCTTTTTCCCTTCCCATTTGTATAGAATGGAAGGAAAAATAACCTCACGATGAAAAGTAAAGAAAACTGGAACGAACTCAGCAAAGAAGAAGCGTACGTCATTGCCCAAAAAGGAACGGAGCGGCCTTTCACGGGCGAATATTACAACCACAAGGCAGCCGGGGTGTATATCTGTCGCCGATGTGAAGCCCCTTTGTATCAATCTGAAGACAAATTCGATTCCGGTTGTGGCTGGCCCAGCTTCGATGACGAGATTCCGGGAGCGGTGCGCCAGGAGCGCGACGCCGATGGCCGCCGGACGGAGATTCTCTGCAATAATTGTGGTGGCCACCTCGGGCATGTATTCACCGGAGAACGCATGACGCCCAAGAATACGCGCCACTGCGTGAATTCCCTTTCCATGAAATTCATTCCTCAGGAGGAATGGGAAAAGAGGGCGCCTGAAAAAAAAACTTCCAAATAGCCATATTCGCCTGCGGCTGCTTTTGGAGTAAGGAATATTTTTTCAGCCGTGCAAAAGGTGTGGTAGCCACCCGCGTAGGGTACACCGGTGGGCACAAGGATTATCCTACTTATAAAGATGTTTGCACAAAAACCACCGGCCACGCCGAGGCAGTGGAGGTCACCTTTGATCCGGAGCGCACCTCTTATGAAGAACTGGCTCAAATTTTCTTTGAGCTACACGACCCCACCATCGACCGTCGCGATAACGGGGGGCAGTACCGCTCGGCTATTTTCTACCAGAATGATAGTCAAAAAGCCGTTGCGCTACAACTCATTGAAAAACTGCAGCGCAACGGCTCGGAAATTGTTACCCAATTGGAACCGGCCTCCACTTTATGGCAAGCGGAAAACCGCCACCAAAAATACTGTGACACCCACGGGATGACGCCAAAGCGCTATCGGCTTACCCGATAGGTATAGGATAGCCCAAATGATACATAGCCGTCATACCAGTCTCCTCCCCGGCGGTAGAGGTTGGTGATATACTCCGCCTCCTGAGGCGATAAATCCGGCCGGCTCAGGCGGGCAGCCAGTTCTCCCTTTTCGTCATAGATCTGGTCGTAGTCCAGAATCGCCCCGGTGACATCGTCGAGGTAATCAGTGAATATCTTTCTGGCGCTTATTTCCAGACTCAGCGCACTGCGTTTACCCATGATCATGCGTAGGCCGGCGCCAACGGGGATGGCTACCTGAGTCCGGTTATAAGGCCGTTCATAGTATTCCAGCCCCTGGCCCTCGGTACCGACCGGCTGCAGCGCCACATAGCCCGATTCAAACTGCGCTTCCGGGTCGAAGTGGAAAACAGCTACTCCCCCGAAAAGGTAAGGCGTGATCTTCGGAGAGTCCCCCAGGAAGTTGTCCGGGATGAGGTACCATTCACCAACGAGAGCAGCCTCAAGCAGGCTGGTTTGGAAGGATAGTTTACGGCTTGGGTAAGCGCTGCGAGCGTCATCACCAGTAAGGTTGCCATAGGTGATGCTACCGCGGATACCCAGAACCCCTCGATTGCGGTACCGGAATACCACGCTTCCTGCCGGTTCCACAAACCGGCTATAGCGGGAAAGTATCTTGGGGGAAAGGTCTCCGCCATAAACGAGCCCTCCAAAACCGATTCCCCCTTCAAAGTCCTGTGCCTGCACGAGCATCGCCCATGCCAGTAGCGTACTGATTAGTAAAAGTCTCATAATATGTTTGTTTTAGCATTTACGCTATTGCTAGCAGTACTGCCAGAAAAGAGCATACTCTTCTGAGAACGGCCTATTGCCGACAGAATACTACTAGGAGATAAGCTGAGATTTGCATGGCGAAAGCAGCTAGTTTTCTCGTTTCTGCTTCCGTCTTTTCAAGGAGAATGTTGATTACCGGGTAAAAGTCCGCTTGGAATGCTTGCAACCTTCGGCGGATACTTTAAAGCAGGTGAATGGCGGCTGGAAACTCAGTTAGTCTGATGCCAAACGCATCGTTGACCCTCATATCCGGCTTACGGGGGGAGCATTTACCGGATATCCCGCTTCATATCACCTTGATAAGTTTAATGATATTGCGGAATAAAATTACGTAATATTTTTGAGATTGTCCAGTTTTTATTTTACACCGGCAATGGCTTTAAAATGAGGCGGCTTCTTTATACCTGGATGCTCCTCCAATCCGACATTGTTCTGTTCGGCTGTCATCGGATGACTACAGCCAGTTCTTGCGCCTGAATAGATAGACCAGGGCTGCTGTGATCAGGATCATAACGCCCCAAAGGACGAAGTAGCCATATTTCCAATGCAGCTCCGGCATATGGTCGAAGTTCATGCCATAAATGCCCGCCAGAAAGGTTAGTGGAATGAAAATCGTAGAAATGATCGTTAACAGCCGCATGATGTTGTTCATCTTAAAACTGATCTCGGAAAGGTATAGGTCGTATAGGCCGCTCATCACATCGCGGTAGGTATCTATAGTATCCATTACCTGTATGGTGTGGTCATAAAGGTCGCGCAGGAAGATGCGGGTCGATTCTTCAATGATATGGTTTTCGCTTTTGGAAAAGCGCCCGATGGCCTCCCGCAGGGGCGAAACCATTTTTCGCAACATAATAGATTGTATTTTCAGGTTGTGTATCTTTTCTTTACTAGCCCGGCCGGGCTGAGAAAGGACCTCCTCCTCCAACTCGTCAAGTACATTCTCTATCTGGTCGAGTAGCAGGTAGTAATGGTCCACCAGGTTGTCTGCCAGGGCGTAGGCCATATAGTCGGCGCCTCGTTTTTTGATCTTACCACGCCCGGAGTGGATGCGTTCACGGATGGCCGGAAATAGGTCGTCTTCGTCTTCTTGAAAAGAGATGACAAAACCCTTGCCGGCGTAAATAGCCACTTGCTCCATCTTGATCTCCAGGTTTTCTTTATCAAAGGAGAGGGCCTGAATCGTAAGGAAGATGCCCTCTTCATGTTCCTCGAATTTGGGGCGTTGCTGTGTGTCGAGCACATCTTCCAGCACGAGAGGGTGGATATTGAAACGATCGCCGATTGCCTGGATCAACTCTACATTGTGAAGGCCGCGAATATCGTACCAGCTCACCAAAACGCCCGGCTCGGCAATGGGAAGTTTTTCTTTGAGGTGTTGTTCGAAGATCAGGCCTTCAGCATTGAACTGCACCAGGGTCACATGGGTCTCTTCCACCTTTTTGCGGCCGGTGAAGATGAGTGTGCCCGGCGGCATCCCCGTCTTGCGGAGCCGGTTCGGAATACGGATGGTAGGGAGCTTGGCTTTGTGGAATTTCATCATGGGTGGCAAAATACTGTAAATTTCGAAAAATGAAAAGAAGGAGGGGATTCAGTAATTCGCAGCACGCAATGTGCTGTTCGCTAAAAACCAAATCCGGAACCTTGGATTCCTGGGTTTAGAGGCATGGCACTGCGAATTCCCAATAGGCTCGTACCGCTCATTTTTGAAAATATGAAAGAATCTTCATAATTTTGAGCGTCATCTCATTGGTCTATCCGATAACACATACCAAAAATTACAATTCCTATGAAAATCGAACAAATATACACCGGATGCCTGGCTCAGGGAGCCTACTATATCGAAAGCAAGGGGGAAGTAGCTATCATTGACCCCTTACGGGAGACAGAACCGTATCTGAAGAAGGCAAAAGAGGACAAAGCCACGATCAAGTATATCTTCGAAACGCATTTTCATGCCGATTTTGTTTCCGGACATTTGGACCTGGCGGAGAAAACGGGTGCGCGTATTGTTTACGGCCCGGCCGCAGAGACGGCCTACGAAAAGCACGAAGCTAAAGACGGAGAAGAATTCAAATTAGGGGATATATCCATTCGCGTGCTGCACACCCCCGGCCATACCCCGGAGAGCACCACGTATCTGTTACTGGATGAAAATGGCAAAGAATACGCCATCTTTTCCGGCGACACGCTGTTCATCGGCGATGTAGGCCGCCCGGACCTGGCTCAGAAAAAGGGCAGCCTGACCAAAGAAGACCTGGCCGGCTGGCTCTACGACAGCCTCCGCAATAAGATTATGGTATTGCCGGACGAGGTGATCGTTTACCCGGCCCATGGCGCCGGCTCAGCTTGTGGCAAAAACATGAGCAAGGATACCTGGGATACCCTGGGCAACCAGAAAAAGACAAATTACGCGCTGCGCGCCGATATGAGCAGGGAGGAATTTATCAAGGAGGTAACCGATGGCTTACTGCCTCCTCCGCAGTATTTCGCCAAAAATGCCAGGATCAATAAGACGGGCTACGAAAGTATTGATACCGTTATGGAACGCGGCGCTCAATCCCTGAACCCAGAGGCCTTCGAACTGGCTGCCAATGCCCACGATGCTCTGGTATTGGATGTCCGGGACAAGGAAGATTTTGTGAAAGGATTCGTCCCCAATAGCATTTTTATTGGGTTGGACGGCACTTTCGCCCCATGGGTCGGCGCTTTAATTCCCGACCTGCAGCAGCCCATTCTCATCGTTGCTCCGCAAGGTAAAGAAGAAGAGGCGGTCCTGCGGCTGGCGCGGGTAGGATACGACAATGCCATCGGCTTTCTGGAAGGAGGCTTTGAGGCCTGGCAAGCCGCCGGCAAAGATGTGGATACGATCGAATCCATGTATGCCGACGAGTTCGCCCGGCGCTTCAAGGCGCAGCCGGGCATCAAAGTTCTGGACGTGCGCAAGCCCGGAGAGTGGGATGCAGAACGCCTGGAAGCCAGTGAGCATTTTGCCCTGGATTTTATCAATGATAATATGGCGGAGATCAACCGCGAAACGGAGTACTATCTCCACTGCCGCAGTGGCTACCGGTCGACAATAGCAGCGTCTATACTGAAAGCCAGAGGTTATGATAAACTGATCAATGTGCAATCTTCTCTGGAAGAGATCATTGCTGCCGGCCTGCCCCAAACGGACTTTTCCTGTTCGGGAAAGGCAGAGGCATAAAACCTGGAGGGGCTCTGTGGTTAAATGGTTTAATTGTTGATTGTTATACGGTTCGGCTACTATAGGGCGGGGCTCCAATTTAGCAGTTCAACCACGTAGCTGTGGAACAATTCAACCATTTAAGAATGAAAGATATCCGTACTTACATACCCATTCTCGACTGGCTGCCCAAGTATAAAAAGTCATACCTCCGGGGCGACCTGTTGGCTGGCCTGACGGTGGGCGTTATGCTGGTTCCTCAGGGTATGGCCTACGGCCTGCTGGCGGGGCTTTCACCCATCTATGGCCTGTACGCCAGCATCATCCCATTGTTTCTGTATTCCTTTTTCGGCACTTCCCGGCAGTTGTCGGTCGGGCCGACTGCTTTGGTATCTCTGCTGATCCTGGCAGGCGTCGGGCAGTTTGCGGAAACAGGTACGGAGGCCTTCATCGGCATGGCCCTAGCCACGGCCTTGATCGCCGGGGTAATACAAATCCTGTTGGGCGTATTTCGCCTCGGCTTCCTGATTAACTTCCTGTCCCATCCGGTCATAGCCGGGTTTACTTCAGCAGCAGCCTTCATCATTGGGTTCAGCCAGGTACAGAACCTTTTGAGGATCGATATCCCTCGCAGTAATTTCGTTTACGAAGTTATTGAAAACACGGTATTGAATATCGGCGACATCCACTGGCCAACGGTGGCGCTGAGCTTCGGGGGGATAGTTTTTGTCCTCCTTCTCAAACGAATCAACAAAGCTATTCCCGGGACCCTGTTGGCAGTGGTGGCCAGTACGGCGGTGGTATATTTGTTTGGCTTGCAGGATCAGGGTGTGGAAATCGTAAAAGAAGTGCCTAAGGGTTTTCCGCCGGTTTCCATACCCCGGATCGACTGGCCAATGGCGCAGCAACTGCTGCCCCTGGCTCTGACTATCTGCCTGATCAGCTTTATCGAATCGCTGGCTATTGCCCGGATGATGGAGTCCATGCACAAAAATTACCGCGTTATTCCCAACCAGGAGCTCATCGCTTTGGGGCTCACCAAGATCGGGGGCGCCTTTTTTCATTGTTATCCAACCACCGGAAGCTTTACCCGCTCGGCGGTCAACAACGACTCCGGCGCGCAAACCGGCATCTCTTCCATGATAAGCGCCGTACTCATTGCCCTTACGCTTTTGTTCCTGACCCCCTTGTTCTTCTACCTGCCCAAGGCCATCCTGGCGTCCGTTATCATAGTGGCGGTAATCAACCTGGTGGATTACCGGGAGGCCATTCACCTGTGGCGCACCGACCGCACTGATTTCATGACCATGATTGTGACCTTTGTCGCCACCCTCACCCTGGGTATCCAAAGTGGCGTGTTTACCGGAGTGATCCTCTCCCTGGCTTTTATGATCTATCGCAATTCAAAGCCCCATATTTCCATCCTGGGCCAGCTGCCGAATTCGCGGAGCTACCGCAATATCGATCGTTTTGAAAAGGCGATCCGCTTCAACGAGATCCTCATCGTGCGCTTCGACGCTCAGTTGTATTTCGGCAACGCGGCTTATTTCCGGGAATCCCTGGAAGGCCTGGTGGAGAAGGAAGGTAAGGAACTTAAATTGCTCATCATCGACGCTTCCAGTATTCACGATATCGATTCCAGTGGTATTAACGTGTTGGAGGAGTTTATATCATTCCTGGAGCAGCGAAAAGTGCAGATCTACTTATCTGGAGTGATCGGCCCGGTTCGCGACATTCTGATGAAGCACGGCTTGATCGAAAAGATCGGCACGCGCAATTATTTTATGTATATCCACGATGCGGTGGAAGCCTTCCATAAACGACAGGAGTCCGGTGAGGAGGATTCCTGGACCCCGGATGCGGTACAAACCAATGAGAAAGGGTAGGGCTACCCGCAGGCTTTATTTTAATCGGTTCTAAATAAAATCCGCTTTCGATATTTTAATGCCGCTGTTTGTTATATAATATGCTTGATTAGCTTATCCTTATATTCTCTCACCCATTGGCTTATCTTGAAAAAACTTGTCAAGTTTACCGGGGCATTTTGAAATATGAAAATGTGTTCATATATTTATCAATAATTACAAAAATATATTCCGAGATAGAGTATGAAGTACGGATTTATCATTGACAACCGGAAGTGTATCGGTTGCCACGCGTGCACTACTGCCTGTAAAGCAGAGCATCAGGTGCCGGTAGGCGTCAACCGAACCTGGGTTAAGCAGGTAGAAAAGGGGGAGTTCCCCCATACGCGGCGCCTGTTTTCTGTAATGCGATGTAACCATTGTACGGATGCACCCTGCGTTGAAATATGCCCGGTGGAGGCCTTATTCATTCGGGACGACGGCATCGT
>JAGQXQ010000578.1:0-929 GCA_020436535.1 Phaeodactylibacter sp.
CTACGTAAAGAAGCCCCATTTTAGCAGATATCAAAAAAAGGTACAACTTTTTTCAATTATGAATGACGCCATT
Organism: Phaeodactylibacter sp.; assembly: GCA_020436535.1. Classification (GTDB taxonomy): domain Bacteria; phylum Bacteroidota; class Bacteroidia; order Chitinophagales; family Saprospiraceae; genus JACJXW01. Next base: position 74 of record JAGQXQ010000578.1, read on the forward strand.
TTTACGAATTCGGACATAGCAGCCATACAAACCAGAGAGCAACTTATGAGGCTTCTCATAGAGAAGGAAGTAGACCTTCAAAAGGTGGAAGACCGGCTCATTTACAAAAATGAGCTGGAGAAGCTGCAGATCGAGTTGCTGAAACTCCAGAACTGGATCCTGAAAAACAAAAAAAGAGTGGTAGTGATCTTCGAAGGGCGGGACGCCGCCGGCAAGGGCGGCGCCATCCGGCGGTTCCGGCGCTACCTGAACCCCCGCTCCGCCCGCGGGGTAGCCCTGGGCAAGCCTTCCGATATTGAAAAGGGCCAATGGTACTTCCGCCGTCACCTCAAGGAGATGCCCAATCCGGGCGAGATCGTCTTTTTCGACCGCAGTTGGTACAACCGGGCGGTGGTGGAACCCGTTATGGGATTTTGCAGCCAGGAGGAATATGAGCGGTTCATCCGGCAGGTGCCGGAGTTTGAACACATGCTCTACGAGGATGGAGTGATGATCATCAAGCTGTGGTTCGCCGTCTCCAAGGACGAACAGAAAAAAAGAATAAAGGCCCGGGAGTCCGACCCGCTCAAACAGTGGAAGATGAGCCCGGTAGACAAAAAAGCCAGAGAGCTGTGGAACGAATACACCCATTATATCAGGGAGATGCTTTTCAAGACTCATACTGACTTCAGCCCCTGGATCATCGTCAAAACCGACAATAAAATGGAGGCCAGGCTGGAGAGCATCCGATATATTCTCTCTCTTTTCGATTACGAAGGGAAAGAAAAGGCAGAAACGATCCTATACCCGGACCCCAACGTCATCCACCGCTTTTACCGGGCTATGTTGATTAAAGATTGAATCGCAAAACAGTGCA
>JAGQXQ010000578.1:957-2960 GCA_020436535.1 Phaeodactylibacter sp.
AATTAAAATTACTGAGCTCCTCCCGAGCCATAGAATACCTGCTGAAGGCCGATAAGCCGGATTTCCGCGATGTGGCGGATCAAATGATCTACCAACAGAAGCTGATCAAATTACAGGCCGAACTGATCAAAGCCCAGAACTGGATAGTCGATAATGAAGAACGGGTGGTGGTCATCGTTGAAGGCAGAGAATTTGCCGGTAAGGGAGATGCCGTCCGCGCTTTCACCGACCACCTCAATCCTCGTTCCATGCGGGTAGTGGCGCTACAGAAACCTACGCCTAAAGAGCAGGGGCAATGGTACTTCAAGCGCTACATTCAGCAACTGCCCGAGCGGGGCGAGATCGCCTTTTTCGACCGCAGCTGGTACAACCGCGCCATCGTTGAGCCGGTCAATGGCTTTTGCACGCCGGATGAATATGAGCGCTTCATGAACGAGGTGAACTATTTCGAGAAAATGCTCATCGGCGATGGTATCCGCCTGATGAAGTTCTACCTCTCCATAACCCAAGACGAGCAAAAGAGGCGAATCGATGGCATCCGCCAAGACCCGCTGCGCCGCTGGGAGCTTTCTCCCGTTGACCTCAACGCCCTGAAGTTGTGGGATGAATACACGCACTACAAAAAGGAAATGTTCCGGCGCACCGACGGCAAGGCCAACCCCTGGATAAAGATCAAAGCCAATGATAAGCGCAAAGTGCATTTGCAGGGAATCAGGAGGATATTGAAAGAGCTGCCGTATAAATAGTTTATTCCGGATACAACGGCAGCCGTTCCCCCCGGTAGATAATATCGTTCTGCGCCCACCCGTCTCCATCGGAAAAGGCATTTTTGTACCTGATCACGGCCTCAAAAACAGCCTCGCTCCCGGGATAAGCCACCTCTATTATCCTGCCCTCCCGGATACCCGAGGCCCGGATATTTCCCGATGTGATGAGTCGGTTGCCGGTTGCCGGCAAGTAGTCTACATCGCTAATGTTGGAAGATTTGATCTCACTGCCTCTCTCCCTGCCGTATTCCCAAACCTGCTCTACCGTCATCTGGCCGGGATCGACACTGTATTCTACTGCCCGGATAAAAGGGGCGTCGTTGCCAAAGCTTTTCTTCCAGCCGTTGTCAAAACAAAAAATATTGCCGTTCGGCAGATTCATGCAGGCATGCTGCCCCCAGGGCCAGCTGAAGCCGGCGGCATCCTGCGTGCCCCGCTGTACCTCCTGGTTGTAGGGTGCGCCCTGCTGATCGACAGCAGTCAGCAGATACTCGGCAGTGTTCAGGCCATTGCCACTGGGCCCGGCCTGCCCCCAGCCCTTATGCGGAGCCAGTATCCACTGCAACTGATTGTTCTTACTGACTTTGACGATTCCCTGGTGGCGCACCGATATCAACAGCCCGCTGTCGGCTTCATCGTACCAAACGGAATTTACATGCGCCCAGTCGGAGCTGTTCCAGACCAGGTCAAACCGATCTACATCCAGCACCTGCCGGAGGTCCCATTCCCGGACGATCGCTCCCGAGTTGCGGCCCAGCTCGATAAAATGGTCCAGGCGGGTATCGAGGCCGCCTTTGGTTGCACAAATGATGAGATTTCCATCCGGTTTTTCAATCTGGTCATGGTGCTGGAAATAGCCGGGTATGTTCCAACTGTTGACCTTCTTTCCGAGCATGTCGTACTCGTAAACGGTTTGCTCATGCGCCCACAGCCAGTTGCCGTTCCGAAGGCGTTCGAAAGGGCCGATCCAGCCTCTGATAAAATCGAGGTTCATATACCACCGGACCTGCCCATTGGGGTCGAAGATCAGCGGGTAGAACCGAAAGTACCCATTGCCTCCCATACTCATTTCTATCAGATTCCAGCCTGGCTCCATCTGGCTGTCCTGTTTTTTGATAATCTCAATATCGGGTAGAAAATCAGGCAGCGGGGGCGTTACTACCAAAAGGGTGTCGTACCCGAAATAAGAAGTATCCTCATTCGAAACCTTTATAATTAACTCGTTTTCCCGGCCGG
>JAGQXQ010000579.1 GCA_020436535.1 Phaeodactylibacter sp.
CACCGGGTTAAGTGAGGAGACGACGGGAAGTTGTCGCCTCACAGGGCAGATGTCAGGTGACAACTTCGAGTTGTCACCTGACTTTTGTTCTCGCTGGGTTAAGTAAGGAGACAACGGGAAGTTGTCACCTCACGGGGCATACCAAAAAGCCATCCCAGGCCCAGGGCCCGAGATGGCTTTTATCAGCATAGGAGGCATTTAGTAGCCCTCCTGCCAGATGAAAGTTTTTGGTTGCTGACTCTACAAAAAGCCTTTCTAACCAAAAACTTTCAACAGAAAAACTTACGGCCGGACAGAGCCCACCATAAACTTCTCGGTGAACTTACCTTTACCTTCCACATAAACGGTGAGGAAGTACAGGCCGGATTGCAGTTGGCTCGTATTGAGGCGCTCAACCGGTAGTTCTATCTGATCGATACGGCGTTCCATCATCAACTGGCCGAGGCTGTTGTGGATGAGCAGAGTCGCATCGTCACCTATGAAAGCGCTGAGCTTTACATTGATCTCATCCTGTGCCGGGTTGGGGAACAGGCTGATGCGGCCGTCTGCAACGATCGGCGTGTTACCACCCTGTGGGCGTGGTATCGGATTCTCACAGTCGTATTCCAGTGAGAAGTTGCCGGTAGCACTGCCGAACCCATGCACCAGTACGTAGTAGCGGGCGCCGATGAGCGGTACAAAGGTAACGGAAGAATGCAGGCCGCAGAAGTCGTCATTGCCGGCTACGCAAACCAGCCCGTCGGTGCAGCTGCCGGTATAAACCGAAAGTTTGGTGTCGAAGCCGGAACCACAGGTGTTCAGGTTGATGATACGGGTAGAGGCGACAAAAGTATACCATACCCCGGGCGCCGTAACCGACACCCCGTCACAGGTTGGCGCAGCGTCGATCCTGGCAAATTCAGTAGAGCCGGAAACCGTGCTATTACACTCGAGCTCAATGGCGTCGATGCAATCATCGTTATTTGGTGCTACTACTTCTTCAACGCAGACGATGTGTTCGCCTTCCACACCTATATCTGACCAGACCAGCAGGAAGTAGGTAGCGCCGGGGGTCAACCCACTGACCGTCTCCGTGTTGGGGGTGCCGTCGCAGAAGATACTGGCGCCACCGCAGGCGCTGTAAATAGCTGCCTCGTGGTTACCGGAAAGTTCCTGAATGCGCAGGATGATAATGCCGCTGGGAGGAGCGGTGAAGCTGTACCAAACGCCCAGGTTGTTGGTGGTGGCGTCGCAGGTTTGCGGGCCATCATCCCCGGCGCCAACGGTTGAACCGAGCACTGAAAAACTGTTGCAGCCTCCGGGAGGAGCAACGGTTAATGGCGCAGCGGCCGTACATACATCGCCGGCGGGCGGTGTCGGTGGAATGACCTCCTGCACGCAAACGGTGAAGGGCCCTTCTCCGGCGCCTGCGTCGCCCCAAATAAGCAGATAATAGGTGGCGCCGGGGGTCAGCCCGGTGACAACCTCATCGTCCGGTGCGCCATCACACCATATAGAGACACCGCCACAGCCATCGTAGATAGCCGCTTCCGGGTTGCCGGGGCCCAGGTCAGTCACCTGTACATTAACAGCGCCGGAAGCTGGCGCTACAAAGCTGTACCAAACGCCCAGGTTGTTGGTAGTGGCGTCGCAGGTTTGCGGGCCATCATCGCCGGCGTTGACCGTGGTGCCTTCAATTGCATTGCCCGGGCAGGAGCCGCTCCCTCCAACAGTTAGAGGAATAGCCGCTGTGCATACATCACCCGGAGGGCCATAAACGCAGGAGCCATCATCAATGAGCGCATTGGGGTCATAGTTTAGCGCGGTGGGGTCGGTACATCCGGAAGGTAGCCCCTCCACATCGCATTCCAGGGTGAGGCTGAATGCTCCTTGCTGCAGCTCAAAGCCGTGAACGAGCACGTAGTGTACGCGGCCGTAGGCGGGCGTAAAGACCATCTCTGTAGAGCCGTCGCTGCAGTCATTGGAATCATCCGCGCCGCCCAGGCAAACCAATTCGCCGCAAACGCCGGTGAAGACCGATATCTTGGTGTCGAAGTCCGCCGTTCCACAAGTGCTCAGGCTGTAAAAACGAGCATCGCTGCCGGCAGTGAAAGTATACCATACACCGGGGCCTGTGATTTCCGTGTCACAGTCACCCACGTTATCGATATTGGCGCCCAGTGTGGTGCCGCTGACGGTTTCACCACAGCCGATAGGCTCGGCACTGGCGCAGTTGTCATTGGGTACGGGGGGGGGGAGGGTCAATGTCCAGGCCAGCTCGAAGTCGCCGGTAACAGTAGTCGAAAAAGCTTCCTGCACCCAGTAGACGCGCTGCGTCATGCCGGTAGTATTGGACCAGGTAGTGGTCTGCGTATCCGGATCGTCAATGCAATCGATCTCATTGATTCCCGGACAGGCGCCGCCATAGGCTACGCGGTGGCGGGAGTCGTAAGAGTTCGACGGCTGGCCGATCTCCAGGGTAGCGGCTGAAGGTACATCAATGTAGAAGATGCGGTCGCGGGATGTGGTGAGGCAACTCACATCTTCATCATCGCTATAACCGGTAGTAGTACCGCTGAAGGGGCTGGTGAGGGTAGCCAGGTCCTGGGCGTTACCACAGTTGTCTCCAACCGGTGGTATAAACTCCTCGATACAAAGATCAAACGATCCGGTGAGGGCGGTGCCGTCACTCCAGATCAGCAGATAGTAGGTTGCACCAGGTGTGAGGCCGCTCAACATTTCGTCGTTGGGTGTACCATCGCACCATATTTCCGTTCCCCCGCAACCATCATAGATGGAAGCCTCCTGGTCGCCGGGGCCTAAGTCAATGACTTGAATACTGATGTTACCGGACAGTGGAGCTACAAAGCTAAACCAAACCCCAATGTTGTCAGTCGTCCCATCACAGGATTGAGGGCCGTCATCAGAAGCTCCCAGGTTGGAATAGGTGGCGGCAGAACCGGGGCACGATCCATTGGCTGCTACTGTTATGGGAGTAGCAGTAGAACAAACATCGTTAGTGACCGGCAGGAACTCCTGAATACAAACGGTGAACGGGCCCTGAGTAGTAGCGTCCCCCCAAACAATGAGGTAATAGGTAGCGCCGGGCGTCAGGCCGTTGACGATCTCATCATCGGGAGAAGTGTCACACCATACTTCCGTTCCTCCGCAGCCGTCAAAGATGGCGGCTTCCGGGTTGCCGGGGCCGAGGTCGCCGACCTGTATATTGATATCGCCGCTGGGTGGTGCTACAAAGCTGTACCATACTCCAAAATTGGCGGATGCATCACAAGAGAAGCCGCCGTCGTCTGCGGCGCCCAGGTTGGACCCATTTATGGCGCTACCAGGGCAGCTGCCATCTGTGCCAACTGCGACAGGAATGGCGGTGGCGCAGTCATCATTGGAAGGAGGGAGGAACTCTTCCAGGCAAAGGTCAAAATCTCCTGAGAAAGTGGTGCCGTCTCCCCAAACGATTAAGAAATAAGTGTCGCCGGGCGTCAGCCCGCTGACCACTTCGGCATCGGGGGTGCCGTCGCACCAGATCGAGGTGCCTCCGCAGGCATCGTAAATGGCGGCTTCCGGGTCACCGGCGCCCAGGTCGATCACCTGGATGAAGAGGGCGCCGCTGGCCGGCGCGGTGAAGCTATACCAGGTTCCCAGGTTGTTGGTGGTGCCGTCACAGGTTTGGGCGCCGTCATCCGTAGCGCCTAAGTTGGTGGTGTTTACGATCGTACAGTTGCCGGGGCTGCCTACCGGCACGGGCTGGGCACCGCTGCAGTCGTCATTGGCAGGCTGCGCCATCAGCAGGCCAGTGCTGAACAGCGCCAGAACCAGCACGAATAGTTGCTTGAATGAAGGTGCACAACATCGGGCTAACCAAAGTTGTGTACGCTGGTAAGTGTTCTTCATTTTTCTGTCTTTAGTTTAAAATGTTCTGAAATACTATGGTTGATGAAAATGACTCATTCGCGGGTGACTGAGCTGCGGGGAGGTTTTGTTTTTTCTGAAATCCGTTTTGAGGATTTTGATCCAATAGGAGCATTTTTGGGTGGGTGGGGCTGATTATTAGTTAAATGCAGTCGCTAATATAATAAAAATATATTTCTTTACGTAGAAAGTGTTTGACAAAACATGGCCAAATAAAGAACGCAGGAAGGGGCCGGGGTGATTGTGTTTAGGGGGGACTCGGCGCTCGCGGAAAGGAAGAACGATTATTTTTCCTTCAATTCCCTTTGGGTTAGGGCAAAATGAAGGGGAAAATTTTAAATGCGATTGCCCTCGGTGGGGAGGGCTATTTGGTTGGATAGTTAATTTGTTTGTTCAGGGCGCTTCGCTCTGAAGCAGTGGAACACTGGACAGCAATGGCCCGCCGCAGTTC
>JAGQXQ010000125.1:0-5966 GCA_020436535.1 Phaeodactylibacter sp.
GGCTGCCGCAGGATGAGATCGGCAATTCTCCCACCACGCCGTCTGTACTCAACGATGGCCCTTATCAAGGCCAAATGATCCATGGAGAAGTGACCCACGGTGGGGTCAAACGGGTATTTGTGGAAAAAGTGAAGGGCGAATACCAGGGGTGCGTTTTCCGCTTCATCCAGGGGCTGGAAGCCGGCGTCAATCGGCTGGTTTGGGGCCCCGACAGCGCCCTCTACATCGGCGGGATTGGCTCCAGTGGCAACTGGCAGCATACCGGCGGCAACTGGTACGGCCTGCAACGCCTGAAATACAACGGGCAGCCCGCCTTTGAAATGCTGGCCGTCCGCGCCCGTACCAATGGGGTGGAAATTGAATTTACCGAGCCGCTGGAGCCTGGTGTTGGCTGGGATCCTGCAGCTTATACCGTGGAGCAGTGGTGGTACCTGCCTACCCATGAATACGGCGGCCCCAAGAAAGGCCTGGAAAAGCTGCCGGTGCGCTCGGCCAGCGTATCGAAGGACGGGCGCCGCGTATTTCTGGAATTGGGCAACATGAAGCCCGGCCATGTCCTCTACCTGCGTTTGCCCAGCGACTGGATCAGCGCCGAGGGACGCGAGTTGTGGGCTACCGAGGCCTGGTACACCCTGAATAACATTCCTGAAGGGAATCCCGGGCTGATAGAGGAAACCCGGCCGTCCATCGCACTCAATACCCTTACGGAAGCCGAAAAGGCGGCGGGGTGGAAATTGCTCTTTGATGGCAAGTCCACCAATGGCTGGCACAGCTGGAAAAGGAAAACCCCCGGTTCCAGCTGGATCATCGAAGACGGCGCCCTCAAGATCAATGCCGTCCGACAACCGGATGGCAGCCTGCGGCCGGAAGACGGCGGCGACCTGGTCACGGACCGGGAGTATGAAAATTACGAATTGCGGCTGGATTGGAAGATCAGCCCCTGCGGCAATAGCGGCGTCATGTTTAATGTAATAGAAGCCGAGCAGTATGACTATCCCTGGCAGACCGGCCCGGAAATGCAAATCATCGATAACACCTGCCATCCCGATGCCCGCTTCGAGAGTCACCGCGCCGGGTGCTTGTACGATTTGGTTTCCGTAAAGTACGAAACGGTAAAGCCTTCAGGAGAATGGAATAAGGTGCGCATCATCATCCGGGACGGGAAAAGCCAGTTCTGGCTCAACGGCCGAAGAGTAGTGGACTTTGAAATGTTCACCGGCGAATGGGCGCGTATGATCCAAAACAGCAAGTTTAAGGATATGCCCGATTTCGGCAAAGCCAGGAAGGGGCGCATTTGCCTGCAAGACCACAACGATGCGGTGGTGTGGTTCCGGAATATAAAAATAAGGGAGATAAATGATTAACCAACCTATAAAATCAGCGAAATGGAGACCATAAACCGCAACCGCTTATTCATCGCAAGTTGCATGGCTTTAGCCGTTACGTCCATGACCTTTGCCATCCGGGCCCGCCTGGAGACCGTTTTCGGGCCACACGGGATAGGCCTTTCCCTGGAAGAGATAGGAATCGCCTTTGGCCCGGCATTCTGGGGCTTTACCCTGGCTATGGTCATAGGAGGCCCGCTGGTCGACGCTTTAGGCATGAAGCGCATTGTATGGGGCGCATTTTTCACCCATGCAGTTGGCATCCTGGCAACCCTGCTGGCGACAGATTTCTGGACCCTCTTCTTTGGCACCCTGGCGGTCGGCATCGGCAACGGTTTTGTGGAAGCGGCTCTGAACCCTATGGTGGCCAGCATGTTCAAAAGTGACAAGACAAAAATGTTGAACCGGTTCCACGTTTGGTTTCCGGGGGGCATCGTCATCGGCAGCGTAATGGGGTATCTGGTAGTAGATGTATTCGGGTTGGGCTGGCAAATAATGGTGGGGATTTTGTTTATCCCCCTTATCATCTATGGATTGCTGTTTTGGGGGCAAACTTTCCCCCGTACCGAACGGGTGGAAATGGGCGTTACTACCGGCCAGATGTGGGGTGCTTTAGGCAAGCCGCTCTTCCTGTTCATTGCCTTTTGTATGTTGCTGACCGCCGCTACTGAACTGGGCACCAACCAACGCATCAGCTCACTGTTGGGCGATACAGGGGTAGCGCCCCTGTTGGTTTTGGCCTTCATCAACGGGATTATGGCAGTTGGGCGGGGTTTTGCCGGGCCCATTGCCCACCGGCTGAGCACTTCGGGCATGCTCTGGTTCTCCGCTATCTTTTCCTTCCTGGGGTTAATGGCCCTGAGCATGGCGAGTGGCGCGATGACGTTTGTGGCAGCCGCTGTTTTCGCAGTCGGCATTACTTTTTTCTGGCCGACCATGCTGTCCTTCGTCGCCGAACATGTCCCGGAAAGTGGCGCCCTGGGCTTATCCGTAATGGGAGGGCTCGGAATGCTTTCCACTTCCATCGTTTTGCCGCTGATGGGGCGGGTGATGGATGAGAATGTATCGGGAGCAGGCACTTTGCAACTCATGGCCATCCTGCCCGCCATTCTTATCCTGCTATTCGGCGGGCTGTTCTTTTACATGAAAAAGCGGAAAGCGGCTTCGCTGGAGGGGGTTTAGTTGGATGGATGGATGGTTTGGTTGGACGGCTGCCAGGCCGCTTGGCGTCTCACCTGGCAGGGAGGGCCGATTGGTTGGCTTACCCTGAGCAGGCGCGAGGCAATCTATTCAACTCAATCAACCTATTCAACTACTTCTCTATACCAAATACTATTGTTTTTATAAAATTATTCTTATTATTACGCCTTATTGAGCAACTACGAGGACATCTCAAAAACTTGGTTCTTTGAAGATCATCGTGTTTTGGAGTCAGCTATACTGATACACGCTGGTTGTCAAAGACGTTGAAATTTTAGCCAACCCTATGAATCGAAAAATCCGGATGGGAATGGCCGGTGGTGGCATAGGCGCCTTCATTGGGGCTGTTCACAGAATGGCAGCTGCATTGGATGGAGAAATAGAACTGGTTTGTGGCGCTTTCAGTAGCGACCCCCGGAAGTCTAAAGCTTCCGGCGAAGCGCTTCATCTTCCATCCGATCGCGTATACAGGAACTACGAGGAAATGATCCTCGCAGAAAAGCAATTACCGGAAGGCGAACGTATGGATTTCATTTCCATTGTTACGCCCAATCATGTGCATTATGGGCCGGCAAAAATGGCCTTGGAAAATGGATTTCCTGTAGTTTGCGATAAACCGCTCAGTTTCGATATGGAAGAAGCGCTGGAGCTGGAAAAGCTGGTAAAAGAAACCGGCTTGCTTTTCGCGCTTACCCACAATTACACCGGCTACCCAATGGTCAAACAAGCACGCGCCATGGTGAAACGGGGAGAACTGGGCAAAATACGCAAGGTAGTCGTAGAATACCCGCAGGGGTGGCTCTCCACCAAACTCGAAGATACCGATCAAAAACAAGCCTCCTGGCGCACGGACCCGAAACGTTCGGGCATCGCCGGCGCCATGGGAGATATTGGAACGCACGCTGAAAACCTCGCCGAATATATTACTGGGCTCCAGATCACAGAACTGTGTGCCGACCTGACCACCTTCGTGGACGGGCGCCTGTTGGATGATGACGGCAATATCCTGCTGCACTTCAATAATGGCGCTAAAGGCATTTTGCACGCCAGCCAGATATCTGCAGGGGAAGAAAACGCCCTGAACATTCGGATATATGGAGAAAAGGGCGGCCTGGAATGGCGCCAGATGGAACCCAATAGCCTTATCATCAAATGGCTCGACCAACCGATGCAGGTGCTGCGTACGGGAGGAGCCGGCCTCCAGCCCGAAGCGCAGGCACATACGCGCATTCCGGCGGGCCACCCGGAAGGATATCTTGAAGCCTTCGGTAATATCTATCGCAATTTTGCATTTTGCCTGCGGGCAAAACTGCAGGGTAATGAACCAGATCCCCTTTATCAGGACTTCCCGACGGTGGCCGACGGGGTTCGGGGTATGCAGTTTATCCAAAAAGTGGTGGAATCATCGAAGAGCGCTCAAAAATGGATTTCCTTTTAAGGAGGACTCTCACGGTTCTTTTGGTTCATTATCTCCTGGTTGCAGGAGTGGGCCCCTGATGCCTTGTAACCATAGTGCTATGAAACCATGCCCCGTTTGGCAATTGATGAATTTAGGCTAACAGAAAACATAATTAGTATGAAGACTATCTACACTCTTTTTTCTTTCCTTTTCCTTGCAATCTCGGCGCTTTCTGCACAACCTACCTGCAGCGACCCCGTGTTGGTGCTTGGAGATGATGCTGAGGCCTATGCCTCGGGAGATGTGACCATGCAATCACCTAACTGGGCCGTATGGCCCGGCGGCGATGCCACCGGCGCTATCGTGACCGATGAAGATGCCAATGGCGGCGTCAATTCCTTCAAAATTGATGGCTCGGTTAGTACAACCGATGCGCTGTTGCTTTTGGGAAACCAAACCTCCGGGCATTACATTCTCCAATGGGATATGCTGGTCCCGGAAGGCAAACAGGCGTATTTCAACCTGCAGCACGAAATGCCCACTGAGGCCGACGCATCCTGGGCCTTTGATGTGTTTTTTACGGAGGGAGGCAAAGGCCGGCTGGAACTTTATGATGGATCCGATGATATAGCTTTTGACTATCCGGTTGCCGAATGGTTTACCACTTATATGCTGTTCGACCTCGACAATGACGAGGCTCGCCTGCTGGTGGGCGAACGTACGGTGGGCGCCTGGCAGTTCAGCACCGGCGTTATTGAGAGCTTGCATATGAACTCCATTAATTTCTACCCCGAAGACGATTCTTACCTTTTCTTTATCGATAATATCAACTTGTCGGAGATCCCGGCAGCGGAAGAGGGGCAGTATTGTTACACAGCCGTTGAACTGACAACCCCTGACTTTTACCAGGTCCCCGAATTGAAATGCTTTGGCGCCGGTTACGACCTCACCGGCAGCGGTGATGCTTTCGCCGGGTACTGGTTTTCCTACACGCCAACCGAAAATGGTGTGCTCACCATTGCTTCCTGTGGCGGTGGCGCAGATACCCGCGGCTGGATCTTCTCCGGCGAGTGCCACGACCTGAAGACGGTTGGAGTGAATGACGACCGCTGTGAAATAGACACGGGGGGCAGTGATTATGCTTCTTACCGGGAAGCCTACGCTACTGCCGGCACTACCTATTATATTATGTGGGACAATGTATGGGAAGACGCTTCCTTCCCCTTTGAACTGGCGTTCAACCCCACGGAGGATCCCGAACCAGGCAAGTTCTGCCAGTCGGCAATAGAAATTGGCCCGGGCGATTACGATATTCTGGAAATTACCGGTGAAGCGGCCGTGGGCGGGCCCAATATAAACAACACGAGTTCTTCAATTACGAGTTATACTCAATCGGAGTGGTACGCTTTCACCCCGGAAACAGATGGCTACATGAGCATTTCCTCCTGTGAGCTGGCTGCCTCCGATACCTACTTCTTCGTTTATACCGGTGACTGTTCCAGCTTTGAAAGCCTGGAACTGGTGACAGAGAATGACGACGGCTGTGAAGATGCAGAAGGCAATGTAATGGTCATGGCTAGTCTGGATAGCATACCGGTAATCGCCGGCACGACTTATTTCATTGAATGGATCGACCGCCGGATCGAACAGGCCGGCGATGGCGAACTCTTCGGCTGGACCCTGGCCTTCGAGGAACTGGTGTCCGTAACCGAAGCCGAACTGGACGCCAGCCTGCAGGTATTCCCTAACCCAGCTAGTGAACAACTCAATGTCCGGTATGAATTCGAGGAGGCAGTTGATGTCCTGGATATCCAACTTGTGGACGCCCTGGGCCGAAGCCTGCGCAGTTCCCGCTTGAGTAACGTGCAGGCCGGAACCCTGGAATTTAACTTACACGGGCTGCCCGCCGGTATGTACATGCTGCGCTTGTCAGCCGACGGAGCGATGATCACAAGGCAGATAATGATATGGTGAGATAGTGA
>JAGQXQ010000125.1:6032-16221 GCA_020436535.1 Phaeodactylibacter sp.
TAGTGATGTGGTGAGATAGTGATGTGGTGAGGGGGAGACCCTGATACCCTGATACCCACTGCCCATCCTCGTACCTCGGCCGGGTAAAATACGCTGATACACGAAAAATCGCTCATTTACGGAAAATGAAGCAAATTGTTTCTGAAAAAATCAACATTAACAGCCTTACAGCTGACCAAAGCCCCGAAATATCCAATACAAAGTATTTTAATTATTAGTTTTTCCTTATTTTTTCGCTCAAATTTCATAAATCCTAAATGCGTTTAGTATGAAAAAAGACTACTTGTCTTGGTTGAATATCAACCATTTCCTAACCAATTTATTTTCTACACTTGCCCTACTGTGTTTGACTGCCATTGGCGTTCAGGCGCAGGTAGATGCTACGGTAGTGGTCACGGCGCCGGCTGGCATAGCTGGAGATTATGACGCCCGGCAGGCTGGTACACCAGGCCTGTCCATGGCCATTTCCGGCCCGGTAGCGCTGGCAGTCGATACCTCAGGGGCTACCGTGACCGGCTGTGGCTCGGTTACCGTTGACCTCACGGGGTCTATTGCCCTGATTGACCGGGGCGTCTGCGGCTTTGCCGAAAAGGTGATCAATGCAGCAAATGCTGGCGCTATCGGCGCCATTGTCTGCAACAACCGCCCGGAAGTGCCCAACAACGCCATCGCTATGGCTACGGACGGTGCGACGATCCCGGCCGTGATGATCGGCTATGGTGACTGCCAGACGATCCGCGCCGAGATCGGTAACGGACTGATGATCACCTTGTCTCCGGACGGCCGCCCCGCAACTGCCGGCGAGACCTGTGATGAGGCGATCGAGATCAGTGCCGGCACTACTACGGTAGACGCCGTCGATTCTGGCTTGGGCGCCGTATTCTCAAATGGGGGTAATGCCAGATGGTATTCTTACACGCCCTCCACCAATTCAGTGGTTACGGTTTCTTCCTGTAACCTGACTACAGTCGACACCCGCCTCTACATACTTGGGGGGGCAGATTGTGGCGCTAACCTGGTAGGCCTTTACCTCAACGATGACTGTGGCGACACCAACCTGGCCTCCGAACTCAGCTTCCTGGCAGAGGCCGGCACGCGTTACTTCATTTACTGGGACTCCCGCTGGGAAGAGGGCGGCTTCGACTTTGAGGTAAGCGAAGGGCCTCTCCCGGCCATCGATGTCACCTTTACGGTGGATATGACCAACGAAACGGTTAGCCCCGATGGAGTCAAGATGGTATGGGCCTTCTCGGATGCCGCTGGTATCGACGACGTCAGTGTGGTTGACCTCACGGACAACGGTGACAACACCTGGTCTGGTGCGGTTAGCCTGACTTCATTTGACACTATTGGCTACGCCTTTATGAACGGCATGCTGGATCCTGTCAACATCGAAGCGGTGCCTAATGATTGCGGTTTGGATTCCGGATTTGGTTTCAACATCCGCCCGTTGATTGCAGCTTCCGGAACTGATTTTTCAGTAGATCCGGTTTGCTTTGGCACCTGCCAGGGCTTCTGCCCCAGCGATGTGATTTCCTGTACCGACCCGGACGTCATCTTCTGTGATGAATTCGAAGGAGGTACGGACAACTGGGTACTGGAAGGCGCCTGGGGCCTGACGAACACGCAGTCCTTCTCCCCGGACAGCTCCCTTACGGACAGCCCGGGCGGCAACTACCTTGCCGACCAGAACATTTCCGCCACCATGGCTACCGGCCTGGACCTGAGCTCCTACCTGGATGCTACGCTGGCCTTCCGCGCCATCTATGATATTGAAGGCGGTAATTTCGATTACTGTTTCGTGGAGGTTTCCACCAATGGCGGTACCAGTTGGGTAGAAGTGGCCCGCTTCCTGGGCGAGGGCAACCTGTCACCCTGGATTCAGTACATTTACTCTTTGGGCGGTTTTGTCGGCAACGACGATGTACGGGTTCGCTTCCGTTTCTTCTCTGACGGCGGCTATGAAGTAGATGGTATCTACATCGATGATGTGATCGTCACCGCTTCTACGGAGGACAACTCTGCTCCGTTGATCCTGCACACGCCCCCCGAGTACTACGAAAGCCAGTTGGGCGATGTCATGCAGACGGCTGAGATCGTAGATATTTCCGGCCTGGCCACTGCTGAAGTCGTATACAGTGTCGACGGAGTAGCCGCCGGCTCGGTTGCCGGCACCGATATGGGCAATAACCAGTGGGAATTTGTAATCCCCGAGCAGGAGCCCGGTGCGCAGGTCGATTACTATGTGCACGCCGTCGACGCTTCGACTAACAGCAATGAGGCCGTCTCTCCGACCTTCAGCTACATTGCAGGTAATCATATCTTCTACGACGACGGATCGGTTGACTTTGTAAATGACCTGGGACCCCTGGCTACCACGGCGGAGCAAGCTGCCGCTGTTCGCGTCACCATTGAAGGTTCGACCACCATTGCCTATGCGCTGGTCCGTAACTACACAGATACCAACCGTCCGAATGATAGCATCGACGTCCATGTATGGGCGCCCGGCCCGGATGGACTGCCCGGTGAAGACCTGATCGATCCGATCCGCGTTGCACCGGAAGCTACTCTGGCTGACAACAGCCCGATGACGCGGGTAGACCTGCGTCCTTACGCTGCCGAACTGACCGGCTTGTACGGTGATGTTTATGTTGGCTTCTCCGTTCCGGAAGGCACCGTTTGGACGGTCCAGACTACTCCTGCCGTTGCTAACCGTACTTACCAGCAGATTGGCGGCAACTGGAACCTGTATGCAAGCGATTACCACTTCCGCCTGGTGACTGGCCCGGTTGAAGAATTTACTTGTGCCGATCCGGCGATCCTCATCGATGATGACATTGAAAGCCTTGCCCTTGGCGACGCCGCTGGCCAGACTGCATGGTGGGGCGCATGGCCCGGAGGAGCAGTAGGTGGCGAAGTAACTACAGAGCAAGCGGAGAGCGGCACGCAGTCTCTTAAGATGGTGGAAGGCGCCAATCAGGATCCCCTGCTTATCTTTGGCGACCTGACGAGCGGCCATTATGTCATCCGCTGGGATATGTACATTCCGGACGGCAGCGATGCCTACTTTAACGTGCAGCACCTGGCGCCGACTTCCACCGCCGGTTTCTGGGGACTGGAATGCTTCTTCGATACGGGGGTTGGCCGCCTGGAACTCTACGATGGCTCGCCTAACCATGCTTTCGATTTCCCATTTGATACTTGGTTCCCGGTTTACCTCTTTGTCGACCTGGACAACGACCTCGCCCGTTTGATCGTCGACGAGCACTATGTCGACCAGTGGCAGTTCAGCACAGGCGCTGATGCCGCATCCATGGTCAACCAACTGAACAGCATCAACTTCTATCCCAGTGCTGGTGACCTTTTCTACGTAGACAACGCGAACTTCTGGCGGATACCAAGAGCCGATGAAGGCAAATATTGCTACACGGCTACACCGATCACCCCCGGCAACCATACCGTCGATGGCGCGGATTGCTACGGCGGCGGTTACCACCTGAGCGGTGGCGGGCTGTCTTCAGTTTGGTATTCCTACACACCTTCGGAAAGTGGTGTTATTACTGTTGGTTCCTGTGGTGGCGATTCGGACTCCCGCGTCTGGATTTTCAGCGGGGATTGCGATAACCTCACCGTGGTTGGTATGAACGATGACCGCTGCGAGCAGTCCAATGGCGATCCTTACGCTTCCTACAAAGAGGCGTATGTAGAGGCGGGCACGACCTACTACATCATGTGGGACGACCGCTGGGATAATGCAAGCTTTAAGTGGGACCTGACGTTCTCTTCCGATGCGCCGACTGAAGCGGCCTTCTGCCAATCGGCGGTACCCGTAGAGCCCAATGTAGATATCTTCGTTGATGCCTTCGTGGGCGAAGCCGGGATGGCCGGTGATGACCTATTCGACCTTTGTTCAAGCTCCGCTAGCTGCCCTGGAGGCTATACCGGTTCCAACTGGTATTCCTTCACGCCGGAAGGAGATGGCACCGTCACCCTCACTTCCTGTGATTCCGGTACGGACACCTACGTATTCGTTTACACCGGTACTTGTGGGGATTACAACTCTCTGGAACTGATCGCTTCCAGCGAAGATGATTGTGGACTTTCTTCGCTCATTGAAGGCTGGGTAGTTACGGGTGGCGTTACTTATTACATCGAGTGGATCGATGACCGTAGCGCTGATCCGTTCATCTGGCGCCTGGATTTTGCGTTAGGAGTTGATGAGACGGCACTTTCGCAAGGTGTTAAGGTCTTCCCGAACCCAGCCAACGAACTGCTCAACGTCCGCGTTGACCTTCCGGAAGCTGCAGACAACCTGGCCATCCGCATGGTGAATACCATCGGACAAGTGGTGACCGAGCGTTACTATGGCGCTATGCAGACGGGTAACATCGAGATCGATGTAACCAATATCCCGGCTGGTATGTACCTCATTCAGATAATGGATGGTAATGCCCAGTACACACAGTCTGTGATTGTAGAATAAACGTACCGGCGGTTGCTGCTGAAAGGCAGTTGATTGCCCAGTAAAGAAAGATAGGCCTTCCTTCACGGTTGTGGAGGAAGGCCTTTTTTTGTGATTTACTTTAACTGTAAATAGTAAACATCAGGCCGGGTGATTTTTGTTTTATTATAAAAACCATTAATTATGAAACGCCAAAGCTTCAATCACAAGGCAATCTGGTTATGCATAGTCCTCTCCCAAATTATCCCGCTGCTTTGGTACAGCATTTTCTCCGATGGCGCTGTATCTTTCGGGGATATTATGAATAAATACCTGGAGGCTGACATGAACTCCTGGCTGTTTGTCGCCAGTGTAGTAGGAGCCGTGGCCGCCTTCTATTTCATGGCCTGGATGTTTATCCAGATACCGGTAGATTCTGGCCAGGGGGGGCTCATTGCCGGCTTGCTGATCGGCGCTACCTTCAATCTGGTCAGCATTATGTCGGCGGGTGCGCTGCTTACCGAATCCATCTCATTCGCTATTGCGGATACGGTTGCCAACGTCCTGGTTTTTGGCCTGACGGGCTTGATCCTGGGCGAATGGCGGCATTACGAGTATCTCGATCTCGATAAAGGTGTCGAGGTGGAAGAGGATGTGGCGAGCTTCCAGGAAAATTGAGTAGGGTTTTTTGCCGATAATCCTTAAATTAAGGGCCGCTTTAAAAATAAAAACGCACTGTATGAAGACCATCAAAGGCCCTGCCCTTTTTTTAGCCCAATTTATGGGCGACGAAGCGCCCTTTAATTCACTGGATAACATCTGCCGCTGGGCCGCCGGCCTGGGTTACAAAGGCGTTCAGATCCCTACCTGGGAGGATCGCCTGATCGACCTGCAGCAAGCCGCTGAAAGCAAGGCTTACTGTGATGACTTGAAAGGCAAGGTGGCGGAGCACGGCCTGGAGGTCACGGAGCTGGCCTCTCATTTACAGGGGCAGTTGGTGGCCGTCCATCCGGCTTACGATACGCTTTTTGACGGTTTTGCCCCCAAGGCATACCACGGCAACCCCAAAGCCCGCACCGAATGGGCGGTACAGCAGCTGAAATGGTCCGCCCGCGCCAGCCGCAATCTGGGCCTGGATGCCCATGTGACTTTCTCCGGCGCTTTGCTCTGGCCATTCATGTACCCCTGGCCGCAGCGTCCTGCCGGGCTGGTGGAAATGGGGTTCAAAGAATTGGCCGATCGCTGGCGCCCTATTCTGGATGTATTTGAGGAGCATGGCGTCGATGCCTGTTATGAATTACACCCCAATGAGGACATCCACGACGGGGATTCCTTCGAACAATTCCTGGAAGCGCTGGACAGCCACCCTCGCGCCTGCATCAATTACGACCCCAGCCATTTTATCCTGCAGTGCCTGGATTACGTTCAGTTTATAGATTTCTATCACGATCGCATCAAGGCCTTTCACGTGAAGGACGCCGAGTTTAACCCTACCGGTAAACAAGGAGTCTACGGGGGCTTTCAACCCTGGCTCAAACGCGCCGGCCGCTTCCGCTCCCTGGGTGACGGACAGGTGGATTTTAGCGCCATTTTCAGTAAGCTTTCCGAATATGATTACGGCAGCTGGGCCGTCCTGGAATGGGAGTGCTGCATCAAAAGCCCGGAGCAGGGCGCCCGAGAAGGAGCTATGTTTATCGAAGATCACATCATTGAGGTGACGGAAAAGGCCTTTGATGATTTCGCCGGCGGAGCCGCCGATGACGAGCAGAATCGACGGGTACTGGGGCTTTAGGACTAATGTCATCAACTTGGAGGTGGTGCTTTGGAAGCGAACCTGCCGGCCTGCACCACAGCAGGCGGGAATGGCAAATTTTGGGTTTTCATGAGGCACATTTTTCGCTCATACCAGCCCCGTACCCGAAGGGTCCGGGGGTGCAAAACTCTGCCTCCCGCGAGGCTGCGGCCGAGAGGTAGGGTTCCGAAAGCTGCCATTTGCAGCCCAAATAGCCTGCCCCGAATTTATTTCGGGGACTATCTCCAAATAGGCTCGTAGGAAAAATGGGCCTGCATTTGCAAAGTCAAGAGACAACTTGAAGTTGTCACTTGACGTGTTACCCATTCACGAATAAACATTTCTTCCCGATATCTTCCTACCTTTGCCCCGCTCCTTAAACCCACCCGATTTACCAATTTGAGCAGGAAAAAAAGAATTCATGAAGCGAAGTTGCACATTGGTTGTACTACTAGCCGTTCCCATTCTCGCCCTCACTCAACTTCCCACACAAACCATCCGGGGCATCATCACCGACGCTGATACCCACCGGCCTTTGGCGGGCGCTACCGTATCGATAGCGGAGCTGGAAATGGGCGCCGTGACGGACTCTTCCGGCCATTATCGGTTGGTAGCGGCTCCGGTGGGGCGGTACCAGATGGAGGTGCGCCATGTGGGCTACGAGGAACTGCTACTCGCTGAATTGCTGGTAGAATCCGGCAAGGAATGCGTTTTTAACCTGGAATTGAAGGAGCGTGCGCTGGACCTGGAAGCGGTGGAGGTCAAAGCTTCGCGCAGTGATATCCGGGTGCCCCATCCACTCAGTGTGCAAACAATTACGGTGGAAGAGACGCGCCGTTTCCCTGCCACCTTTTACGACCCGGCGCGGCTGGCCGCAGCCTTTGCCGGAGTGGTGAATGAAAACGACCAGGCCAACGGGCTGGTGATCCGCGGCAATTCACCCAACAGCCTGATCTGGCGCCTGGAGGGCGTAGACATTGTCAACCCCAATCATACCCCCAATGCCGGCACTTTCAGCGACCGCGTTACGCAGAACGGTGGCGGTGTCAATATCCTCAGCGCACAGATGCTGGGAACTTCTCATTTTTATACCGGGGCTTTCCCGTCCAGTTATGGCAACGCCCTCAGCGGAGTGCTCGACATGCGCCTGAGGCCCGGAAATAATGAACAACACGAGCAAACCTTTCAGGCGGGCCTGATCGGCATCGACCTGGCTGCCGAGGGGCCTGTCTCCCGGCGAAATGGAGCTTCCTATCTGGCCAATTACCGGTATAGTACGGTTGGGCTGATCACCAGCCTGGGCGTGGATTTCGGGGATGAACAGATCAATTTTCAGGACTTTTCCTTCAACCTCACCTTCCCAGCTAAGAATGGAAGCAAGTTTACCCTTTTCGGGCTGGGCGGCCTGAGTGAGAATCTCTTTGAAGCGGAGCGGGACTCCAGCCTCTGGGAATTTGAAAAAGACCGTTTTGATATAACCTTTCGTTCGAAGATGGGCGCTATTGGCGCCAGTTATGCTTGGCCCATCGGAGTGCGTACGCTTTGGCATACAGCCGTGGCCGCTTCGGCGATCAACAGCTCCCGCACCGGTGAGCGCCTGTCCGATGATTATTCGCTCTTTCTTCTGGAAAAAGACGAACAAACCCAAGCCAAATACACCCTGCACAGCTGGCTCAACCGAAAACTGGGACATGCTGCTTCCCTCCGCCTGGGCCTTCAGCTTACCCGGCAGGAGTTTGAGATCTTATCGGTTGCAAATAGTGCGGACACCCTGGCTTCGGGTGATGGAGGCGGGCTGGTCCTGCAACCCTACGCCAGTTGGAGCGGCATGCTTTCACCGGCGATCCGGATGAACGCGGGCCTGCATTTTATGTATTTCGGGCTTACCGGCAGTCGTGCGATGGAACCCCGGTTTTCGATGGAGTGGCGTCCGAGCTCCCGGCAGCGCCTCAGCCTGGCCTATGGCCTGCACAGTCAGTTACAGCCCCCTCAGTTGTATTTTGCCCATTCGGAAAAAGAAGCCAGGGAAAATTTAGGTTTTACGCGGGCGCACCACATAGTGCTGAGTTACCGGCAAGAGTTGGCCGAGGCCACCTCTGTACAGGCCGAGCTCTTCTATCAATCGCTTTTCAATGTTCCGATTGCGGCGGCGCCGGGCAGCTCCTTTTCCGCCTTAAATTTACTGGAAGGTTTTGTTACCGAAGAATTGGTGAATGAGGGAACGGGTGTGAACTACGGCCTGGAAATAACACTGCAACGTTTGTTTACCCGGGGTTTTTTCTACCTGCTCAACGGTACCTACTACGAGTCAAAATACAAAGGCAGCGACGGTATCCAGCGCGATACCCGCTTCAATGGCAATTACATTTTGAACGCCACCCTTGGCAAAGAGTGGGCCAGGCAGAAGAAAGAGGGCCGCCTGGTGGCATGGGGGGCGAACATTCGGGTGGTGTACCTTGGGGGCTTTCGGGAAACGCCCATCGATGTGCAGGCTTCTTCGGAAGCGGGAACGACCCTTCTTGTTTCAGATAAGGCTTTTTCTGCACAACAGCCTGCCTTCTTTCGCCCCGACCTGCGCCTCTACCGCAAGTGGAACCGCCAAAAATTTAATTCCACGCTCGCACTGGATATTCAAAACCTGGCCAATGCCCAAAACGTGGCTTTCAGCTATTATGATACCCAGCAAATGCAGGTGGTGAAGAAGTACCAGTTGGGGATTATTCCTATTCTGGCCTATCGGATAGAATTTTAAGCAGAAGTAGTACTATTTGCCCTACTCCATCGTCCCTAATCCTTTTTTCGTATAACTTTTTTGCCCTAAAACGAAATTCTCCGGACTCTTGCCGTTGCCAATAGCTAATTTTACCCGCCTTCGCGGGCAGAAGCCGCTACTGCGGTTGAAGGCCCGGCAGAGCTATAGCGAAGACGGACAACCAACATCACTCCATGCCCTACTTCAATTCCCGCTTCTGGCACTTCGCCGTTATCAGCACCCGCATCTTTCTGGGATTCCTCTTCTTTACAGGCGGCATGTCCAAACTGATGCCTTTCCCCGGCGTGATGGGCCCTACCTGGCTCATCGAACGGCTGGCAGAACACGGCCTGGAATTGTATGGCTATTTCATTGCCTATTCGCAGGTAACCATTGGTTTGCTGTTGCTTTCCCAACGCTTTGCCACCCTGGCCGCCATTATGCTGATGCCGCTCTTGCTCAATATGCTCATGGTTACCATCTCTATGCACTGGAGGGGCACGCCCTATGTTATTGCCGGGTTCATCCTGATGAATATCTTTCTGCTCATCGCCGATTATCACCGGCTTAAGTATATTCTTTTTCCACGTACGGAGGCGCTGCGAGAGCCTCCGTTGAGGAGGCCGCACCTGCGGCTGGATGGCCTCACCCTGTTCGGAATGGCGGTGCTCATCCTTTGTCCTATACTTTATGGCCTCATCGGGAATTGGGCGTATGGACTTGCTATTCTGGGATTGGGTTGTTTTCCTGCCGGCTGGGCCATTGAGCGGAAAGAGTCTAGCTGAGGGATAAGGCCCGCTTCCAACCTTTCATTAACTGTATGTGGTTAGCGATGTGATTGATACTTTTGAACCCTCTGCCACAAAAGGATGCTATGGGTGGCGTGCAGGCACTACAGCCCTGAGCCCCCCCTGACCAAAATCACCGGAGGTGGCAGGGATTTTTTTTAACTTCCCCACACGTGATGATCTCGGGTTGTCCTTTTTGACGCAGTAATATCTTCCAGTCCAAAGCAACCGAATATGAAGCGCGAACTACTATTTGAAGAAGAGGGCTATCAGATGTATAAGGAATATGTGATGGAAGAGGAGTTCTTCAAAATAATGGAGCACGCTTCTTTTGGCACAGACCAGACTCTGTACCATCATTATTACAGCCGGGAGCATCTCCGGCACATCCCCGACCCCTATTTTTTTACGGTCCG
>JAGQXQ010000580.1:0-7962 GCA_020436535.1 Phaeodactylibacter sp.
GGAACCCATTCAAAAAAATGAAGTGTACATCAACCTGATGGAAGATGACCTGGTCACCCTCATTAAACGGGTTAAACATATGGGGTTGAAGGTGGGTAAGGAGGTAGGCGTTATTTCTTATAATGAAACGCCGCTAAAAGAGATTCTTTTGGATGGCATCACCATTATCTCGACCGATTTCCAGCAATTGGGGGAGACCGCAGCCCGGCTTATTCTCCAAAATGAGAAAATGCATATTGCAAACCCGTTCCGGCTGGTCGTCCGGAATTCTTTGTAGAAATGAATCTATATGGTTATGTGGTGAGAGGGTGAGAGGGCATTGCCTTGTGTAAAACCTATTTCAGTACTTCCTTTTTGGGTGTAAACTTATTTTAGGACGACACACACCTCACCACCTCACTACCTCACCACCTCACCACCTCACTACCTCACTACCTCACTACCTCACCACCTCACCCAGTCCTCCTCCCAGAATAGTACAGAACAGTTTTTATCTGAATACAGAATGGTGCGGAATAGTTTTATTATTCCATTCATTTACATTTGGAGAAATAATATTTTGGTCAAATGCTTTTGCGCAAAATCAAAAGTAGGGGGGCGGAAGTCGAGGCTGACTGGCCATAGTTGCTTACTGAATACATGGCTTTACACTTTAGTTCATTTCAACATTGACAAACAAAAGTATTAGTTTATGAATCCGATCGCTAAAACTTTGATTAGGCCAAGAATGTATTTGGCCATTGGCATGTTCCTGTTTGCTATACAAATAGGATGGAGCCAACGCACCGTTTCAGGAACAGTAACAGATGAAGAGACAAATGACCCCCTGATCGGGGCCAATGTGGTTGTGGGAAGCACGGCTACCGGAACCGTCACAGATTTTGACGGCCGTTTTTCACTGGAAGTACCGGAAGACGCCTCTGTACTGGTTATCTCTTATACCGGATACCAGCCCAAGGAAGTATCGATCAAGGGGGTTAATGTCATAACGGTTAGCCTCAGTTCAGGTGCGATCCTGGACGAAGTAGTCGTCATCGGTTATGGTACGCAGAAGAGAGCCGACGTCACCGGCTCCATTTCCCGCTTCGAGGCGGAAAACCTGGATGAACGGCCCATCGCACGGATAGACCAGGCCTTGGTTGGCCAACTGGCGGGCGTTCGGGTTCAGCAAACCAGTGGCCTTCCGGGCGCAGGCTTCAGCATTCAGGTGCGGGGCACTGGTTCCATCAACGCCAACAACCAGCCTTTGTATGTCTTAGACGGGTTCCCGTTGGAAGTGTCTGAGCAAAATTCAAGCGGCGGTTTCGGAACGGGTAACCCCCTTGATAATATCAACCCGAATGATATTGCTTCTATCGAGGTGCTGAAAGATGCCGCCGCCGCCGCTATCTACGGCTCCCGCGCCTCAAATGGCGTCGTACTCATTACTACTAAGGCAGGTAAATCCGGCAAAGCCCGGATCAACCTGAACGCCAGTTATGGATTTCAGGAAACAGCTAAGAAGCTGGACATTCTAAACGGCGAAGAATGGGTGGAGAGAGCCTCCGAAATGATCGATAACGCCTGGGTGGCATCAGGAGATGGCAGAACCCGCGACCAAACCTCGGCAGAACGCCTGGCGATACTGGGCAGCTTCAACCGGGGCCTGATAAAGGACGATCGTTGGGCCATTCCCGGCCATCCCGGCCTGGTCTATATCGATTGGCAGGATGAACTGTTTCGCACCGGCGCCGTTCAGAACTACCAGCTATCTGCTTCCGGAGGTAACGACTATGTGACTTACTATGTTTCCGGGGATTATCTGGACCAGGAAGGTGTTGCCATCGGAGTGGGCTACAAGCGGTATTCCGCCCGGGCGAATGTAGAGGTGAACGCCAGTGATAAATTGAAATTAGGGATTAATATCGCTCCATCCTATTCCATCGCCAGCGATCCCGGCGTGGAAGGTAAAGACCAGCAAACACACATTACGGTGGGCATGGTCCCGGTATCAGAAGATACCATTGGCATCGATGTGAATGTAGGCGACAATGATATTTACACCTGGGGTAACTCCCGCTCCAGCCCTATCCGGGTTGTTGAAAATTCTATCGGCGACAGAAAATTATTCAGGACCCTGGCTACGGTGTATGCTCAATACAATCTGTTGGAGGGCCTGAATTTCAGGACCAGCTTCAACCTCGATAATGCCGACAATAACGATAAGAGCTACACTCCCGCGTGGGTGACCCGTAACCGAACGGCCGGAGGCCGGTTTACCGGATATCGCCGTCAGACCTTTGTCAATGAAAATACCCTGGCCTATAATCGCCTCTTTGGTGGAAAACACGATCTTTCTGCCGTCGTGGGTACCTCCTATAATACCAGCAAGTTTGACAGCTGGGATATCAGAGTGTCCGGCGGGTTCAATTCTGAAGTGATCACCACTCTCAACGCGGCCAATATCAACGCCGGGTCAACCAATACGCGGGAATCCAAGAACACCCTCATTTCCTACTTCGGCCGCGTCCAGTACAATTTCGATAACCGCTACCTGCTTTCGGCTTCTATCCGCCGGGATGGGTCCTCCCGCTTTGGGCCGGAAACCAAATGGGGCGTTTTCCCGTCCGTTTCCGCAGGATGGAGGATCTCCGAAGAGGCCTTTATGCAGGATGTGGACCTCGTCAGCAGCCTGAAAGTGAGAGGCAGCTGGGGCCTTTCCGGAAACAACGGCATTGGCGACTACTCGCACGTTTCTATCCTCAATTTCGCCAATTATTCCTTTGGCGGCACTTTGGGGGCCGGACAGGTGCCTGGCAACTTTGCCAACCCGAATCTGAGTTGGGAAGAATCTGAGACGATCGATATTGGTTTTGATGTTGGCTTGTTTGACAACCGCATTTTCGCTTCTTTTGATTATTATACCAAGCGGAACAAGGACCTCTTGCTGAATATTCCTGTTCCCACTGCAATCGGATTCTCAACAGCCCTGACCAACATCGGAGAAGTACTCAACAAGGGATGGGAAGTTGAACTGAATACGCGCAACCTGACCGGAAAGTTCTCCTGGACTACGGGTATCAACTTCAGCCACAACACCAACGAGGTGGTTCAACTGGGGCCGGAAAACACGCCTATTCTGGGCGGTGCTTTTGATATCACCCACAATATACTGATGGTCGGCGAGCCGATGTACAGCATCTATGTGGTTCAGCAAATCGGTATCCTCTCTCAGGCGGATATCGATGGCGGAGCGGCGCTCTACGGCAACCAGCAGGAGGGCGACCCTAAATACCTTGATGCAGACGGGGACGGGTTCATTACACCTGATGACCGCATCCTCTCGGGCCATCCCAATCCGGATTACATCTGGGGAGTCACCAATACTTTTTCCTACAAGGGCTTTGACCTCAGCTTCCTGATCCAGGGGCAATGGGGGGGTGTGATCTATTCCACTTTTGGCCGGGCAATGGACCGAACCGGTATGGGTTTTGTCGACAATGCCCTGGGTTTCCACCGCGACCGCTGGCGCTCTCCTGAAGACCCCGGCGCCGGGAAACGGGGCAAGGCGACTTCCAGCTTCGGGCGTATCAAGAATACGGACTGGCTGTATCCCAATGATTACTGGCGGGTGAGGAACATTACTCTGGGCTATAACCTGGGCAATGTTTTCAAGAACAAAGTGGTTAGTGGAGCCAGGATTTATGCTACTGCCGAAAATTATTTCGGAGGAGATAAATATGACGGCGGGTTCAATCCAGAGGCCGTCAACAACTCGGGTGATGACTATGGGGCATTCCCCCTGTCTAAGTCTGTCATCTTTGGCGTCAATCTCACATTCTGACCAATTAAACTTACTAATGATGAAAAAG
The DNA here is from genome assembly GCA_020436535.1 of Phaeodactylibacter sp. Classification (GTDB taxonomy): domain Bacteria; phylum Bacteroidota; class Bacteroidia; order Chitinophagales; family Saprospiraceae; genus JACJXW01. Next base: position 3,852 of record JAGQXQ010000580.1, read on the forward strand.
TTATTCCTAATAATATGCTCCGTATTCCTTCTGGGTGGATGTGAAGAAGATCTCAATCTTTCGCCCATTTCGGACGCAGGAAGCAACGGTTTTTACAATAATGCCGAAGATTTTGAACAGGCCGTCAACGGGATCTACGCCACTTTCGGCGTGCAGAACAACGTGGACTACGCCAGCCAATATGTCGTCCTCGGCGAATCGCGGTCTGATAATATTTATTCCCCCGGCGAGGCTGGTGTCCGGGATTGGAATTCGATCAACAACTTCCTGACTACACTTTCCACGTTGGGAACGATCAGAAATGTCTGGAATGTAACCTTCAACGGCATAATGAGGGCTAATACGGTACTGGATCAACTCAAAGCGAATGCCGGCGCTGTTTCGGATGCTGGATTGAGAAATCGCTTTGAAGCCGAAGCCCGCTTTTTACGCGCTTATTTCTACTTTGACCTGGTCAAGTGGTTTGGGAAAGTGCCTATTTTCGACACTTTTGTGACTCCTACCGAAGCATTGAACATTGGAAGAAGCCCGGTTGAAGAGGTATACAGCCTGATCATTGCTGACCTTAACTTTGCGATTAATAACCTACCGGATTCCTACGGCGGCGCCGACCGGGGCAGGGCCACCTCCCTGGCTGCAAAAGGTATTCTGGCGAGGGTATATATGACCCGCTCGGGGCCGAAGCTACATCCTGATGGCCCCTGCCTGGGAAGCAATGAGTATGGACAGGCCCTGGATTTGCTTAATGAGATCATTAATACCGGCAAATTTTCCATGCTGGATAACTTTGCTGACATCTTCGACTATGATAATGAGGGTAATGCTGAGATTATTTGGGACTTCCAGTTCATTACCGGCGGCGTGGGCGCCGGAGGCTATTACCCAACCGAATACTACGACGAAGGCTGGGCCCGCATCAACCTTCCCTTTGCGGGCGGCAACCCCGGCGACGGTTCCAAAAGAATCTCCGAAGACCTCCTGAATTCCTATGATGCAGGAGACGTCCGGATGGAGCACACTTTTCAACTGGATTATGTAGGGGAAAGCGGCGATATGATCGACGCTCAGTTCTACGACAAGTTTATGAATGTGGATAAAGCCGGCGGCGACCGTTTCGACTGGTCCATCAATTATCCGGTGCTTCGCTACACGGATGTCCTGATGCTCAAAGCAGAATGCATCCTTCAGGGCGCGTCCGGGTCACAGAGTGATGTGGACGATATTGTTAATGCCGTTCGGGACAGAGCCAACCTGGGCCCCGTTTCGAATGTAACGCTGGATATGTTGCTGGCCGAAAGGAGAAAAGAGTTCGCCGGGGAAAACCTGCGGTGGGATGACCTGGTGAGAACCGGGAAGGTAGTCGACGTAATGAACGCCTGGGCCGCTACTGAAGATTCCTCCGGAAAGATCCAACCGGTTTCCAATACTTCCATCATCTACCCGATCCCACAGGATCAGCTGGATGTCAAAGAAGGATTGTACGAACAGAATCCAGGATATCTCTAATTGACTAGTGAGTTCTAAAGGCAGGGTTTGAGGGGCGTTTAGTCCCCTCAAACCTTCACATTTAAAGATCAACTCAGTAATATTAAAAATAAGATACATGCAATCTTTCTGGCCGAGATTAGGGGTGTTCTTTTTACTCTTGGTTTTTGCTCAGACTCTCAGGGCTCAAACCGGAGTGGGTGCTTACCGCTCCGGTTTTGTTAAAACGGGAAATACCATTCATTTTTCCAATGAGCTGGCCGATGTGAATATTGAATTTTGCACGGAAGCCATGATCAGAGTGCGCACCAGTTGGAGCCGGCGTTTTGAAGCAGACGAGCCCTGGATGGTGGTTCAGTACCAATGGCCGGAGGTGGGTGTTCAACTGAAAGAAGAAAGGAGCCGCTTCTTGCTGGAAACCAGTAAGTTGAAGGTAGTAGTCGGCAAAACTCCTTTCACTATTGACATTTATTCTTCCGACGGCGAATTGTTGTCTTCAGAATCCGGAGTTGGGATGGACGGCGGCAGTCGAAAAGAGGGCGGCGCCGTTGTGTGCCGTAAGCAGATGGGCCCGGATGAACACTTCTTTGGTTTTGGCGAACGCATGGATTTTCTAGACCAGCGCAACAAGCTGGTAAAACTCAACGTCGGCCGCGGTACCGGCAGGCCCCACCTGATCGGGGCCTATAATGTGCTGAAAGCCAATTACTGCCCGGTTCCCTTTTTTTTGAGCACCCGGGGTTACGGCATCTTCCTGCACAACTCTTTTGCCAATGAATGGGACATGGGCCAGTCTTCTCCCGGAGCCTATAGTTTCAAGGCGGCGAACGGCGAACTGGATTATTACTTCATTTACGGGCCGGCTTTTCCCGCCATTCTGGATCAGTATACAGATCTTACCGGAAAGGCGCCACTAATGCCTCTTTTTGCTTTGGGGCTGCATGTTGGCACCTACAGCGGCGGCACCTGGGGCCATGAAGCACTAACCTCTACCGATTACGTGGTCAACCTGGTTCGGAAATTCAGGAAGATGGGTATTCCGCTGGATATCCTGCACCTGGATTCCACCTGGCGCGTTTTCGGAAAAAATGGAGGCAAAGGCGCTACCACCTTCGAGTGGCGCGAAACTTTCAAAGAGCCCAAGGCCATGTTCGACAGCCTGTACGCTATGAACATCAACCTGGCGGGTTTGCACATCCGGCCCCGCTTTGACAATGGCAACAAACTCGACCTGCTCGACCAGGCCAGAAAGCTGGGGCATACCTACCCGGAAGCGGATAATCCTGGGGAATTCGTTAATTTCTTTGACCCGGAAGCGGTGAACTGGTGGTGGGAAAAGGGCGTTATGCAGGTGGCTGAACTCGGCGCCCGGTTCGTAAAAACCGATGAGGGCAGCGCCTTCGGTTTCGAGGCCAATGAGAGTGACAAAGTAGGCCCCACCGGGCTGGAAGCACAAAGATTGCACAATGTCTTTCCTATCGCCTATGCCAAAGCACCCTACGAAAAGTTCATGAAATTCAATGGGATACGTGGAATGAACCACACTCGGGAAGGCTATGCAGGCATACAGCGTTACCCCTTTATTTTTGCCGGCGACTGGCCCAGTGAATGGCAGTATTTTGCCCCGGTCATCAAAGCTGGGCTGAATATTGGCCTTTCGGGGGTGGGCAACTGGACCCATTGTATGGGTGGATTTGAGCACGATGCCGACCCTGAGCTTTACATCCGGTGGTGCCAGTTCGGCCTGTTGAGCCCCGTAGCTCATCTGTTTGGCATGGATCATCCCGGCTACAAAGAACCCTGGAATTACGGAGAAGAAGCCCTGGAAATCTTTAAAGAATATACCCTGCTCCGCTATCGCCTGATTCCCTACCTCTATAGCCATTCTTTTGAGATGTACCGCACCGGCATGCCGCTGATGCGGGCGCTGGTGCTGGAATATCAGGAGGATGAAAATGTATACAATATAGCCGATCAGTACTTGCTGGGAAGCCAGATGATGGTTTGCCCGGTAACGGTAAAAGGCGCTCAAACCCGGGAAGTCTACCTGCCGGAAGGAACCTGGTTCGATTACCGGACAGGCAAAAAGTATGAGGGAAAACAATATGTACAGGTCTTGGCTCCTTTGGAGGAAATACCCATCCTGGTGAAAGGCGGCGCCATCATACCCATGCAGGAAGCCATGAATTACATCGGTGAAAAACCGGTGGATCTTATTACCCTGGATGTTTTTCCACACGGCGCCTCCAGCTTTTCCCTTTACGATGACGACGGTAAAAGCCTGAATTACCAGAAGGGGGAATACGCGCTGACCCATATTGCCTGTGAAGAAACGGCAAAAGGTGTTAGCATTCAGATCGATGCCCCTGCCGGGGAGTATGGGGTTCCAGAAAGAAGTTACCTTTTAACTGTTCATATGGATGCAGCCCCTGAGTTGGTCAGTGCCAATGGAGAGAAACTGGCTAGCCTTGCGCAGATGGATAGCCTGAAGGGGCCTTCTGCCAGCCCGGGTTGGTTTTTTGATGCTGGTAGAAAGATACTGTATGCGAGGCCTGGCGGCAGCAGCCGGGAGGCTCTTTTCGTAGAAGTACGATAGGTAGTCGGACAGTATTAGGTTACTTATAAA
>JAGQXQ010000580.1:8143-8335 GCA_020436535.1 Phaeodactylibacter sp.
TAATTTAAATCTGTCCGGCCACTTAGGTAGTCGGACACATTTAGATTACGTATTGATAGCATGCCTGGGCGTCCACGCCCGGGCGTGCCTCAGGCTACAAAGTTAACTGAAGCACTCGCGGGCGTCCACGCCCGCGAGTGCGATGCTTTACTTAAATTAATTCTGTTCGACTACTTAAGTAGTCGGACAGTA
>JAGQXQ010000581.1 GCA_020436535.1 Phaeodactylibacter sp.
AGGAGGAAAGGAGTGAGAAGGTGAGGGGGTGAGAAGGTGAGAAGGTGAGGGGGTGAGAAGGTGAGGGGGTAGTTTGGGAAAGTGCAAAAAAAAAACGTATATTAAACTTCTAAAATAACAAGCAAATGGACATTGCTATACTGGCCCCCATCCCTGTAGAGTACCGCGCCGTGATGGCCTGCCTGGAAGATACCCGGGAAGAGGCAAAAAACGGCCAGTATTATACGGTGGGCGCCTTTCGGGGCCAGCATCAGTCCTATAGCATTGTGCTTCGGGAAACGGGCTCCCGCAACAATGAGGTGGCCCTGGCGGCGGAACGGATCATCCAGCTCTACCAACCCGCAATCATTATCCTCACCGGCATTGCCGGAGGAGTCAAGGATGTCGGCATCGGCGATGTGGTGGCCGCCACCCAAGCCTATGGCTACGAGGCCGGCAAATCAACGGATGAAGGTTTTTCCAGCCGCCCCAACGTATTGCCCTACAGCCCGGAGCTGATCGAACTGGCCCGGGCCGTCGAAAGAGCCGGCAACTGGCGGCGGCGCCTTTCCCCTACTTCCACGTCGCCTCAGGTGTTCTTTGGCCCCATCGCCTCGGGCGATCAGGTGGTGGCCTCCACCCGCGCGGAAGCCTACCGCATTATCAAACAACACTACAACGATACGCTGGCATTGGAGATGGAGTCCATCGGCTTTGCCCGCGCCCTGGCAGCCTACCCCCATATTCGCGCCATCAACATCCGCGGCATTTCCGACCTGCTGGACGGCAAGAGCGCCGAACACGATGCGAAAAACCAGCCTCGGGCGGCGGAGCATGCGGCGGCTTTTGTTTTTGAGTTGCTGGACCAACTGAATTTTAATAGCCTTAAAATACTTCACATGGATACAAAGACATTGGCCAAACAGATAGTCACTACTATTTTCCCGCTGCTGAAGCTCGATTCCGTTAAACAGATCGGCAAAGAGTTCCGGCAGGCAACCGACGGCTCCATCCTGGAAATGTGGGAAAAGGTGAAGCCCCTCTTTATCGAGGAAATCGAAGCGGAGGATACGCCGGAAGAGGCGCAGGTAGCCATTGGCTCCGCCCTGCGTAAGGCGCTTAACAAAGATGAGAAGTTGAAGCAGGAGCTCGAAGCCCTCCTCAAACAGGCAGCGGAAAAAGGGGTGGCAGGTAATACAGTGACGATTAGCAATAGTAAGAATGTAGTGCAGGGGAGTAATATCAGTGTGGGAGGGGATTTTCGGGTGGGGGATGGGTGATTATTGGTGGCGCCTGCGTTGATTGGCGTATCCATATTTCGATTCAAATACTGACCAAATTTTTTTACAATGAATAACGAAAACAATCCTGGCCCTTCTGATGAAAAAAAAGACTTGGAACAAGCGCCTTTCACGGAAAAAAAGTTGGCGGAAGCTCCTTCCTTCCGGGAAGACGAGACACCCGTTGATCCACCAATTGAGGAAAACATCAATCCGGTTCAAGAAATAACCCCAGCTGAAGAAGAAGAGCCTTTATCTTTGACAGTGGATGAGGCGATCCGGGTAGAATGGCCAACTATCGAAGCCGATCCGAAATTGGAGTCCCTTCAAAAACAAATTTCCAACCTCGAGAGCCAACTTGCTGAACTTCACCAAGATTTTAAGAGCAAAATTAAATACGATACACATAAAGAAAAAATCATAGACAATCTTCACTCAGAATTACAGGCTCATAAAAATGGATTATTGGAAAAATTACTGGGGCCGGTATTTCTGGATGTGATCGAAGTGATCGATGATACCCGGAGGTTGTTGAAGGATATAAAGTCCCGAGGAGAAGATGGTAATGCCGAAAAACTCTGGAAGATATTAGACTCTATCCCCGAAGACCTGGAAGACATGTTAGACAAACACGGGGTTGAAGTGGCCCGTTCGCTAACCGATCAGTTTGACCCTTCCTTGCAGAAAGTGGTGCGGGTGGTTTCTACCGATCAGGAGCAATTAGATAAAACGGTTCAGGAGCGGTTGAAAAACGGCTATCGGTGGCAGGAAAAACTGCTGCGCCGGGAAATGGTAAATGTTTGGCAGTACCGCAAAGAGGGTTAATTGGCCCGCTTCCGGTTTTGATTATATCATCAAGAAATAAATCCTGAATAAATGAGCAGTCCTTTATCAAAAGTATTTGGTATCGACCTTGGCACGACCTATTCCTGCATTGCCTATGTTGACGAACATGGCAAACCGGCCATCATACCCAATTTCGACAACAACCGGGTTACTCCTTCCGTAGTTTTTTTTGATGATGATAACATCGTCGTTGGGGAAGAAGCGAAAAATAGCATCGTTGTGCATCCCGAAAGAGTAGTTTCCTTTATCAAACGGGATATGGGAAACCCCCATTTCCTGTTCGAATATGACGGTACACCTTACAAACCGGAAGAAATATCAGGTTACATCTTGCGTAAGCTAGTTAAGGATGCTGAAGAAAAGCTTGGGGAAGAGATAAAAGATGTCGTCATCACCTGTCCTGCTTATTTCGGTATTAATGAAAGAGAAGCTACCCGCCTTGCGGGAGAAATTGCGGGGTTAAATGTCAAAAACATCATCAATGAACCTACTGCCGCTGCTATTTCCTACGGAATGGATGCTGGAGAAAATAAAGTTGTGCTGGTTTATGATCTTGGGGGAGGAACCTTTGACGTCACCATGATCGAGATAAAGCCGGAAGCGATCAAAGTAATCGTCACTGGAGGCGACCACGAATTAGGAGGTAAGGATTGGGACGACAAGGTGATCAATTACCTCGTGGAGTGTTATAACCAGGAAACAGGCACGGATGAAGATATTCTCGCCGACCTGGAAACTTATGGGGAGCTGCGCTTGTCCGCAGAAAAGGCTAAAAAGACACTTACTCAACGAGATAAGACGGTCTTGTCAGTGGTACATGCAGGCGAGAAGGTAAAGGTAGAGCTGGCCAGGGAAAAGTTTGAGGAACTCACCGCCGACCTGATGGAACGCACCATTGCCCTTACTCGCGCTTTGCTTGATGAAGCCAGAAAAAAGGGGCAGGATAATTTTGATGAAATTATTTTGGTGGGTGGCTCGACCCGGATGCCTCAGGTGAAGGAGTGGGTTGACAGAGAATTCAGCTGTGACGCTAAAATATTTGACCCCGACGAATCCGTTGCCAAGGGCGCCGCCGTTTTTGGCTGGAAGACCTCTCTCAACGATGAACTCGTGCGCCGTGTCGCTCAGAGCACAGGGCAGGATGAAAAGGCAGTTAAACTGGACGAAGTGTCACAGGAGACTATTCAGAAGATCGAGCAGGAGGTCGCCGATGATACAGGATTAACTTTAGGGGAAGTTAAAAAAGCCCGGACGGAGATATTCAATGTCACCAGTAAAAGTTTTGGAATACTAGCTTATGATGGGAACAACGAAAAGATCCTGTCCAACCTCATCCTGAAGAATGAAACGGTGCCAAGCGAGATCACCCGTAAGTTTGGCACCAGGGAGGACAATCAAAGCAATGTGAAGCTTGAAATAATGGAAAGCCTGTCCACCGATCAAAAAACCAGCCAGAAAAACGGAACAGAGATCGGAACAGCGGTAATGAACCTTCCCCCGGGGCTGCCGGCTCAATCGCCGATAGAAATCACCTTCCGGATCAATGAAGAAGGCCGGCTTGACGTCCAGGCACGGGAACTGACCTCAGGCCGGGAAGTGGAGACCTCGGTCGAAACCACCTCGGTCATCTCCGGCGAGGCGCTTGAGGAAGCCAAGGAACGCAGCAAAGGAATTGTCGTCTTGTAGTTTTTTTCATTATTTGAACGCCAATCGAAAATGTCCTCTTATTCAGCAATTGATTCAAAGAACAGCGTATTTGGCTCTACCATTACTGCCGAGTCTGTGCATGTAGGCGACACTCGGGTCTCGGTCGGTAAACCGGTATTTTCGGATATTGATCTGGGAGCTTACGATATTTCCGGCGCCTATGTCAGCCCCCGGTTCACCGGTAGAATGGTTAGTGAGATTATGGGAATGAAGATGGGCCGGATGGTAGCCATCACGGGGTTTTACGGTTTTGACAAGGCCGGGTTTACCAAACACCTGGCCTTCAAGCTGGCTGAAGAATGGGAACGGGCTGGGAAAGCCATCGCTGCTAAGGAATGCCTGTTCACTTCTGATTATTTCGGTATTGCCGCCCACATCAAAGAAACAAAGGAAGACTGCATTTTCGTGCTCAATAATATCACGCCGAAAGATGTCAACCATAATTTGGCAGAGTTGAGAGGCGTTGCTCTTTCCCACCCCAAGGAAATCATCATTCTGGTAAGTACAGACCTTCCCCGAAAGAGCTGGAAGGATCCAAACGCAGACTATTGGTTTACCATTGAGCTTGACGGATTGCATCACAGAGGAACCTTGCTGGCTAAGGAAGTCTATTCAAAAAATGACCTTCTACGCTACCTGCTTCTGTCGTGCGCACATATTGGCCTTGCTGAATACAAGGACAAGCTCAAAGAGGTGCTCAGTAAACTCATTCCCGGTGAACTGGATACGCCTGAACAGATATCCCTGTTTCTGGATTTTTTTGCAAAAGCGCCCTCCGAAGATGAGAAAACCATCCGGGAACAGGTGGCTAAAACTAAGCAAAAAGACAGGCTGATCAGCCAATGGTTCAACTCCCTTGACGAATCAAAACGGCTCATTGTTCTTGGGATGACCCTTCTGGAAGGCGTCTACGACGATCAGTTCTTTCCTATCATGCAGCGTTTTGTGGACGAAGCTTGGCAGCCTTTTCCCGAATGCCCTGCTGCTTTAGACTATGCCGACCTGAACCCTTTGCTACATTTTTTTAGTTTCACCTCAGGAGAAAGCTCTACCCTCGAGGCGAAATTTCCGAACCAACGTTATCAAACCCTGCTGGGGATTTGGGAAAACTACCGTCGGCGCATTACCGCCACATTGCCTCTGATGGTCAAACTGGCGGCGCAGAGTGTGGAAGGAAGCGCTTCCTCCTGGGAGTTATTCGGCGACAAAAGGAAACGCTCCCGCCTTCGGGATACCATTGCCGAAGTGTTCAGCGATATTGGCAGGTTTTCGCCTTTGGTAGTGGAACCCTGGCTGCTTCAACTGGCCGTTCACGAGAACGCGGGCGTGCAAATGGTCGCTGCAAAAGCTATGGCTCGATGGCGGGAAGCCTTTGAGGACCCTGCCGGCGGAGAAGCAGCCAGTAAAGAAGCAGCTTTGTTTGAGCTGTTGAAGAACTGGCACGAAGAGAGCCGTCAATCGCGTTCCCGGATCGCCCAGGCACGTGCTCTGTTGAATAAAGATGATACCTCCAGGAACTCTCCTACTTCCTACGTCCGGGCGACGATCTTACTGACCCTCGGCTTCGCCTCTGCCTATGATGAATCCAACGCCTTACACAAGGAAATATTCGACTTGGTGAAAAAATTCGCTAAGGATCAGAGTTTCCTCGTCATCAACCGCCTTCAGTACACGCTGCGCCTCCTTCTGAGAAATCACCCACGACAGGTTGGCGACCGGCTCTTCGATTTTGATGAAACGGGAGAAGCTATTTTTAATTCTCTACTACCGTTGGAAAATTATGCTTATTCCATTGCCTTCGGCTTGGCGGATGCTCATGTGGATTACCCCGCAGACGTTGAGGACTTGTTAGAGGAGTGGTTCTCCTATTGTCGCATCAACCGGCCCAGGAAGCCAGACCTGGAAAAACTGAGCTTCAGGGAGAAAATTCTTTGTACGGTGGCCATCACTTATAAACTTTTAGATTATGACCAGACCGTTCTCCTGAAATTGGATCAGGCCGCAGACAACCTGGATGAGTTGCGGCAAAACGAGCACCACCCCCTGGTAAGGCCTTTGTTGCTAGAAGTAATACTCAGCCTGTACGAAAGGTACTTTGACGACATGGAGGCCCGGCACAGTAAAAGTATCCCCAATATGGACGTCAAGGAACGAAAACGGGCGGCATTCAACCTGCTGAACACTTACCTCTATGAACGTAGCCAACTTGCCGGCGGCGATTACGAGGTGGAAATTAAAAACTTTTTCACCGGCGAGGATAATGATATCATAAAAGGACAAAAAATGGAAAGCTGGCGCAACCTGGAGGACCGTCCGCTGACCGGGATCGAGGAAGTACTGAAAAAATGGTTGGCAAGCACCAATGAGACGCTTATGAAAATTGCGCTTCAGGCTTTTATAGAGTTTTCCAAGATCGAAGTAGTGGAACAAGAGAAAATCAATGACTATCTGGATCAGAAAGAAGGAGATGAACGCGAAGGAGCGTTTAAGCTTCCTGCTTATGATGATAACGTTCGCAAAGGGTTGTGGGCTAACGTACTCAACTTCTTTGGCGCTGGCAACAAGATCAGAGATAACCTCTCGGCATTGATCAAGGAAGACCCCAACATGGGCAAAGAACAGATGGAAGTCTTGAAGGAAAAATTATCTGCTATGGGGATTGCCATTTGAAAACGAAACCGGAATGAACAATATAATTAAGTTAAATTATGGAAGCCACTATCGGTATTGATTTAGGGACTACATTCTCCGCAGTAGCTGCAATGGGGGGCGACGGCCGGGCCGCTGTTTTAAAAAACAGCCAGGGTGATGCTCTGACGCCTTCAGTCATTTGGTTTGGAAACGGAGAGCCGATAGTCGGAGCTGAAGCCAAAGAAATGCAATCGCTCGGAGAAGAGGATATCGCTGCCTTTTTTAAAAGGAATATGGGGGACCCTAACTTTTCCCTCCATTTCAACGGAAAGGATTTTTCGGCTCAGGATCTTTCTGCTATCCTTTTAAAAACGCTGAAGCAAAACGCCGAGGCAGTACTCGGCGTACCTGTTTATAAAGCGGTGATCACTGTACCGGCCTATTTCAACAACTTTCAACGAGCGGCGACCATCGCAGCAGGAAAAGCGGCCGGGTTGGAAGTTCTGAGAATCATCAATGAACCGACAGCCGCAGCCATTGCATACGGCCTGAACCAGCAATCTTCCGGGCAAAGAATACTGGTTTATGACCTCGGAGGCGGCACATTCGACGTGACCATCATACGGATCAATACAGATAGTATTGACGTGGCAGGCACGGATGGAGACCATGAACTTGGAGGGAAAAACTGGGACGACCGTATCGTCAACTGGGCAGCCCGGCAGTTCGAACAGGAATTCGGCGAAGATCCGCTTTCAGACAGCCTGTCCTTTAATGAACTTCTCGTCCGGGCGGAAAATGCCAAAAAGCAGCTTTCCATTCGTCAAACCACCCGAATCTCAATCACTCATGGCGGGGAGAAAGGGCGTTATGATTTGGATATCGAAACCTTTGAGGGCCTGACCAGGGACCTCATGGAACGAACCCAAATGTTGACCGAGGGGTTGCTGAAAGATATCGGCCTGGCCTGGCAGGATATTGACGGCGTATTGCTGGTAGGGGGATCGACCCGGATGCCTATGGTTTACAGATGGATAGAAAAAATGTCGGGAACCCCGCCGCTCCGCGGCATTAATGTGGATGAAGCTGTAGCGCTTGGCGCCGCTATCCAGGCCAACCTGGATGCCAATCCTTCGCAAACTGAAGAAATGTTAACCCTTGGCGGCCACCGCCAGATCAGAGATGTCATGAGTCATAGCCTGGGACTGGTTGCCATAAACGAAAACCGAAGCCGCTACATCAATTCTATTATCATCCCCAAGAATTTACCTGTCCCCAGCCGGGAGACCCGGCCATACCAGATTCGTACCCGCCCGGGCGCCGAGAACGATATGACTGTCTACATGCTGCAGGGAGAGAGCACCAACCCTCAGGATTGCCAGGTCATCGGCAAATACATTTTTTCCGGAATTGCTCACGAGCCTTCTTCAGTAGCAGTGGTGGACGTAGCATACGCCTATGATCAAAATGGGGTCATCGAAGCTACAGCGCAGCAGCGCCATACCGGAAAAGAACTCAGCCTGCGGGTCGAGGCCGTCCCGGAAGACATGAGCTGGTTGGGCCTGCCTCCAGAAGAAGAACTGGCCCCGGCTCATTTGTCCCTGATCATAGCCATAGATCTTTCGGGCAGTATGAGCGGCAATCCGTTGCAGCAATCCCAGGGCGCTGCTAAGGATTTTGTCCGACAGCTCGACCTTGCCAATACCTCGATTGGGCTAATGGTCTTTTCCGACCGCGTACAAATGGCGCAAAACCTTTGCCAAGATACCAAAGCCCTGTTCAAAGGCATCGAAGGATGGACGATTGGCTCGGTAGGCTATGGAAATGCCGGGCAGCCCTTTACCCTGGCTCAACAGGAACTGGAACCCCGCGAACAGCCCCGTTATCTGATTGTACTCACGGATGGGGCCTGGAACGACCAGGCCTACGCCATCCGGGAGGCGGAAGCCTGCAAAGCCTCCGGCATCGAGATCATTGCCATCGGGTTCGGCGGCGCCGACTGGAATTTCCTGAAAAAGATAGCGACCTCCGACGAAAATGCCCTGTTCACAAATCTCTCTGGACTGACCGCTTCTTTTTCCAAGATTGCCCAGGTACTCACCGATAGCAGCGGATTGAGAATGCAGGAGGAAAAGCCTGGAGGGGGATTGAGGTTTTTTGATTGATGAAAGAGCATTTTATTATTTGTTAAAAAATCCAGATTCATGAGTTGGAAAAAAATTAAATGAACTCAAAACAGAGGTCATCAAATTAATAAAATCCAATCAGGAATAGCTTGCTAATTATGTCTCAGGAAAACTGTTTCATATTACTAGACATTGATCCCGAGGTAGACCATCAACCTGCGGCTATAGAGGCCGCGATCACCAAAAAACAAAGGGAGTGGTCTGCTCAACGCACACACCCTTCGAGGGGGACCTGGGCCAACCAATGTTTGTCCCGGATTCCTCATATCCGCCGGACGATGTCTAATGAGGAAAGCCGCCGGACGGAAGCCGAAGAGGCCAAACGCTTTTTGCATCAGCGGCAGAAAGAGCAGTACGAAGAACTCGACCAGGCGCTTGAACTACTGGCTTCCAAAGGATATATACTCGATTCGGAACTGGAATCTCTCTTAAAAAAGGGAACCTTCAAATCCTTCAAGGAAGAGGATGTAAAAGCCAGGATTAAGGTTAAAATAAAAAAGGATACACAGGCCGACAAAGAAAAGGACTCTGTGCAACCCCTCGAAGCCAGCACGGCCAAACAGATCGCCGGCAGCCTGGAGATTGCCGGAAAAACCAATTTATACGACCTGCTGGGCCTTCAGCGGAGCTCTTCACTGGCCACCTTGCAGGATCGCACCGCCGAAGAGTATGAGCGAGTAAGAAAGATCGCTGCCAATAATTCTGAGTTGACTGCTACGCTCGAGCTTCTGGGCCATTGCAAGAATATCTTCAAGGTTGAGGAAAGCCGCAAGCGTTATGATAAAACACTTGATCAGGAGCGATTCAAGGCATTGGACAAACTGATTGACATTGCCGGAGGCGACGGTGAGATCAATGCCAATGAATTTGAACATCTGGTAATAAAGGGCGCAGCGATGGGGCTCGACAAGGAAGAGGCCATCCATCATATCAAAAAATATAGTAAGAGCAAAAAATGGGGCCTGCAACTTCCGGGAAAAAATTCCTCTCTGGAACAAGCCGTCCCTTGCGGCGTATGCGGTACATTGAACCAACCGGGATCCAAGTATTGCGAAAACTGCAGTTTTGACCTAGAGGTCAATTGCCCGAGGTGCTCCACCAAAAGCGCCTCCACCACCAGAGTTTGCCCCTCCTGTGGTTTTGCCATTGGAGATATGCCCAATGCGATTCCCCTGATGCGAACGGCTAAAGAAGCTATTGCAGACGGCGATTATACCACTGCGGAAAAGTATTTTAACCTTGCCCATAACTATTGGGAAAACCACCCGGACATAACTGTGGGCCGGAAGCGCCTTAAAGAACTTTCAGGACAAGTGGACACCGCGTTCCAGCAAGTCAAGAGCCTGATGCTTAAGGAAGAGTACTATAAAGCCCGGGACGGACTGGTCCGGTTGAAGGCAATGCAAGGTGGCGATCAACGGGCAGCCCTAGTCGAGTCTAAAATTTCCGATAAAATCAAACAAACGGAGGGATGGTTGGAAAAAGCCAAAACCGCAGCCGATAATACCAGCCGGGAGGACGCCTACCTGCAAGCACTACATATTTGCCGGGACTGTAAGGAAGCAGTGGAAGGACTGGCAAGGATTGCCCCGGAAGCTCCGAACGGGCTAACGGTAACCGTGCAGAATGAGGCCGTTTTATTAAAGTGGGGCGCTGTTGCCTCGAGGTCTTCCATCCTTTTCCGGATCGTCCGAAAAGAAGGCGGCTTGCCCATCCATCCGGATGACGGGGCTAACCTGGCGGAGACCGCTCAACTTTCCTTTACTGATGTGGAAGGCCGGTCTGGCCAAACCTATTACTACGCCGTTTTTTCCAAAAGGGGCGAAAAATTTTCCGGCAAAGCAGCTGTTTCCCAGCCGGTGACCATCATTGCCGAAGTTAAGGGACTGGAGACGCTATCATCAGATGGAATGGTCACGCTGAGTTGGCGGCCCCCCTCTAATGTCCGGCGCATAGAAGTCTGGACAAAAAAAGACGCCGTTCCAAGCCGCCGCGGAGATGGAGTACTGCTCACTGGCGTTCGAAATGATGGCGCCACCCATACTGATCTGGCCAATGGGGATATGAATGGCTATCTGGTTGTCCCCATCTTTCAAGATGCTTTCGGCAAAGAGCTCCCGGGTAGAGGGACCGGCGCATATGCTTCCGCGACAAAGCCTCCAAAGCCCATCGACGAATTAGAGGTGGCCAAAAATGGGAACCGGATAGAGGCACAATGGGAGGTAGGAGCCGATGTCGTTGAATTATTTTCTTCCATGAAGCCCTTTTCTCAAAAATTCGGAGAAGTATTTTCCTATTCGTCTCCGGAAGAGATAGGAACGGCGATTCCGGTGCACCAGAAAGGCAAAGCGACGGCCCGGATATCAAAACACGGGGTTACCTATCTGCTTCCGATAACTGTAAAAGGCGGAATAGCCGTAGCGGGCCGCTCTGCCACCATTCTTCATTTTGAAGAGGTAACCCAGTTCTCTGTAAGGGTAGAAGACGGCAATTTACAATTAAAATGGGGCTTCCCTCTGGGAGTAGAGAAGGTAATTGTCACCTGTGCAGACAAATTCAACCCGGATAATGAGACCAGGTATGAAGTACTGGAGAAGGAATATCGGAAGTTGGGGTATTTCCCGATTGGCCAGCTTCCCGATTATTTTTCTGAAGTAATCGTCAAAGTCAGGACCTTGATCGAAGAGCCAGGGCTTTCCGTACATCATTCGGAGGGAGTCACCGCTGAGGTCAAGCTAAAAAAAACGATTATCTATTTTGAAGTGGCTAAAGCCGGCTTTATTTCCTTCTTTTCCAAAGGGCTGAAATTTGACCTGCAAATAAAGGCAGAAGGCAATCTCAGTACTCCGATGGAACTTGTTGTCAAAGAAAATAATAAGCTGACGTCCTTTAAAGACCCGGCTCGACGGCCGATTATGGACCTTGACATGGTCATGTTCGAAGAAAATGGTAAGCTGAACACGACTTTCCAGTATCAGCCTACGAGTAAGGCGGTAAAAAACCTTTTCTTTTCCATCATCCCCAAGAATCCGGAGGACAAAGAGGATATTCAGGTAAATCGGAATGGGAAGAAAGTGGCTCTTTAAACAGGCGACAAAGTTGATTTTAAAATAGGGTCATTCTGGACTCAGAATACTTTAAAAATATGGCGTATACCTGTCCATTTTGTTACGAGAAATTCAGCCGTGAAGAAATTGAGTTTCGGTGTGAAAGTTTTACCTCTGCGGCCTGTAAGGAGGATGATCTCCTGTTGGCAAATTATTTTGGGGCTCCCCGGATGGTGGCCAACCACGTTATTCCCAATAAGGCTTGGGCGGATGTTCTTTCCACATCTGGATGGAAAAAGATGCTCGGAAAGATCTCCCGCTACGTCTCCGTGCCGGAAGAAGTTCGGTGCGACCTGTGTTCGGCCCCATCCCGAAAACGCATCTGCCCCAGGTGCCACAATGAGTTGCCTACCTTTTTTCACAAAGCGGACAGCCATATCATATCCATCATTGGAGCAAGAGGGAGCGGTAAGACCCACTATATAACTGTGCTTATCAACGAGTTGATGAAAAAAGGCTACTTGTTGGATATTGCTACTATTCCTCAGGATGTGGGAGAAGACCGCAGGCAGGTGACCAGCAAGCGATATTCAGACTATTATAAAAAGCCACTTTATGAAGGCGGAAAAGAATTACCGCAGACCACCCAGGATAAAGACTTGTATCCGCTGATTTATCAGATCACCAGCGGCCAGAAGGGGCTTGGAAAGACAAAGGCCCTTTACCTTGTATTTTACGATACCGCAGGTGAAAATTTCCGGGACGCGGAAGAACTCCGGAAACTGGCTAGTTATTTGCTCAACTCCTCCGGAATTATTTTCCTGCTAGACACCTTCCAGGTTCCTGCTATTAAGCGAAAACTGAAAACAAACGGCATTGACATTCCCGATATCGGTATAGATTTCCAGGGTGTCTTCCAGCAATTGTATAGCCTCTTGGAGAGACGGGGAATGATGCAACTGAACAAACGGAGTAAAACTCCCATTGCCTTGACTTTCAGCAAGATAGATGAAGTTATCCGGCACAACCTCATGGACGATGACATTGCCGATTTTAGTATCAGAAGAAACAGCGCCTATCTTGACAACGGTGTCTACGAACCTAGCGAATTGATGGAAGTCAATGATGATATGCGGAGCCTGCTTTCACAGTGGGAGGAGGAAAGTTTCATCGCAGATGTGGAAAAAAGATTTTCCAATACTGCATATTTCGGCATATCCGCCTTAGGGGCTACCCCGGTAAACGGGAGAATAGAAGAGGTCCAACCGCTCCGTGTCCTCGATCCTCTGGTCTGGATATTGGACAAAATCGGCTTCGCCCTGCGAAAGGGTTAAACACCTAAAAAAAAGGATTATGGCTTTGCCTTATCAAGAACTGTATTACGCTTCGACGCAACAAAGCATGGATACCGGCGCTGACGGTTTCGGTGTCAGAACCTATTCTTCGGGATGGCCTGCAGCAGTGATTGACCGGATAAAATCCAGGAACGTTTTTGCGTATGAAGCTGGTGACAAGCCCCTGGCCGGCACCTTCGAACTGATTGAAAGCCCGGATCTCGTTTTGGAATACCCAAAAACCTACCGGTATTTTCAGGAAGTGGTAAATGGCCAAAAATTTTACATATTTACCAGGACGGTCTATATTGGCAGAGACTATGGGTGGTACCTGGAGGAAAAATCTGAAAGTGCGAGATCGGGTAATATTTTTGCTCATGCATTGCTCTTTTCTGAAGAGGACTTTAGCCGTAGCCATCCCGGCAGCATCTTTTCGGCCATACTGGGCCTGTTCCGCCCATTGAATTACAGGAATGACCCGGGTAATGAGGAATTGAAGCGGTTGCTGACCAATCAGTACGGCCCTCCCATTCATTTGCCCACTGGTCATTGTTCGACATGTGATCAGCCAGCAGTGGTTCAAACGTTTGAGGGCCTGGGAGAATTGCTGATTGCGCTTTATTGGGCTCTGGAAACAAGTAAAAAAATAGTCATAGTCCAGGAAAGCCGAAAGGCCGAAAAGCTTCTGGCCACCTTATTGGCCTGCCTGCCCCGCTTCGTCTTAAAAGACCTGAGTTTTGTAACCAATTATCATAGTTTCAGCGTTGACACTGAATATACGGTTCTGTTACTTAACGAATACTACCAAAGAGAACTTCCGCTGAATAACCCCCATCTGCTCATCTGTGATCTCCCGAAGGGAATCCTTCCCGGGCAGGTTCCTGATTGTGATTTTTTCGGCCAGGTCAAAAATTTGATCCGCAAAGGAGACTTTATTACCCTCCGGAAAATGAATGATGGCTTTGATCAGATGGCCGCCTCAATGGGGAAAAGGATTTCCTTTAATCAGCTTTATTATGCCTGGCTTCACCTGATGACCAACCAGGAGCATCAGCACAATTTTAGCCCGGCCGAAGTAATCCGGGAAATTAAAGATTATGACCTGAATCCATCCTTTAAAGCAAGGATAGAAGCATACATTCTGAATGCTTTTAAGGAGGCGGTCTCTTTAAAACACCACTCGAAGGTGGCCGGAACAATGCGCCTGCTCACTGAAATAGGAATGGATCAACGACGAATGGATGAAGCGAAGGCTCATTTTTCCAGTTATTTTTGGGGGGAGGATAATGCCGCCCTGCTTCTTGCCACCGGCCTGCCAACCAGCCAGGCGTTCCAATTTCTAATACTTCAAAATCAAAAAAATGCGATCGTCAACTTTATAGGCGCCAGTACTTTGTCGGAAGACCCAATGGAATACTTTTTGCAAAAGATCATCGAAGGGTTATCGGAAAAAGAGGATGTAGAAAGTATTTTCTTTTCCGCCCTGATAAACCATAAAATCGGGCCTGGATTTACGGACAGCCTTGAAAAAGCCTGGGGGGCCGATAAGTTTTATCGTTTTCTGGAGGACCACGATTTTTTTATCTACCTGGGTGAAGCCCACCAAATTGAGTTCTTCGGAAAACACACTCAACAGTATCTACGGCAATTGCCGGGTAAAGGCGAAGCTGCCGTAGCACTTATTAAAAAGCAAGCTGCAAATGACGAGTTCTTTCATCAATATCTGGACTGCATTATCAGCCAGGCCATTGAGGAAAATTTCCCTTATGCGGAAAAGATTCGGCTTTTTGAATACTACATCTATTTATTGAAAGAAGGCATCCAGAATTTAAAGAATTCAGGTTCACTAGACGAAATGCTTAAGGACCTATTGCTGACATGGCCGAATGACAACAACCTTGTTAAACCGCTATTGGAGGCGACTAAAGACTTTGAACGGCCGATTCGCAGCGAATATTCCCTAGTAAAAGGGCGGCCCGGCTCAATTACTTACATTAACAAACTAGAGTATTATAACAAAGTTGCTGAGTTCATCCAGGAAGTGTTGATGTCCGAAAGCAACTTGAATGTCCTGGCTAATCTATCGTTAGAATTTTGTAGCGGCGGAAAAATCCCTTGTAGCCATTTTCTTCGGTTCCTGCTTTCCGCCATCCCTGCCGGTAAGTGGCTCGATCCGGATTCCTGCAAAAAACTGTGTATCTATTTTTTGGGACATGATCAATTCAAAAACATGAAGCTTTCTTTTAATGGGTATGAAGCTTTATTGCTGCCCGAATTTATACCCATCTATTATAACCGGCGCATTTCAGAAGAATCCGAAGATGAGGGAAAAGCTCAGAGAATGATGATCGATTTCACCTCCCGTTATACCGAAACAATATGGAGCCTGAGACCTAGAAAGAGGCGCGGTGAAGTCCACCAAAACAGCGTAACCCTGAGAGGGTTTGTCATCATAGACAAAATAGCCTTTTATTTGAACGACCTGGCTGCATTGGACAGATCTGCCTGCAAAAGTGTGGTTGAATACATCAAAAATGAGGTAGCTGATCCTGACGAGGGCCTTGTGGAATACCTGAACAAAGAAATAAAGACTGATAGCTTGTTTACCGCCTTCTTCAAAAAAATTTCTTTCTTCAAAAAACCTAGATCATGATTCATTATCTCAAGAAAATCAGGGATGAAATCGTGGATTTTTTCCGGTCTGTGAAGCTTTTCTTCAGTGGCGCTTCTTTGAAGTCCAGAGGGTATATCAAGCATCTTTTTCGGACGCTTCCCAGGTCCAAGCCGATCAAAGTCTGGTGTTTCTATCCGGATCCTTATCGCAAGGGATTGGTGGCTACCGGGATTGCCGGTGTGGGCGCCCTGACGGTCATTGCCATTATTCTACTGATTATTGCCATAATTACTTTCGTTGTTTTACTGGCGGCAGGGGTCATTTACGTTTTCGGTGCTGCTCTTGCCCTTGCGGTGGCGGCGGGAGGAGGATGGGTCGGCGAGAAAATAAACAGTGATAACGGTGGTGTAGTCGGCGGGATCGGTGGGCTCCTTGTAGGTGGAACAATGGCGGGTTCGGTCTTCAGTTTTGGAAGTAATGTTTGGGCTTCCGGCCTTGCATTTGCAGAAAACCTCAATCTCTTTTTTGTCGTCACTAACTTTATAGGCCAAACATGGTTACTGATATTGGGAGTAGTCGTTGCGCCGGCAATAGCGGTATTCACAATTGCTTTATTAACTCTCACAGCCATTTTTCTGTTAAGGGGTGTTGAAAAAGGCATACTCCTGGCATACGGCATCAGGAACCCATGCCCGGAATGCTCGCAAAATACGGAACCCGCCATTTACTATTGTAACAATTGCTCGCAAAGACATCCTCTGCCACTCATTCCCAGCCAATACGGTGTATTCTCTCACCAGTGCGCCCATTGCGATGAAAAAATGCCAACGATGCTGCTTCAGGGAAGGAACAAAACCCTACCGCATAAATGCCGGCATTGCGAGACGGATCTTTTCCAGAAAGAAGCAGGTACAGATAAGCACGTTGCCTTTGTCGGTGGGCAAAAAACGGGAAAGACCTGTCTCATGGTTCAACTGACGAAGTACCTACTCGATCACGGCGCCACGATACCCGAAGAAGGCCAACAAAAGGAATTCCTCCGCCTTCAACAACTCATGGAAAGAGGCGAAACGCCCCCCAAGACTAACCCGGTTAATATTTACCGCGCATTTCAGCTCATGCTTAAAAATGGGCGATTCCCCTACCATTTACACTTTTATGACCTTGCCGGGGAAAAATTTGAGGATGCAAAAGACGCTGCTGCTCATCGTTTTTTTACCACTCTGGACTCAGTTGTTTTTCTTCTCGACCCGTACGGGATACCAGAATTTTGCCAGTCCAATTCTATCCCTCTTGGTTTGGAATACAAATCCTACGACCCTCTGGAATTGGTAAGAAACCTAAGCCAGGTGCTGGAGCGATATAATGAAAAAGCCAAAGTGAAAAAGATAAATTTCAACCTCGTCCTGGTCAAAATGGACACCGGTTATTTCAGTCATGAATCGGCTCTTGCATTTAACCAGGATTTGATCAGAACTCAGCTGAAAGCTTTTATTTCCGAAGCGTTAGGACAGGCAGCCTTAATCCATCATATCGAACAGCATTTTGGTAAGGTGAATTATCACATTGTCAGTGCGCTTGGGCGCATACCAGCCGCAACGGTAGCTTCGCCATTTGTTCCTCAGAACCTGGAAAATGTATTCGGCAAGGTGTTCGATGAAATAAAAGTGCGGTTTTCTTCCAGGTAGATGGCGGCAACAGTGGGGTCGAAGTAGGCGGTTTGGCCAGACGGCGCCGGGTGGCGGAAGTGCGCGATGAATGCCTCTGCTCTTTTACCGAACTCCTCTGGGGACAGGTGGGCTTTCAGCTCGCGGTAGTACTCCATTTTCCGGGTATCCAGGTACAGCTTTTCGAGCCAGCGCGACTGGGTACTAGAGTCGCAGGTTGCTTCCGACACTTTCAGCAGCCACTGCTCCCACTCTTGCACCAGGCCCCGATGGTTGTTTTGAGTATCTATTATGATTCCTTCTTCCGCCAGCCGCCGTACTTCCTCGTAGCGCTTTTCCATCATAGCCTGCTCGATGGCTATTCTCCTAAAAGAAGTATAGGCCAGGTTTTCCTGCAAAAAGCCTTTGGCCTTTTCGGGAGTATCCCACTGGCCGAGCAGTTGTAATTTCAGCCCCGCCGCCGATTCGCCTTCGTATCTTCCCCAGGATTCGTTATTTTTCTCCTGAGCGATGATCGGCTCCAGTTTTTTTAATACCTTATCTGCCTGTTCTTTACTTCGGGCCGCATTCGCCGCCAGGTAGCGCCAATCCCCCG
>JAGQXQ010000126.1:0-147 GCA_020436535.1 Phaeodactylibacter sp.
AATAAGTTTGATGCCTAACGGCATTATTTCTAACTCAGCTGAATCTAACGTGGTTATTCTAATTACTACTAAAATTTCCTCGAAGTATTTTTACTTCGCGTAGTGCTTACCTTCTGTCACCACAGTGTCAATGAACTTTTTGCAGGC
>JAGQXQ010000126.1:176-7774 GCA_020436535.1 Phaeodactylibacter sp.
CCTTAGTGCAGGTTCGCTCAACAATTTCCCTTCTATCTTCTAACCTTTTCAGGTTATTTTCTCTTCTTTCCCCCTACTCATCCGCAAAGGGAATGCAAAGATAACTCAACTTCAACTACTGGCAAAATTTTAGGGCAACTTTCTTTCCTTATCTTTCCCTCCACGTAAACACCCTGTTCTCTATTCCACAAAACCCTCTTATCCTGCCTTTAACATTCGCTTTCTTTCTAAGCGGATGCAAATGTAAGGAAACTTTCAACACCCTGCAACTATTTTGGAATAATTTTTTCTTTCGAACATTTTCGGAAAGATTTTATTTCCAAAGCGGCTGCAAATGTAAGGGCGCAAATATTACTGTGCAACCTTTTTGCTAAAAAACTGAAACTTTTTTCTCTTTCTGTAGTAGGGCGCACCATATATATAATAGGAAGCCAGCTTAAGCAGGTGGCATGGAAGCTGAAACACTGAAATTTTCCCTAATTTCGCAGCGCGAAAAACAAACCTGATCCGATCACCTGGCGGGAAAACAGCCGCTAACTTAATAATAAACCATGTTTGTTCTGCTGATATCTATTGTAATTGGCCTGTTTGTGGCCATGTTGTTTCTCAATGTATACTTCCGGGTAAAAGTGCTGCGTACCTACCGGGAACTGGCAAAGAACCGGGTGGAGTTTGGGGCAGCACATGTCTTCAACCGGGAAAAGATGGAAGCTGAGATCATGCCGCAGTATCCACACATGCGTACGGAGATAGAAACTTTCGTCAACCATTTGCGCTATTCCATCCGCATGGCAACCGTGCTTATTGCTCTGATCACTCTGTTCGGCGCTATTCTGATGTATTTCCGGGAGTAGCGGCCGGCAGTTGGTGAATTTCTTTTACTTTTGACCCGGCCAAAAGGCTACAAACCAAAACCAAACTGCTTATGCTCAAAATAGGGTTACTGGGTGCGGGGCATCTGGGAAAGATCCACCTCAAATGTATTCAACTGGCGGCTGAAGCCTATGAACTGGCCGGGTTCTACGACCCCGACGACCAGGCTGCCCGCCAGGCCGAGGAACAATTTGGGATCCGGCGCTGGACGGAACTCGACGCTTTGCTGGAAGCAGTAGATGTAGTAGATATCGTCACGCCCACCATCACTCACTTTGAAGTGGCCTCCCGCGCCATCCGGAAGGGTAAGCATATATTTATAGAGAAACCGCTGGCCCACACTCTGTCAGAAGCTGACCTGCTGCTGAAGCTCTGCCGGGAACACGGGGTTAAAGCTCAGGTTGGGCATGTGGAGCGTTTCAACCCGGCGCTGCTGGCGTTGGATGATATGCCCCTGGACCCGATGTTCATCGAAGCCCACCGGCTGGCAGTATTCAATCCAAGAGGCACTGACGTTTCTGTAATCCTGGACCTGATGATCCACGACCTGGACATCGTGCTCAGCCTCGTTAAGTCGAAAGTAAGGTCGGTCAGTGCCAGCGGAGTGCCGGTAGTAAGCGATACGGCCGATATCTGCAACGCCCGCATTGAATTTGAAAACGGCTGCGTGGCCAACCTCACCGCCAGCCGCATATCGCTGAAGCAGATGCGCAAACTTCGGCTATTTCAAAAAGACGCCTACATCAGCCTCGATTTTCTGGACAAGGAAGCGCAGGTAGTTCGCCTTTTCGACCGGGAAAGCGACAGCCCCTCTACCGATAACCTGCTGGAACTCGAAACGCCCCATGGCAAAAAGTTCATCCACCTTTCCATGCCTCAGATCGAACCCGTTAACGCCATAAAAATGGAACTCGAGGCTTTCGCCGAAAGCATCGCCCAAAATAAACGCCCGATCGTGAGCATTGAAGATGGATATGAAGCCCTAAAACTGGCTCACCAGATCATCGATGAAATGGACAGACGGAAAAATTCGTTGAGTCGTTGATTAAGTTTAGGTGAATCTATTGACTACTACCAATTCAAAGCTATGAAAATGAAAATGCAAAAGAAACAGCCTATGAGTAAATGGATGGGCATCGGTATCTCAATACTGGCGCTGGCCGCATTGTCCTCCTGTGACATCATCAACCCGGAAGAAGATATTCCGGCGTACATCTACGTGCCGGACATCGAGTTGCAGGCCAACAGCATCACCGAGGGCTCCAGTTCGGAAAAGATCACCGAAGTGTGGCTCAGCCTGGACGGCGGCTTCCTCGGCGCTTACTCCCTTCCGGCATTGATCCCCCTACTCGAAACTGGAAGCCGTGAGATTATTCTGCAGGCTGGCATCAAAGATAACGGCATTAATTCCACGCCGGATATTTATCCGTTTTACGAGACTTCAACCTACAATAAAACACTGGTTTCCAATGTAGTGGACACCATTCGGCCCGTTATTGGCTACCAGGATGTGGCAAAATTTGCCTTTATTGAAAATTTCGAGCGCAGCACTCATTTGTTTCAGGATATCCGACGAGGGCAACTCAGCCAGGTTCAACTGGTGGCCGAAGGTGCATTTGAAGGCAGCCAGTCATTGAGGATCAGGCTCGACACTACCAGTTCGATATTGGAAGTGGCCACCAACGCCCGCTATAGCGAACTTACCAAGCAAAGCCCGCTGGTCTACCTGGAGGTCAATTACCGCTCCGATGTCCCGGTTGTATTCGGCGTGATCGGGCACGACATCAACGGACTGCCGTCCCAGGGAGAGGCCGCTTTGGATCCGGGTTTCAGCCCGCGGGAAGATTGGAACAAAATCTATTTCAACCTTTCCCGCATGATCGTAGACCTCAACCGGGAAGAATACCAGGTCGTCCTGCAGGCTTATATCCCTATTGAGAATGGGCAGTTATCCAAAAAATCGGCCGATATATGGCTGGACAATATAAAGCTGGTGCATTTTTAGGGGCGGATGGTTGATCGTTGTTGGTTGCTGGCAACTGGCAATTAACAACGCCCCATCAGGCCCAGGCAACTAACTACACATCTCTACTATGTTACAAAACATGACCCGCCGGCGCCGCAGGCACACCCTGTTTTACAGCGTTGCGGATTTCATAACTGCGATGCTTTCCTGGGCCTGTTTTTTCCTGTACCGCAAAAACCTCGAAGGAGCAGTACTGGACTGGAGCATCCTCAACGACACCAACTTTTGGTATGGTGTAATGATCATCCCCACCGGTTGGTTGCTGTTTTATTCCATCTTCGACCAGTATGCAGACATTTACCGCCTTTCGCGCCTTGCCACTCTGACCCGGACCTTTTTCCTCAGTTTCTTTGGGGTCCTTTTTCTCTTTTTCACACTTATCCTGGATGATGTTGTTACGGATTACAAAACGTACTACCATTCTTTTGTCACCCTTTTTCTACTTCATTTCATACTGACCGCCACCGTGCGCATGGTGTTGCTTACACGGGCCAGTCAACGGCTCAAGTCGGGGCAGATCACCTACAATACCCTGCTCATCGGCAGCAATCAAAACGCACTGGAGCTATACCAGGAGATATCCACCCGGGAAAAAGGGCTGGGATATAAATTTATCGGTTTCCTGGATATCAACGGCCAGGAGAAAAGCGAACTGGCCGCCTATCTTCCCGCCCTGGGCCAACTGGAAATACTGGAGGAAGTCATCCGGGATTACAATATTGAAGAGGCCATCATAGCCATCGAGACTTCCGAGCACAACCGCCTGAGGGAGATTCTGAATGTCCTCTTCGATTTCGAGCAGGTATTGGTAAAGATCATTCCGGATATGTATGATATCATGCTCGGCACCGTCAAGATGAACCACGTCTTCGGCGCAGTGCTCATAGAGATAGAACAGGGGCTGATGCCTAAATGGCAACGCCTGGTCAAGCGCCTGATTGATATAACTGCAGGCGCGCTGATGCTCATGGCTCTCTCTCCTTTATATCTGTATATCGCCATCCGCGTTCGCCTGTCGTCTCCGGGGCCTGTTTTTTTCCGGCAGCAGCGCATAGGCATGAACAGCAAGCCCTTTACCATCTACAAATTCCGGTCGATGTACACCGATGCTGAAAAGCACGGCCCGCAACTGTCTCATGACAGCGACAATCGCTGTACCCCCTGGGGTAGCTTCATGCGTAAATGGCGGCTGGACGAACTGCCTCAATTCTGGAATGTGCTCAAAGGCGATATGTCGCTGGTCGGCCCAAGGCCGGAACGGCGATATTATATAGAACAGATCATGAAGCAGGCCCCTCATTATAAACACCTCCTGAAGGTACGCCCCGGCATCACCTCCTGGGGACAGGTCAAATACGGCTATGCTTCGAATATCGAGCAGATGCTGCAACGCCTGAAGTTCGATATTCTGTACATCGAAAATATGTCCCTGGCATTGGATTTTAAGATACTCTTCTATACGATGTTGGTCTTGATGCAGGGAAAGGGGAAGTGAGGGAGGGAGAGGGGGCGGTGTGTCGGTGTATAGTGTATCAGTGTATAGTGTATCAGTGTGTCGGTGTACTACATCACTCTCTGACACACTACCATGCAACCTCTAACCCCCAATTTCCGTTTCAAAGAAATAAATTCAAAACAGCGGCTAAATCATGACAGCAGCAGATTTAAAAACCAGCTTTGAACAAGTTCCCGGCGACCCGCTCCAGGTGCAAGCCTTCACGCTAAGCAACGGAATGAAGCTCTTTATGAGCGTCAATGCCAACGAACCACGCGTTTTTACCAATATTGTCGTGCGGGCCGGTTCCAAGCAGGACCCGCCGGATACTACCGGGCTGGCGCATTATATGGAGCATATGCTTTTCAAGGGCACCAGCCGCATCGGCGCCCTGGATTGGGAACGGGAATCCCAGTATCTTGAAAAGATCTCCGACTTGTTTGAGCGCCATCGCGCCACCGCTTCAGCGGAGGAGCGCGCACGTATTTACCAGGAGATCGACCGGCTGTCTTCGGAAGCCGCAGCCCTGGTGGCCCCCAATGAATACGACCGGCTAGCCAGTGCGATTGGCGCCCACCACACCAATGCCTACACCTGGGTGGAGCAAACCGTATATGTCAATGATATTCCCTCCAATGAATTGGAGCGTTGGATGCAGTTGGAGTCAGAACGCTTCCGCATGATGGCCCTGCGGCTATTCCATACTGAACTGGAGACTGTTTACGAAGAATTCAACATCGGCCAGGACGAGGACATGCGCAAAGCCAATAATGCCATTCGGAAGTCGCTTTTTCCCAACCACCCCTATGGCACCCAAACTACCATCGGCTCGGCAGAACATCTGAAAAACCCCTCTCAGGCGAAAATACAGGAATTCTTCCGCACCTATTATGTACCTGGCAATATGGCGGTTATGCTCTCCGGCGACTTTGAGCCGGAAGCCGCCGCCCGGCTGGCCGAGCAGTATTTCGGCTCCTACCCCACCGCCACGGCCCCTCCTTTCCTGTATCAGGAGCAACCACCGATTGAAGGGCCTATCCGTAAAGAAACCTTCGGCCAGCAGGCTGCCTATGTCGACATTGGGTGGCGGTTTGATGGCGCCCGCACGGATCACCCGCTGATGCTTTCCATTATCAAGGAATTATTCTATAATTACCAGGCGGGCCTGCTCGACATCAACCTCAACCAGCAACAACGTGTACTGAGCTCCCATGCCTGGTTATGGCCCTATGAGGACTACTCCGTCTTCGGCCTCTATGGCAAGCCCCGCGAAGGACAGCGCCTGGAAGAGGTGGAAGCGCTACTGCTGAATGAAGTAGAAAAACTCAGGCAGGGCGATTTTGAAGATTGGCTGCTGGAAGCCGTAATCAAAGACCTCCGTTTAACGGATATTAAAGGCAGCGAATCAAACCGTTCGCGAGTAGGCATGATGGCCCAGGCCTTCATCCTGGGTATAGATTGGGAGCGCATGGTGAGGCGGTTCGACTTCTGGGAATCGCTTCGCAAAGAAGATATTACAGCCTTCGCTCAGCAACACTTACGAGACAACTACGTGGTGGTCTACAAACGACAAGGTGACGACCCCAATGTGATCAAGGTAGAAAAACCGCCCATCACTCCTGTAGAACTGCAACGCGATGCACTTTCTACTTTTGCCAGTAGTTTCCTTGCCCAGCCGCCTGCCCGCCTGCAAGCTCAATTTGCCGATTTCGAAAAGCTGATTCACAAAAGTGAATTACAGCCGGGCCTTTGGTTCGATTATGTTCACAATAAAGACAACCAGCTCTTCCGCCTGGATTACGTATTTGAAATGGGTAAGGTGCACGCCCAGTTGCTGCCTCTGGCACTGATCTACCTCCCTTACCTGGGCACCAGCCGCTATTCGGCAGCTGCCCTGCAGAGGGAGTTCTTTCGCCTGGGCTTGTCTTTCGACATCAACACCAGCGCTGAATATTCATACCTTACTATCAGCGGATTAGATGAATCTATGGAGGAGGGCTTACAGCTCACAGAACATCTTCTTTCCGAGGTAAAAGAGGACCCCCAGGCGCTTCAAAATGTCATTGCCGATATATTGGCCAAACGAGCCAATGCCAGAAAGGACCGTCGCCAGGTGCTGCGCAATGCTATGAGCAACTACGCTACCTATGGAGCTGATTCTCCCTTCACTTACCGCCTGCCGGAAGTGGAACTCCGCCGTCTGCAACCTGACGAGTTGACGTCCTGGCTGCGCCGCCTCAACAACTATGAGCACCGCCTTCATTATTATGGCCCCCGGCCTATGCAGGAAGTCGAACAAATCATCCGGCGCCATCACCGGGCCCCGGCGCAACTGTCCCCCCTGCCAGCGCCCCGGAATTTCTTCCAGCTTCCCACAGAAAAGAACGAGGTATTCTTTGTAGACTTTCCCATCGTTCAGGCAGATGTAATGATGGTTTCCCGCGGCACGCCAAAGTTTAACCTGGAGGAGCACCTCATGCGGGAACTCTATAACGAATATTTCGGCTTCGGCATGTCGTCCATAGTCTTCCAGGAGATCCGGGAAGCCAAGGCGTTGGCCTATTCGACCTATGCCTATTACGGCTCTCCCAACCAAAAGGATAAAGCCCACTACCTGCAAGCCTATGTAGGCACCCAACCCGAT
This sequence comes from Phaeodactylibacter sp., assembly GCA_020436535.1. Lineage (GTDB taxonomy): Bacteria > Bacteroidota > Bacteroidia > Chitinophagales > Saprospiraceae > JACJXW01. The sequence goes on from JAGQXQ010000126.1 coordinate 7,215, forward strand.
AAGCTGCAGGACGCCATTCCCGCCCTTTCATCCATTATTGAAGAAATGCCGCTGATAGCCAGCAAGGCGGAGCAGGCCCGGCACTCGCTGTTACTGCGCCTGGAAAGCGAACGCATCACTCCTTCCCTGGCTTACTGGGAGGCACGGGCGGTGCAACGCCTGGGGTTCGCGCACGACCTGCGTCAAGACCTCTATCAGCACCTTCAGCATTGCACGATCCAGAGCCTGAGTGATTTCCAGCAGTTATACGTTCAGGGGCGGGCGTTCAAATACCTCGTGCTGGGCAGCCGCAAGCACATGGACTGGGCCTTCCTGGAGCAGATCGGGCCGGTGCGGGAACTGAAACCGGACGAGATATATGGAGGATGAGGTTTCGAGGTTTCGGAGCTTGTTCAGAGCAAAGGCAAAATGGCACCCCTTTCTATGATTTTCGCGTTCGCCGGGCTTGAAAGGCCTGCAGAAAAAGGTGTGTCGGGAATGATTTACCAACCCTCTCCTAAGCGGTAAAAAAAATCCTTTGGCAATTCCCCGGAAAATCCCTACCTTTGCATCCGCTTAAA
>JAGQXQ010000126.1:7919-8614 GCA_020436535.1 Phaeodactylibacter sp.
TCGTACATGTGGATGAGATGGGTTTAAGCCAGATGGCTTACCCCATTAACAAGCGTACATCAGGGGTCTACTACTGTGTTGAATTCGAAGCGCCATCGGGCGAATTTATTGAAAAGCTGGAACTCGCTCTGCGTCGCGACGAGCGCATTATGCGCTTCCTGAGCGTCAAGCTGGACAAGTACGGCGTAAAGTACAACGCCGACAAACGCGCCGGCAAGATCGGAAAGGTGAGCAAAAAGAAGAAGAAAACGGACGACAGCAAAAAAGACGACCGCCGAGGCGATCGTCGGGACGGACGCCGGGATGACCGCAGAGATGACCGTCGGGACAAAAAGCCCGCGCCTACTCCTGCTCCACAGTCCAAGGAGCCCGTTAAAGCTGCTGCTGCTCCCCAAAAGACTGCCGCCGCTGAAGAAGAGGAATAACCCCTCGATTTGTTGAACTTTAAATCCACAAGAAAATGGCATCAAGAGACGATATAAAGTTTCTCAGCAACCCTAAGATCGGCCAGAAGCGTAAAAAGTACTGCCGCTTCCGCAAGTTCGGTATCAAGTATATCGATTATAAGGATCCGGATTTTCTGATGCAGTTCGTCAATGAGCAGGGTAAGATTCTGCCGCGCCGCATCACCGGCAACTCGCTGAAGTATCAGCGCAAAGTGGCTACGGCGATTAAACGTGCCCGCCACCTGGCCA
>JAGQXQ010000582.1 GCA_020436535.1 Phaeodactylibacter sp.
ATTTTTCCAAGTGCTTTAAGGATGCATATGGGCGGCCGCCGAGTGAGGTTTAGGGGGGGCTGGTGTGTCGGTGTGTCGGTGTGTCGGTGTATCAGTGTATCAGTGTATCAGTGTGTCAGTGTATCAGTGTGTCGGTGTGTCAGTGTGTCAGTGTATCAGTGTATCGGTGTGTTGGGAAACTGCTTGCCATCGCAAGTTTTTAAAAAAAAGTGACTGGAACTTTATGGAATTTTGGGGTTTCTGCGACTGATACTATAAAACCCTTTTCCGTTAGGGATGATGCGTCTTCGGCCCAAATAAATTTGGGTATCCAGGTTGGCGTCTGCCCTTTCGTCTTACGCGAAAGGGCCGTTCGATGTGCTGTTCAGGGCCTGCTGGAGAAGGCCCACGTAGAAGTTCCCTGCCGGTAAATCAAAAATTTTAACCGGCTCAATAGAGACGTTCAAACATCGCACGTCAAAAGTCATAAATCCCGAAGCCATTGGAGGGCCTCCAAAAGTTGGAGACTACATATCGAACTCGATCTGTATCTGTCAGCCATGGCCTGCGATCAGGATGATCACGCCACGAATTACTCATACCGCAACGCCTCCACCGGATTCCGCCTTACCGCCCGCAGGGCGTGGTAGCTCACGGTAGCCAAAGCCGCCAGCAGAGCAGCCAGGGCAGCCAGTAGCAACGTTCCCGCATCCACTTGCACCCGGTACTCGAAGCCCTGCAGCCAGTTTTGCATGGCCAGATAAGCCACCGGTAGCGCGATGAAACAGGCGATGGCTACCCAACGCGTGAATTCTTTAGCCAGCAACAGGAATAAGTCCCGGGCCGGCGCCCCCAGTACTTTGCGGATACCGATCTCTTTGGTGCGCCGCTCGGCGGTATAGGCAGCCAGGCCCAGCAAGCCCAGGCAGGCGATAAAGACCGCCAGGAAAGTGAACAGGCCGACGATGCGGCCAATGCGCACCTCGGAATCGTACATGGTGTTGAAATCATCATCCATGAAGTCGTATCCGAAGGGCTGGTTGGGAGCGAAAGTATCCCACTCGCGCTTTAAGGCGGCGGCCAGTGCCTGAATGTTCCCCGTATTGACCTTCATGGCTAGGTATCCTTTGCTATCTCCGCAGTGCAAAACCAGGGGTTCAATCTTATCCCGAAGGGAAGAGAAGTGAAAATCCCGGACCACTCCGATCACCCGATAAGCTTGCGCCTGGCTGGGGTCTTCTCCCAGGTGGCTGATCTCCTGCCCCAGAGGATCTTCCAGATTGAAGATCTTGACGGCCGCTTCGTTCAGGATTACGGCACTGGAATCGGAGGGATTATCCCGGGAAAAGTCGCGGCCATTGACCATCTCCATACCGAGTGTAGAGATATAATCGGGATCGGCCTCAAAACGAAATAGGATGTGTGCATTCTCAGGACTAGGGTTTTTACCCATAAAATAACTGGTGCTGCTGCGGTAGGATGGCGTAGGCAGGTAACCGGAGAAGGTCGCGCTTTTAACGCCTGGAATCTGCAACACCGCCTCTTTGAACGGCCGCGCGTTATTGCCCAGCGCGTAGGCGTCATTCAGGATCAGCACCTGTTCCTTGCTGAATCCCAGTTTTTTATTTTGGATGAACTGCAACTGCTTATTGATCACCAGAGCGCCCACCAGCAGAGCGATGGTGATAGTAAACTGGAAAACGACCAGAACATTCCGGAAAACGCCGCCGCCCCCCCGGCTGAGTAGCCCCTGCAGAACCTGAACCGGGCGAAAGGCGGACAAGAAGAATGCAGGATAGCTGCCCGCCAACAGGCCCACCAGCAAAGCCAGGCCGCCCATAGCGGCCCATAGCCAACCGGTATCCGCCCGCCAAAGGTTGAGCTCCTTACCGGATAGCTGATTGAAATACGGCATGGCCAGCTGCATTAACAGGACGGCGATCAGCAAGGCAATGAGGCTCAGCAGGACGGATTCGCTCAGAAACTGGCCGACCAGCTGCCGGCGCCGGGCGCCAACGACCTTTCGCAACCCCACCTCCTTTGCCCGGTTGGAAGAACGGGCAGTGGCCAGGTTCATAAAGTTGATACAGGCCAGTAAGAGGATGAAGACGCCGATAAAGGAGAAGATGTACACATAACGGATGTCGCTGTTGGGCGACAGCTCATCAAACTTATTCGAATGGAGGTGGATTTTCGTCAATGGAAACAAAGAATACTCGGCGCTGTTGCCAGCCTTAAAGAAATCGTCAATGGTCATACCCATGTACTGCTCCAACTGGCGGCCGATATGAGTTTCGATGATCTGGGGGAATTTGGCCTCTAAAGCCCGGGGGTCCGCGCCTTCTTTTAATACCAGATAGGTATGGAAGTTGTTGCTGACCCACTGGTTGCCACGACTCTCCTCCAGAGAGGGCATGGAAAGAAGCATATTGTAGTAAAAATGAGTATTCTTCGGCATTTCTTCCATGATGCCGGTTACCCGATAATTGTATTCGTTATCCAACACCAGGGTTTTCCCGATGGGGTCCTCATCACCGAAATATTTTTTGGCTATTGCCGGCGTGATTACCACCGTCCCCGGCTCCACCAAAGCCGTTTTCGGGTCTCCTTTTAAAAGCGGAAAGGTAAAGACCTGAAAAAAAGTGGAGTCGGCAAAGACCACTTCATCTTCGCGGTAGCTGTTGTTCTCATACCGCACCAGATAACTCCCGTGGTCCCGCAGGCGCGCCTGCTGAACGACCTCGGGGTAGCTCTCCAAAACGGTAGGGCCGAAGGGGTCGCCTACCTCGGTCAAATCAAATTCCTGGCCAAAAATATGACCCTTAAAATCTGCCCGGTAGATGCGATCCGCCTTTTCGTGGTAGCGGTCGTAACTCAGCTCATCCTTTACGTAGGCGAGAATGAACAGGAAACAGGCCAGCCCCAGGGCCAGCCCCAGGACGTTGATCAGGGTGTAGTACTTTTGTTTCCAAAGGTTGCGAATGGCGGTGTTCAGGTAATTTCTCCACATCGTTTATTGTTTTAGCTTAAAAAGTTCAAAGGGGGCTATTGGCAGGCTGCTTTGAACTTTTTAAGCAGCGAATAGCTCTTTGACGAATTGGGCCGGATATTGGTTACAGCGAGTGGCCGTTTACCCCAAAGGATTTTTGGGAGCAGAGGCCCCAATTGGTACGACTTTTAGATTGTCAAATGATGTTTCTGCAGGAGAGTGGTTATAGTAAGGATGCACAATGATGGGCTTGCCCCCTATAGAGTGGGTTGAATGCCGGTAGTTTTTTCTCAGGTATCTGAGTCAGATATTTCTCAACTGTTTTTGCTTCACTTTTCATTTGTTGGGTTTAAATTGTGCATGGATTGGGAGGATTAAACATGCTGTTCCACCAGAATCAGTTTGCCATCCTG
>JAGQXQ010000583.1:0-1897 GCA_020436535.1 Phaeodactylibacter sp.
TATTCTTCGCCGGGCCCTAAGCAAATACTTTCGCAAGCGAAAGATCAATTAGCATTATTAGAAACATATTTATCAATCCCTCTCGCCGCCAGTTTCCCTTCCGCAGCTGCATTCACCACCTCGGCGCCACCGTTGACGGCATCGCCGGCAGCGAAGTACTGCGGCCGGGAAGTTTGAAAATACTGCGGGTTTACTTTAATACAGCCCCTTTCATCCCTATCCAGGCTGCCGGCCAGGTCCAGAAAGGCCGACCTTTTGGATTGCCCCGTGGCGAGAATCACCATATCACAGGACACCTCAAATTCACTGTCCGGAACAGGCCTCATTTTTCCCGCTTCGGTACGAGTCTTGATAAACCGGACGCCACTCACCTTTTCCTCCCCCAGGATGGCCAGCGGGGCGGCATTGAACAGCCCCATGACACCTGCCGACCGGGCCAGTTCATATTCAAAGGCATAAGCCTTCATCTCCTCTTTAGAACGGCGATAGGCCACGGTTACCGCCTCGGCGCCCAGGCGAGCTGATTCGGAAGCAGCGTCCATGGCCGTATTGCCACCGCCAATGACGATGACCCGTCGCCCCACTTCCACGGTTAGGGGCAACAGCTTTACCTGTTCGATAAATTCGGTGGCGCCAATGCAGTTGCCAAGCGCTTCCCCTTCAATGTCCAGCGTTTGGGTATGGCCCAGGCCGATTCCCAGCATAATTGCCGCATAATTCCGTTCCAGTTCGGCAATTTGTTCCTTGGTTTGAATGGGCCGGTTATAGTGGATGCGAAACTGGAATTGATCCTGCAAATAAGCGATTTCCTCCAGCACGTCCTCATTGGTGACTTTGTAGGGGGCACAACCATAGAGAGCCAGGCCCGAGGGATGGCTTTTCGCTTCGAAAACGTCCACCTCATAGCCCATCTGGCGCAATTCACAGGCACAGGAAAGGCTGGCCGGGCCGGCCCCGATGACCGCCACCTTGTGCCCGTTGGCCGGGGCAAGTTCATACAGCCTCCTACCCTGCCCGATCGCCCGCGAAGTAGCGTAGCTTTGCAGCCGGCCGATCTCTATAGGCTTTACTTCTTGCAGGTTGTACACGCAGGCGCCTTCACAAAGGACCTCCGTAGGGCATACTTTCCCACAAATGTTGCCGAAATAATTGGAATCGTAAATGGTGCGGGCAGCGCCGTTCAGGTTGCCGGTGTGAATCTGGCGGATGAACAAAGGGATGTCAATACCGGTCGGGCAGGCCTGCACGCAGGGAGCGTCATAACAAAAAAGGCAGCGCGAGCTTTCGTAGTAAGCCATAGTGGCATTCATGTACGGCTTGATCTGCCCGAAGCTGCTTTCCAGGTCTTTTTCGGTCGTGGGTGTTGGGTATTCTGCCATGAGGAAGGAATGAAGGAATGAGGGAATGAATGAATAAGGATGCCATAAATGGCCAGTTCCATCAAGCAGCCTTTTAGATTTCACATTGCAAATTTTACAGCCCGACCTTTTGGCCAGGAAAATCATACCATTTAGAGCTCCGTCAGCCGCCCGTACGTTTCCGGCCGGCGGTCGCGGAAGAACTGCCAGGTGGAGCGCACCTCCTCGATCATATCCAGGTCGAACTCGGCCACCAGCAGCTCGTCCTGTTCTTCGGAGGCCTGGGCGAAGATTTGCCCGCGCGGGTCAACGAAGTAGGAACTGCCGTAGAAGCGGCCGATATTCCAGGGCGCTTCCGTTCCCACCCGGTTGATGCAGCCCATGAAGTAACCGTTGGCGGCGGCATGGGCCGGCTGCTCCAGCTTCCAGAGGTACTGGGAAAGGCCGGCTACCGTGGCGGAGGGGTTGTACACGATCTCGGCGCCGTTCAGGCCCAGTATCCGCGCGCCGTCCGGGAAATGGCGGTCGTAGCAGATGTA
>JAGQXQ010000583.1:2043-4624 GCA_020436535.1 Phaeodactylibacter sp.
GTGTTGTAGAGCACCCCCGGCTGTTCTTTCTCGAAGATGGGCACGATCATCACCATCTGGTACTTTTTGGCGTATTCCGCCATGCGTTCCACCGTGGGGCCGGGGATCGACTCGGCGGAAGCGTACCAGCCGGCGTCCTGCCCCGGGCAGAAATAGGGCGTATTGAAAATCTCCTGCAGGCAGAGGATCTGCACCCCCTGTTTACCGGCTTCTTCGATGAAGGGAAGGTGCTTTTGCACCATAGCCTCCTTGATCTCTTCGATCGTCCCCTGTCCTTCGGTCTTGGCCAGGCTCATTTGGATTAATCCTGATTTTATTTTTCTGGGCATTGGGAATGAGTGGGTGAATGAATGAGTGAATGAATGAGAGCCCTCACAAATACGCGGATACTTTCTATTATTTGATTCCGTATATTACCCGATAATTATAGGTCATTTGATCGGCTACTACATTTTTTATTGAATTTATTTCATTTTTGAATTGAATGATTCCTATTTCTTTTTCTGAAAACCCATGTTTCAGTAATGCTTCTAAACCACCTTGACTCAAAGCGATCCCAATAAATTTTTCCTTGTCCAGTGGCTCCGTCTTATGATAATAGGATTCTTTTGCATACTTAAAAAACCCACACTCACCTATATTTTTGACATGATCTTCTTTTTTCCATTTATGGGCAATTATTTCGCCTAGTTTTCTTGTTAATTGTTCTACTGTCATAAATAACTTATTATATGCATTTTCATATTCATAATTGGCCGACGGCGGCCACATCACATCATATACTGCCAATACTCCATCATCTTTTAATATTCTATTTATTTCCTTTAAAGTACTAATAGGCTCCATCCAATGGAACGATTGGGAACAAGAAACAATATCTACTGAATTTGCAGGTAAACCTGTGTCATTAGCATATCCTTCTTGATATGTGATGTTGTTGAACTGATTTTCTTTTTTTGCAACTGAAATCATGTCCTTACTGGGTTCAATACCCCATACTTTTGTTGCGAAATAACTCCATACTTGGGTAGATATTCCAGTTCCGCATCCTAAATCCGCCACTATCCCGGCTTTAGATTTCCCCAAATAATTCAAACATTGGTGGACTATCTCAATTGGGGGTGTTGGCCTAAACCTATGATACAAATTTATGTATTCTGTTCCTGTAAATCTATCGGCATTTAGTTTCAGGTTCATACCTATCTGCTTTAAAGTAAAATGCAACTTGATCTCTTTCAAAAACAACAGGCCTGCCGACTTCTTCCTGAAAGACATCCAGAAGAGGCACCATCCTCTCGGATTCTTTTTAGTTTTTAGGATTTGAAGTTCGCTTTTCATTCATCTCTTATCTTAAACCAAGTCCGATATGTAGACCCCAACTTTCTATCGGCTTGGTATTTCGGCGTTTCGGTATTATGGCCGTAAAACTGCAAGGCCGCAAGACCATAAAACCGAGTTGGGGGCTAAATCCCGACCCTTCGGATACGGGACAAGTTATCGAAAACCGGTTAAAGAAAAAGCTACCGATACCCCCTCACACCACCTTCGACGCCTTCCCTCTCTTCACAAACTGCCCATACCCCTTGTCGATCCCCACCTCGCCTTTATCGATAGCCACTTTGCCGCGCAGAATCACCGCCTCGCATTTTCCCTTCACCTTCCAGCCCTCATAGCCGGAATAGTCGACATTCATGTGATGGGTAGCAGCGGAAAGGATATGTTCCTGGGCCGGGTCGAAAACGACCAGGTCTGCATCGGAGCCTACGGCGATGCAGCCTTTTTTGGGGTACATCCCGAATATCTTAGCGGGGTTGGTAGACGTTACCTCCACATACTTATTGGCACTGATCCGGCCCTTTTCCACGCCTTCCGACCATAGCAACTCCATGCGGTGCTCGATGGCGGGGTGGCCGTTGGGTATCTTCGAAAAATCATCCTTCCCCATCAACTTCTGTTCCCATTTGAAGGGGCAGTGGTCCGTGGCGACGATCTGCACCAATCCCTGGTTCAGGCCGGCCCACAGCGCTTCCTGGTCCTTCTTCTGGCGAAGGGGCGGGCTCATCACCCATTTGGCGCCCTCGGGGTCTTTTTCGTAGAGCGAGGCATCCAGGAGCAGGTATTGTATGCAGGTTTCGACAAATACTTTCTGGTTTCGGTAGGTAGCCTCCCGCACTTGATTGAGGGCGCCCTCACAGGTGAGGTGTACAATGTAGGCGGGCACGCCGGTGTAGTGGGCCATGTCCACGAACCGGCCCGACGCCTCCGATTCGGTAACCTCCGGCTGAGATAGCCAGTGGTACAGGGGAGACAGCTTGCCCTCTGCCCGGTGTTTGGCGATCAGGCCGTCGATCATGTCGCCATTGGTGGCATGTACTGTTACCATGCCGCCTCGTTCTTTCACTTCCTGCATCAGCCCCACCATCTGGCCATCGTCGATCATCAGGGCGCCTTTATAGGCCATGAAGGTCTTGAAAGAGGTGATGCCCTCCTCTTCGATCAGTTGGCCCACTTCCTTACGGGTGTCTTCATTGAAATCCGTAACTGCCATGTGAAAGGAATAGTCGCCATAGCAGTTGCCGTC
>JAGQXQ010000584.1 GCA_020436535.1 Phaeodactylibacter sp.
TTATTTTACAGAGTACTAAGGAGGGTATACAGACTAGGATCGCACCCGCGCCGCAGCGAGGAGGCCTTTGGCTTTTCACTTTCAAAACAGGATGTATTAAACTATAAATTGTCCTGCCACTTACACCAATGTATTAAAAACTACCCAAACGAGTGGCCTTTTTCAACCCCTGCATCGCCTATCTTAGTGCCTCTGGTATTTATGTATCAGAGAACTATATATTGCGCAAGCGATATATCAACACGGCGAGGTTTACAGATTTTATAAATGAGAGTTTTTTCTTACTAATCCGAATGTTGCCGCACAGTTTTTGTGCGGCAACTTTTATTCTGTAAAAATGCTCGCCTGCCACATCAATTCTATCTAACTGGCTACCCGAAATGGATGGATACAAATAGAAGATCATAATAAATGCCCGTCTATCGGGCCCCTCTGCTTTTTCTTCGTTGTCATCAACCTCTGGTCTTTTCGGCCGTTGCCTTTTTCGTCTTTCATCAAACTCAATCTGAATGAATATAACCATTGGATGTCTATCCGCCAATGGCCCTGTTCTATGCCTGGCATAATGCCAATGCATGGGAGGGCATGCTATTGCCCACGGGGGGATGGATTGGCCTAGCCCGTTCACCTGGCCCGGGGCAGTCCATCACCCGATTAAACTCACTATTTCTAAACAAAAAAGTTAATCATGAAGAAATGCTTACTGGTTTTGCCAATGGTGCTATTTGCCTTATGCACGGCCCTGGCACAAAGGACGATTACAGGATCCGTATCAGACACGGGGGGCGAGCCGTTGATTGGCGCAAGCATCCTGGTACAGGGAACGACAACCGGCACGGTTACCGATGCCGACGGTTCTTACAGCCTGATCGTTCCACAGGGGAGCAACGCCCTGGTATTCAGTTATACAGGTTATGAACCCCGGGAAGTAACCCTGAGCGCTTCCAATATTGTGGATGTAACGCTGAGAGAAAGCTCGGAATTGCTGGATGAAGTGGTCGTTACGGCGGTAGGCCTTTCGGCCAATAAATCTGACCTGGGTTATTCTATTCAGTCAGTTAAGGGGGATGACGTCAATAAATCCGGCGAAACCAACCTGGTGGCGGCTCTGGCGGGAAAAGCCGCCGGCGTGCAAGTGGCCAGCTCGGGAGGGACCGCCGGCGCGGCGGCACAGATCCGCATCCGGGGCAACAAGACTATTATCGGCAACAACTCTCCTCTTTTTGTGGTGGATGGGGTGCCTATAGACAACAGTACTTTCACGACCGCCGACTCGCCTGAAGATGCGGTAAGCGACCTGGGTTCCGGTGGCGTCAATAACTCCAACCGTGCCATAGATATCAACCCCAACGATATCGCCACCATGACCGTCCTGAAAGGGCCGGCGGCCACCGCGCTCTACGGCATCCGGGCAGCCAATGGCGCCATTGTGATCACTACCAAGCGCGGCGTAGCCGGTAAGCCTCGTATCCGGATCTCCTCTTCGGTCACGCTGGATGAGGTCAATAAGCTGCCGGAAATCCAACAGGCCTATGCCCAGGGTAATCCGGTGGGGGGCGTGCCTACTTTTCAGAGTCCTATGACCGGGTCTACTACTTCCTTTTCCTGGGGCCCGAGGATCGATGACCTTCGTTATGCCGATGTGGAATCCATGTGGGACCGCAACGGACTGATCGTTCATAAAGACGATCCGCGGGCGACCGGGCGTATGGTCAATGCCTATGATAATCCCGGGGACTTTTTCGAAACGGCCAATACCTTCAACAACCACGTCAGCGTGAGCGGGGGTACGGACCGGGTCACCTATTATATGTCGGGCGGTAAACTGAGGCAGACTGGCATCGTTCCAAATACCGACTTTGACCGGACCTCTTTCAAAGCTACGGTTGGCGCCAATCTGACCGACAAACTGAAAGCCACTGTTTCCGCTAATTACATCAATTCAGGTGGAAAAAGGGCGCAGAACGGTTCCAACACTTCTGGAGTGATGCTGGGCCTGATGCGTACCGCCCCTACCTTTGATAACCGCAATGGCGTGGATCCAGACAAGGATCCTTCTGCCTACCAGTTTGAAGACGGCCGCCCTCGTGCCTATCGGGGCCTACTCGGTGACCGTGCCATCTATGATAATCCTTACTGGACGGTTTACAAGAACTTCCTGACCGATAATGTCAACCGTGTGATCGGTTTTGCACAGGCCTCTTATGATTGGACAGATGGTTTTAGCACCACAGCTCGCCTGGGGGTCGATAACTACAGTGATTTCCGAAAATTCCGTAACGATATTGGTTCCGGCACGCTGCCCGCCGGGCAGGTGGTCAACCACAACATCAACAGTACCGACTTGAACGTGGATATCCTGGGCACTTATAAAAAGCAGATTAATAATGAATTCGAAATCAATGCTACCGTAGGCTGGAACTTTTACCGAAAGGAGGTGGAAAACCGTCGGGAAGATGGCCAGAGCCTGGCTTCCCGTGGCTTCTTTAATATTGCCAGCGCCAGTTCTGTAAGTGTGGTGGAGCGGCCAACCAAAAAGGAACTATATGGGGTGTATGGAGACATTCGCCTGTCGTATAAAGATATGTTGTTCCTGAACCTTACCGGGCGTAACGACTGGTCTTCCACGCTACCGGAGAGCAACAATTCCTTCTTCTATCCGGCAGCCGCCCTGGGTTGGACTTTTACAGAATCCTTCGGTATTCAGGAGGGTTTCTTCTCTTACGGCAAGCTTCGGGCTGCTTATGGAAAGGTGGGCAACGATGCTCCTTTTGCGCTGACCACTACTGGTTTTGCCCAGGCGCGGGTACGAGACGGCTGGACTAGCCCCAACGGCGTAATCTTCCCGGCATTAGGCACCAACTCGTTCATACCGGATGAGATTTTGGGTAATGACGAATTGAAGCCGGAGTTTACCACCACCGTTGAAGTAGGCGCCGACCTGCGTTTCCTGAACAACCGCGTATCGGCGGATATCACCTACTTCCGGGCTCTTTCTCAGGACGTGATCAACTTGGTGGATATTTCCCGCGCCAGCGGTTTCCTGCAGCGCGCTATCAATACCGGGGAAATCGAGAACAAAGGGATCGAGGCCGTTCTGAGTGGACTGGTGGTTGACAACGGCGATTTTTCCTATGAAGTCGGGCTGAATTTCAATAAGTACACTTCTGTGGTGAACGAAATCGCTCCCGGGCTGAATGTCATCACCATTGATCCTTTTGGCACCCAACGCATTCAGGTGGGGGAGCCCTATGGCATTTTCTTCGGCACCCGCTTCCTGCGCGACGATCAGGGCCGCATGGTGATCAACCCGGCCGATGGCATGCCGCTGCAAGATCCTGTCGATGGTAAAGTAGGGGACCCTACGCCTGATTTCACGCTGGGTTTCCGCAATTCATTCAACTATAAAGGCGTTGCCCTTTCCTTCTTGTTTGACTGGAAAAAGGGCGGCGACGTTTACAACGGTACTTCCGGCGTATTGAACAACTTTGGTGTGGGCATCGAGACCCTGGACCGCAACGAAAGGGTCGTATTTGACGGCGTTCTCGCCGACGAAGATGGCAACCCCACAAGTACAGTCAATACCATCGAGGTGGTGAAAGGCGGTACGGATGGCGGCACCAACTATTACCAGAACTACGGTTTTGTCAACCTCGACGAGCTAACCGTTCAGGATGGCAGCTATTTCCGCCTGCGGGATGTCAACCTGAGCTATACCATTCCTTCCCGGGTTTTCCGGGGCGTCATTCAGTCCCTGAGTATTACACTCAGTGCACGAAATGTTTTCCTGATTACGGACTATACCGGTATCGATCCGGAAACCAACCTGACGGGGGACGCCAGTAATGTATTCAGCTATGACTATTTCAACAACCCGAATACCAGAAGTTATGGGCTGAAGCTGGATATCACGCTGTAATGGACGTGCCAGGTTTTTCTGGTGGGTTCTTAACCGGCACCAAAAGGAGGCCGGGCCAATTATTAACAAAAATTGAAATCAAAGATGAAATTGCTTAAAATATCAATCATTCTATCCATGATGGCAGTGTTGTCTTCCTGTGAATTTGGAGACACCAATGTCAACCCGGCGTTACCGTCTGATGTTTCAGCCCAGGCTATTGTACCGGCGGCCCAGGCGGGCATGGCTTTTGCTATTGGCGGCGAGGGCGTGCGCATCAACGGCCTTTTTATGCAACAATTCCAGGGCATCAATGCCCAGCAGTTTGACAATTACAAGTATTTTGTCAAAGGATCTGATATGGATGGCGCCTGGCGGCGGCTGTATGCCAGTTCTTTAAACGCACTGGTTACGATCCAGCGAAAGGCTGAGGCTGAAAATTCTAATCACACCAGCGGTATGGCTAAGGTACTGATCGCTCATTGTATCGGCTCCCTCGCCGATATGTTCGGAGACGTCCCATATTCAGACGCCTTTCAGGGCTTGGATGGCAACTTCTTCCCTGCCTATGACCCTCAGGAGAGCATCTACACCTCCCTCCATCAATTGTTGGATGAAGCCATTGGGGAGCTTAGCGGGGATGCCGGCAGCGGCCCGGGCCTGGCCGGCGACGACCTGATCTACGGTGGTGATACGGAAGCCTGGGCCAGAGCAGCCAACTCTCTCAAAGCCAAATACTATCTGCATACTTCTAAAGTTAGTACCCAGGCTTACAGCCAGGCGCTGAATGCCTTGAGTAAAGGCTTTACGGCTAACGGCGAAGACCTCCAGTTTAATTTTGGACAAGGCGCCA
>JAGQXQ010000585.1 GCA_020436535.1 Phaeodactylibacter sp.
ATAGCGGAACAGCTCAACTGCCAAACCGTCACCATTCCTTTCCAAAACGTCATTCACCACGACTTTTGTGGACAGGAAAGAGCCGGTTTGCTGAAAATGCACAACTTCCCTCTCCAGCAGTCGCCCGCGATTGATTTTTATTCCAGCATCACCTTATCCAAAATTGAGCTGGACAACCTGAAGGTGGCCGAGAATTCGACGGCAGTCTGTTGCCAGCAGGTGGACTTCCCAAGAACGGTAAAAACGGTCTATGAGGCCGGTGCGCGGATATTTATAGAACTGGGCGCCAACGCCACCAGTACCGGCTGGATCAATAACATTCTGAAGGACGAAGCGCATCTCGCGGTGAGTATCAACCAAAAGGGGAAGGCTGATGCCCAGGCTATTCTCGAATTATTGGCGCAACTGTCCAGCCATGGTATAGCCCTTGATCTTTCCATGCTGTACCCTTCTGCAAAGGAAGGCCAGGAAGCCCGGAGCTTTATGAAAAAGATCATTCCCGGTGGCGCACGCATTTTTGATACCATCCTTAGTGAGGAAAACCGGAAACGGTTTGCCACCATCGAAAGGCGGAAAGCCAGGAAAAAAGCCGGCGTTATGGCGCTGGCCTCAGGAGAAGACGAGGGCCATTCCCTTTCTAATTATTCACATTCTATAGAATCTATTTCCATTATGGAAACCAGAACGGAAGAAAGTTCAGCCAGTGCCGTAGTCCCCCAGGGGCGGGTTGGCGAAAACGGCCTGCGGTTGCAGGACTACAAAACGGGTGAGCAGCTCGAAGGTAAAACCATCATCTTTTCTCAGGAAGACCTGGAGGAGTTTGCCACCGGAAAGATCGCCAATGTGTTCGGCCCGGAATATGCCGTCATCGATACCTATCGCCGCCGGGTAATGTTGCCGATGGATCCTTATCTGCTGGTGAGCCGGGTGACCGGACTGAGCGGCAAAATGGGGGAGTACAAGCCCTCCACTATGCAGACGGAATACGACATCCCCTACGACGCCTGGTTTACCACCGACCGTCAGATACCCTGGGCCGTCTCCGTAGAGTCCGGGCAGTGCGACCTGATGCTGATCTCCTACCTCGGCATCGATTTCCAGAATAAAGGCAACCTCGTCTATCGGCTGCTGGATTGCACCCTGACCTTTGTGGACGACCTGCCCTTTGAAGGGCAGACCCTGCGCTATGATATATCTATCAACTCCTTCGTCCGCAACGGGGACAACCTGTTGTTCTTTTTCAGTTACCTCTGTTATGTAGAAGACCGGTTGGTATTGAAAATGGATGGCGGCTGCGCCGGATTTTTCTCCGATGAGCAACTGGAGGAAGGCCACGGCGTCGTATATACTGAAAGCGAGCTCGAAGCCAAACGGATAGCGCCAAAGAAGCATTTTACACCGCTGCTAAAGACCGCCAAAACTTCTTTTTCCAAAGAAGACTTGCGCCACCTCATCAACGGCGATATGGAAAAGTGTTTTGAGGACGAGTCTTACTTTGCCAACGGCCGCAACCCTTCCCTCTGCCTGCCGCCCGAGAAGATCCTGATGATCGACCGCATCACTTCGGTGGATCTGAGAGGCGGAGCCTACGGCCTGGGCTACATCGTAGCTGAAAAAGACCTGCATCCCGATGATTGGTATTTCCCTTGTCATTTCCGGGATGACGAAGTGCTGGCCGGCTCCCTGCAGGCAGAAGGCGGCGGCAACCTGCTGCGTTTTTTCATGCTGATGCTGGGCCTGCAGCGCCTGACCAAAGACGCCCGCTACCAACCCATTTTCGACCTGCCGCAAAAGGTGCGCTGCC
>JAGQXQ010000127.1:0-5910 GCA_020436535.1 Phaeodactylibacter sp.
CCTTTTGGCACAACTCTGGAAAACATTGTAACCAAAAAACCAAAATAATGAAAAAGGTATTTGTAATTCTGATGAGTGTCCTTATGGCATTCCTCCTGGGGTGTGAAAAGGACGCATTGCTTCTTCCGCAGGAAGAAGAAGGGCTTACCACTGATTTCCGAGCTGATTTACCGACAGAACCACAAACTCCCGCCTGGAAAATGGTCATCTTCCAGATGGATGATTACATCTTGGAAGCAGTTAACGAAAACGTTCTGAAAGTGAAACTGGGCAAAGTCCTCATGGCACAATCCAACCTTATTGAAAAGTTGATCCTCAAGGATGCCGTTCCTGCCGCCAGGGAGCAGACTCAAGTCTTTAAAGGTAAGGTGGAAATCATGGTTGAAAAGGGCTATTTCCCCATTATCCACGCCAGGCCGTTGATGGGCATGGCGGACAAGTTAACCTTGATCCTCGAAGGCAAACTGGTTCAGTTCAGGGAAGGTTTTGAAGCTTATGAAACAGGCGCCTTCCCGTATGCAGGGGACTGGGATTTACACTTTAATGGTATGGGGGAAGGATTCCAGTACATTTCTGATGGAGTTGCCTATTCCGGCACGAAGTCACTGAAACTGGAAGGCAGCATTGGATGGCCGGCCGTTGCCTTTAAGCCCATGCCGGAGTTGTCCCGAGTCGTATTCGCTGAGGCCAAGGTCTATATCCATAAGCCTCAGTCCGGGGTATTGGACAGTCATAAAGCCGGTTTTGGCCTTGGTACGCTGGAAAAAGGATATTTAGGGAAGGATGTACACCACGCCTTTGTATACTTCAAAACCAATGGCAATATTTATTTCGGCGCTACGGGCGTAAAAGCCGAAAAAATAGGGGCCTGGCAGGGCAATAAGTGGTATGACATCCGGATCAGATACGATGCCGCTTTCAAAACGGGCAGTGTTTGGGTCGATGGCGAGCTGAGGCTGGAAAACGTTAACCTCAAGGGCCCGCAAGGAACTTATGCCGGCGTCCTGCTCGATAGTGGCCGTGATACTCATACCTTCACTTTCTTTGACGATGTGATGGCCTGGAAGCCTGTTGAGTGAAGCAGATGGGGCGGATTTTACACTCTATAGAAAGTTGAATGCCATCCAGGATTATGCTTTTTATGGAGTAGAGGAGGGGGTTACGGTTTGGCCGGCCCCCGCCGCAAAACCCCCGGGATAAATGAAAAACCTGAAAGAACACGCCCGGCAAATGCGCCGGGAGATTTTCGACTTCCAGCTGCGCACCCGCGGCACTAAATACCGCAATTTCCTGCGCTACCTTCGCCTGTTTAAATATACCGCTTTCAGCCCTCTTCGGGGCACTTTCCTCGAGTCCTATTACACCCTCATGCGCTATCTGGATGACATCGTAGACGGAGATGCGCCACTTCCCGAGGGCTTTGCGGATGGCAGCGCTTACCTGGAAGAGAAGATCCGCTTCTCCCTGCTGGCCAGGGCTACTTTCCCGTTGGTCTATGAGGCGCCGGCCCGCAAATTCTTTTACAAAATACTGGAAGAGAAAGCACCTTCCGCCCCAAAAGTGGAAAGGGTTAAAACAAAGGCCGAACATGAGTAAATCACACAACAACTTTTACCTGACCAAATGGTACCTCGATTGCATCGACGAGCAGGGCAATGCCGCCATTGGTTATGCAGCCTCCATGCGGTGGCGTAGCCTGGAAGTGCCTTACACCAGCCTTTTGTTATTTGAAGAAGGCAAAGGCGCCAGCGAGCGCAGCCGCTTCCAGGAGCTTAACTGGCCCAGCCAGATGGGCGATCAGATTATTTGGGAGGACAGCTCATTTGGTATTTCCGGTTGGTGGGAGTCCGATGCGCCGCCACTTACTGCCCGGCTGTACCATTCTGATAATGGCTTCCTCGACTGGCAGTGCTTCCAACCCCGCTCCAACGCGCTGTTTGATATAGCAGATGGCCCGGCAATTAAAGGACTGGGGTATGCCGAGCGGCTGGTGCTGGCAGTAGAGCCCTGGAAGATTCCCATGGAGCAGCTCCGCTGGGGCCGCTACCTTTCAGAAAAGGACTATCTGATATGGATAGAACTGCGCGGAGGGCCAACACGACAATGGGTGTGGTACAACGGCGTACCCGTCGAAGGGGCCGCCATTGAAGATGACGCCCTCCATCTGCCGCAACTGGGCCTGCATCTTCAGCTTGATCAGAGTGGTTCGCTGGAAGCGGAGAAAAAAATATTCAATGTCGTCCGCTCATTGGTGTCTTTCCTGCCCGGGTTCAATCGAATCGTGCCCCGTTTTTTTCTCTACGCCAATGAACACAAATGGAGGAGTTGGGGACGACTTCTGAAGCAGGGCGAACCTCAGAGCGAAGGCTGGGCTGTCCACGAACTGGCCGATTTTACCAGAGCCGAATAATTACAATGCTGCAAGTAGACAATATCACCAAATCTTTCGGGCAAAAGGCCGTACTGCGAGGAGCCTCTTTCCAGTTGGAAACAGGGAGTATGAGTGGCATTGTAGGGGAAAATGGCTCCAGAAACTCAACCTTTGCCTTGCTCTTTTTCACCACCCCGGACTGTTGATCCTGGATGAACCCTACAGTGGCTTCGCTGCCAACCTGGAAAATAGCTGGGCCGCTTCGTGGAAGAGGCCTACCGCGGCGAGGTACAGACTCCCATCCTCTACGGCCTGCGCCTGTACCAGTGGACAGCCATCGCTTCGGTGCTCGTGGGTATTATTTTTACGCTTTTACCGATCCCCCGGCCTTTTCTGGAGCCCGTCTTCGGCTGGAACATCGTGTGGGCGGCGCTGGTGATCGGGGTATTTACCTTTATTGCCGTGGGGGTGGATTTCCCGAGGTCGAATGTGCGGTTTTCGCGGTTGGTGTGAGGAATTCCCCCAATCCCCTCTTGAAAGAGGGGGCGTTTCTGTCGTGACTCATTCCATAAAAATCCCTAGCTTTGCCCCACAAAAAAAAGACCGGCTATGAGCGAGATCCTCATCCAACACCTCATCATCCACGAACTGGAAAAAGAACCCGAACACATTGAAGCTCGCCTCTTCCTGGCCGAAGCGGCTACCCCGCTCGACAGCCGCGCTGACCTGCTGGTGGAGAAGCTCAACCACACCTTTCTGCAAAAAGAAGACATCCTGCACGGCTACCTCAGCCCTCCCGGCGACGCGCTCTTTCCCGGTTACTTTCAGCACCTGGTGGATGAACAGCTCACCAAGGAGGCTTTTATCGATTTCAGCCGCGATACGATGAACGCCCTGCAACTCAATCTACAGGGGGTCGTCGGCGCCAAAGGGGGCTACCTGGTTTACGCAATTTACGAAGTGGAAAACACCCGTATGCTGGGCGTTTTTCTGGTGCGCGATACCGAAGGGCTCGCTTTCCGAAAAGAAGGAGAAGATGCTGCCGCCTTCCTGCTCGACACCGTCACTTACCTCAATACCGACAAACTGGCCATGGCCTGCCGCATCCACCTCAACCGCTTTGAAGAGGGGGAGGGGCGCTTTGTGGAACTCATCAAGCACGCTCGCAGCCAGAAGGAGATCTCGGAGTACTTCGTGAGCTGGATCGGCCTGGAGCGCCCCGAAAGCAGCAAAACTCTGACGCAAAGCTTCCTGCAGATGGTGGAAGAACTGCCTATGCCGGTTGATGAAAGTACTGGCGAGCAGATGGAAGAAGGGCGTTTCCGTGAAAAAGTGCTCAACTTCGCCATGCAAAGCCCGCAGAAGACCATCAACCTGGAACACTTCGGGCAGGAGCTCTACGGCGATCCCGAAGCCACCAAGCCTTTCCTGCAGGACAAAGAAGTGGGGCTGGATAATGAGTTCCGCTTCGACCGCAATACCATGAAGCAGTTTTATAACTATAAAGCCAACGCCGAGGGCATTTATATTTACTTCAACCGCAACCACCTCAACCACCAGCAGGTGCGCATCGAGGGGGATACGGTTATCATCCAATCACCGGAGTTGGCGGAGCAGATACTGGATATACTGGGAGATAAGAGTTAGTACCTGCAGCTCTCTCCATCATGCTTCAAATAATACGCCTTGTAATTCGAAGCCTTCGGATCCATACACCCCTCCAGGTTGAGCAGTTCTACACTTTGGAACTCCACCGGGTGGCTCTCGCTCTGCAGGGAGATCGTGCCGCCGGTGAGCGGCGTACCATCCCGTTTTACCGAAGGGTCAAAACCATCTACCACACCGCCTCCGATTTGCGGCTTCGAGTAGGTGAGCACGGTATCCCCCTCAACATAGTGCTGGATGAGGGAATCGCCCAGGACTAGAATTTCTACTGTAACCCACTGATCGCCGGCGTAAGTTTTGGAAGACGAATTGATACAATGATCAGTAAATAGTTTCCCATCTATTTCCACATGAGTGCCGGGTGTGCATAGGTTGGCCGTCGGCCGTTCGTCCACTCCATTGCCGCCCAGCAGTTGTACTTCTATAGAGATAGGAAAGTTCTGATCTAACCCCATCGATTCTGCCGGTTGCCCGTGGATCATCAGCCCGCTGTTGCGTAGCGCCCAGCCGGGGCCGCCGGAAGCTTGCTCTCCCACAAAGCGGTAAGTGGTTCGCAGGCGGTAATAAGAAAAAGGCTGTTGATAGAAAAGGTGGCCGAAGCGATCGGTAAAATCTCCGGAATAATCCTCGTAGGAGACTTTCAGCAGGCCGTCTTCTGCCCGAAAAGTGTTGGCGTAGTTTTCACCGACGGCATACCCCTGAATTTTCGGTATCCACCCGTCGAGGTTTTTGCCGTTGAAGAGGGGTAGCCATTCTTCCTGAGCCGTGTTTATTTTGTGGGAAATACTGCATGAAAAAAGAAGGCTGGTGAGCATAACCGAAAGGAGGAGGCGGTTGAATTTCATTTTTTCCGATAAAAATACTTTTTATTTTTGCGATAACGCATTCTTCTTTAGAGTTTGGAGGTAGTCATTTGGCCTGAAAAAGAAAGCTTCTTACGCAATACAAATCTGAAAAATGAAATCACTTGATAGAATAGCCAGGACTGCGGGCCTTGGCTACCTCATCATATTTATCACCGGTTTTTTCGCCAATTTCTTCGTGCTCGAAGGGCTGGTGGTAGATGGAGACGCAGCGGCTACTTTCGCCAACATCGGAAACAACCCCATGCAATTTCGCTGGGGCATTCTAAGCTTCCTGGTTATGGTAATGGCGGATGTATTGCTGGCCTGGCCGCTTTACCTTTTGCTAAGGCCGGTGAACGAGCACCTTTCTCTGCTGTCTGCCTGGCTTCGGCTGGTGAACGGCGCCATATTTGGAGTGGCGCTGGTTAATCTGTTTGGCGTGCTTCGGCTGTTTAGCGGCGCCGAGTATCTGGCAACCTTTGAAACCGCAACATTACAAGCCCGAACCATGCTATTGCTGGATGCTTTCAATTACACCTGGCTGATCGGGCTGGCATTCTTCGGGCTGCACCTTCTTGTTTTGGGGTACCTCGTGTTCAGGTCCGGATACTTCCCAAAAGTATTGGGATTACTGCTCCAACTGGCGGCCCTCGGCTACCTCACCGACAGCTTCGCTCAGTTCCTGCTTCTCAACTACGCTGACTATAAGGCGGTATTTGAAATGATTGTGGTGATACCGGGAGTGGTGGGAGAGTTTTCATTTACAGTATGGCTGTTGGTAAAGGGGGTGAAATCACTATCTTTGAATCAAAATAAAAAAGGCCCGATATGAGAAAGTTCTCATTAATGCTCCTGTTGCTCTTCACAGTAGCCGTCACGAATGCCCAAAAGGGCATCAAAGAGCGCATCAAAGTTTACAGCAAAGCCATCGAAGGAAACCTGGCCAATGATCCTGCCGAACGGGAGGTGACGGTTTATATGCCTCCGTCTTACCAGGCTCAACCCGACAAGCGATACCCCGTACTCTAT
>JAGQXQ010000127.1:6011-6532 GCA_020436535.1 Phaeodactylibacter sp.
CCAAAGAAATGATCGTAGTGATGCCCAATGCCTACAACCGTTTTAAGGGCAGCATGTATTCGAGTTCGGCAACCATTGGCGATTGGGAAACCTTTGTGGCCAGAGAACTCGTCAATTATATCGACGCCAACTACCGCACTATTGCTGAGCCAGCCAGCCGGGGGCTCGCCGGGCATTCGATGGGCGGATATGGTACGATCCGGCTAGGGATGAAATACCCGGAAGTTTGGTCGGCCATTTACCTGTTAAGCCCTTGTTGCATGGATGGGCCCTTGTTGACTGTGGACCCGGAATTTGCCAAAAGTGTGGAAGCTATTACGACGGTTGGCCAACTGGATGCCGCCAACTTTTTTGAGATCGCCACCCTTGCCTCGGCAGCGGCCTGGGCGCCCAATCCGGAAAAGCCCCCTCTTTATCTCGACCTGCCTTTTGAAGATGGCAAAGTGCTTCCGGAGATCGCCGCCAAATTCTCCGCCAACCGGACATTGTACGTCATCGACCAGTACATCCACAACCTGAAA
>JAGQXQ010000586.1 GCA_020436535.1 Phaeodactylibacter sp.
TGATGGGATGAGCTCGTCCAGTTCGGGTTGCTCAAAAGGGTAGGGGTAGGCCAGGAAAAAATAAGCCGCTATAGCCAGGGCTATAGGGCTGAAAACGGCAATTTTCCAACCCAAAGGCATGCGCAGGGCCGCCGCGAGCAAACCCAGGCTGGAAGGCGCCGCTTCTACTTCCCATAGTACTTCCAGCAGGGCCAGGTGCACTTTGTTGCGGGCCAGATGGAATTCTTGTTTGGCCATCGCGCCCTGGCGGAGCAGCTTCCTGAGCCGGCTCAGCAGAAATTGGTACTTCTTTAGCTCCCGGGTGATCGCCCGGTTGGGCGACAATAGTTGGATCTCGCTGATGGCGGCTTCGAGCTGGCCACCGGCCAGTTGGTCTTTGATGTGGCCGAATACAAGCTCTTTCGTTGTCATGTTTTCTTGATTTTGGAGTTTTTTATGGAAAGACAAAGGTAAGTGGCAGCGAACGCCCGTACCTCCCCAGAAAGTGGGGTATTTGGAATATCCCCCTTTTTGGGGATATCCATTGCCCTTCTCATTCGGGCTGGAAAATGGAGTTGTAGGGAGCGTTAATCGACCAGCCTGAATTCAAAAGCGGCCTTGACCAGGCCGGCGGTGTTTTTGGCGTCGAGCTTGCGCAAGAGGCTCTTGCGGTGGGAAATGGCTGTTGCGGGTGCGATGTAGAGTTTTTCGGCGATTTCCTCGGTGGTGTGTTCCTCGATGATGAGGTGCAGCACCTCCTTTTCGCGGCGGGTGAGCTTTTGTATGTATCCATCAGACCGCGGCTGGCGAGGCTGCTGCATACCGGAGATCAGGTTGTTGGCCACCTCCCGGCTGAAGTACTGCTCACCAGCTGCTACTTTCTGAATGGCCAGCATCAATTCTTCTTTACAGGTGTTTTTTAACAGGTAGCCATCAACCCCGGCCTTCACCATTCGGGAAATATAACCGGCATTGCTGTGCATCGTCAGGGCGATCACCTTTGCCGCCCGATCTGAAGATTTTATCTTTCGGCATACTTCAAAGCCATTCAGCCCCGGAAGGTTGATATCGAGCAGAACCAGGGTGATTTCTTCCCGTCCTATGATATCGAGCGCCTGCTCTCCCGTCAGTGCCTCATAGATGCCGGAAATGTTGTGCTCTCCCTTGAGCAGGGTCTGCAACCCATCTATCACGATCTTATGGTCGTCAACAATAAGTATGTTCATAATGGCTTTTTTATTACTTCAATCCTTGCACCCCCATTTATTCCCCCATTTCCCACCGGAATATCGATATTAAACGTACTACCCTCCCCCAGCTGAGCATCCACCTCCAGGCGGCCGCCCAGGTAGGCCACTCTCGAACGGATGTTGGACAACCCTATGCCTCCGGTAAAGTTGTGGTTGAACTCGAATCCCCGCCCATCGTCTTCTACAATGAGGTGAAGCCATCCGTCTTCGATCGTGGCCTGAACGATCACCGAACTGGCATCGGCGTGCTGGGTAATATTTTTCAATAACTCCTGAGTGATGCGATACACCGTGATGCTGGCCTGTTCCGGAATGGCGGTATCCAGGCCGTAGGGAATGAAGCAAGCGTCCAGTTCATGGGCTTTGGCCATAGAATCGCACAAATACTGCAGGGCGAACTCCAGGCCATGTTGCTCCAGGATGTCTGGCGTCAGGTTGTGAGAGACTTCCCGGACGGTGCGGCAGGCTTCGTCGATCAGATGTTCTGCCTTGGCGTAGCTTTGGGAGAGCTGCACAGCCGGCACGTTGTCGGACAAGGCGTTGATCTGCATCTTGGCAGTGGCGAGGACGGCCCCGAGCCCATCGTGCAACTCCCGGGCCAGGCGTTTGCGTTCTTTTTCTTCCCCTTCAATCATTGCCTGCAGCCGCCGGGTTTCTTGTTCTTTGCGGATCAGCTGTAAGCGGTGGAGGTGCAGGCGTTTGTTGTAGCGAAACAGGAAAAAAAGCAGCCCCGCGATCAGAGAAGCCAGGATGGAACCAACTGCCAGCAGTACGACCTGGTAGTACCTCTTCTGGATCTCGGTTTCCAGCTGTTCCGCCCGGGCCAATCTTTCTGTGAGGGTTGGGGGTGTCTCAGCGCTATGTAAAAGCGCCTGGCCATAACGCAGGTTGTATAGCATGCGGGGCAGCGCCAGGGTTAGGCCCGGATCTCCAGCCGGTTGAACGTTAAGGTTGGCCTCCGGTGATTTTCCCACTTGCAGGGGCCGGCCTCCGAATTTCACCAATGCAACGGCAATACGCTCCTGAGGGCTGGCGTAGCGAAAGCGGCTCGGCACTTCTGCCGAGGCCCGCTGCCCTTTCCAATCCAAATACGAGAGGGATAGGAAAATAGTCAGGAATAAGGCCATTCTCAACATCGGGTGATTGTTTTGCGGACAGAAGATACGGCCTTGATGCCTATACCGCCACCACTCTTGAGTACTTGGGCTATATTCCCGGATGGATATCGACAGTTTTTTAGTTTAGCCCGGCTTTGCAGGCGGGTGCGGCCCCTGAAAA
>JAGQXQ010000587.1 GCA_020436535.1 Phaeodactylibacter sp.
CCAGCGGATGACTTAATTTATCCCAAGGCCATCTGGCATTATTCCCGGGGTATGGCCTTTGCCGCTAAAGGGCAACTGCAAGAAGCCCGGCATGAACTTCAGGAACTGCAGCTGGCGGCGGCTGATCCCGCCCTCGAGGGGATCACTATTTGGGACATCAACTCCGTGTTCAGCCTGTTGGAGATCGCTGATCATGTGCTCAGCGCGGAGATCGCTGAAGCCGAAGGCAAACCGGGGAAAGCTATTGAACTGCTTGCAGAGGCCGTTCAACTGGAGGATGGCCTCAATTATAACGAACCGCCCGACTGGTTTTTCTCAGTCCGTCACCATTTGGGGCCCATTCTGCTGGAGCAAAAGCGCTACGCCGAGGCCGAAGCGCTCTACAAACGCGACCTGGAAATCTTCAGAAAAAATGGCTATGCGTTGAAAGGGCTGTATGAAAGCTTGGTGGCACAGGGCAAGAAGGAGGAAGCACGTGAAGTGAAAAAGCGCTTTGATGAAGCCTGGCAGTGGGCGGATGTGCGTTTGGAGGCTTCGAAGGTGGTGAGTTAGTGTGCTTGACTAAAGTCAATCCCGCCTAATGACAAAAGTCATTAAAAAAATCTGATGCCCTCCCTAATTTTGGGGTATTGTAATTGGATGATGAGAAGTTCATATACCTGAAAAAGGCAGTTCCGAAAAGTTTTTTTCATTTTCGGTTCTACAGTTCTCAATTCTATCTTAAAAGAGTTTCATGCTTTACTTACTATAAGGCTATGCCTTTATCTGGAAAATTTAGTGTTATCGGTTTTTAGATGAGCCCTTCTGCGTGAAGGGCTTTTTTTTGTGTATTAATGGGCAGTGTATCGGTGTATCATCCAGGTACTTACACTGATACACTGATACACTGATACACTGATACACTGATACACTGATACACTGATACACTGATACACTGATACCCTACAACACTGATACACTAATACCCCCAACCATTAAGCATGCATATTCTCCAGCCGCTCCCGATCGACGATATGGATGGCGCCGTCGACGATCTCGATGTAGCCGTCCTCTTTGAATTCAGTGAGCATACGGATGACGCTTTCCTTGGCGGTGCCGACCAGGCGGGCCAGGTCATCGCGCAGGATATTGATGCTGCCGTCTTCCTGTTTTTGGCTCAGTAACAGGATGGCGTCGGCTACTCTTCGGCGGACGGAGTTGTAGGCGAGATGGAGCAGTTGCTCTTCCTTCTCCATGACGTTGTCTGCCAGCATTTTGATCAGTTGGGAAGCAACGTCGCGGTTGGCGAGCAGCAGCTTGTTGAAGTCCTCCTTGGGAATGAGGCTCACCTCCGTGTCTTCCATGGCGGCAGCCGATTCGGTGTACTTTTCGTCTTTTATCAGGTCGAGATAGCCGAAAAAATCGCCGGGCTTGCAGATCTGTATAATGTAGTCTTTGCCATCTTCGTTGGTCTTGTATACTTTTACCTTACCCCTTTTGACGAAGTAGAGGTAGCGCGGAAATTCGCCTTCCTCGAAGATGTGTTCCCGCCGTTTGACGTTTTTGGTTTTGCGTTCTTCGGAGAGTTTGCGCAGTTCTTCGTAGCCTTTGGCTTCGTTGATGAAGGCGGTCAGCCCCTGTTCAGTTTTGTCAAACTGCTTACGCAATTGTTCGCTTTTCCGAAGGCGGGTTTCGATCACCTCCAAAAGTTCGTCTTTATAAAAAGGCTTGGTAATGTAATCGTCGGCGCCGAGGTTCATGCCACGGCGGAAATCGCTCTTTTCGGCTTTTGCCGTGAGAAATATAAAGGGCACGTTGGCTGTGCTGCTCTTTTTGCTGAGGATATTGAGCACGCCGAAGCCGTCGAGGTGAGGCATCATGACGTCGCAGAGGATGAGGTCTGGCGGGTCGGTCAGCGCTTTTTCCACTCCTACCTTGCCGTCTTCTGCAGTGAGGACATCATAACCGGACAATTCCAGTATTTCTTCCAGGTTTTCCCTAACCTCGCCGTTATCTTCGATTACTAAGATTTTCTTCATTTTACTTGGTTGTAACTTGGTGTTGTAAACAAGGAAGCGAAGGTTGCCCTATGCCCCCTGCCACAAATATAATACGAAAGAGCGATTATTGCTTAGTCTGATGCTAGTCTTCAACCGAAGCGGCTTTTTGTAGGAGGGGTAAGGTGACGAAGAAAGAGCTGCCTTCTCCCAGTCGGCTTTCAAAGCGGATCGATCCGTTCATCAGGTCGACATAGCGTTTGACGATGTTCAGGCCCAGGCCGGTGCCCTGTATGTTTTCCACATTATGGGCGCGGAAAAAACGGGTAAAAAGATGTTGCTGTTCTTCTTCCGGGATGCCGATACCCTGATCGATGATAGCGATATGCAGGGTATTGTCGATCACTTCCATACGGCAAAGGATGGGCTTATTATCCTTCGAATATTTGATGGCGTTGGAGAATAAATTGAACAGGATATTCTTGAGCATTTTTTTATCCAGGAACAGTTCGACGCCTTTCATCCGGCCCTCCTTTTCAATGTACTGGCCGGGGCGGAGCAGGCCGTGAATTTCCCCTATGGCTTCATTGCAAAACTGGTCCAGCTCCAGCCAGCCCGGCTCTGCCTCGAAGTGCCCTTCTTCCAGGCGGCTGAGGGAGAGGAAGTCGTTGAGGATACCAGTCAGGTTGGCCACCGAGGATTTGATGCGGGTAGTATGCCGAAGGCGCTTTTTCTGGTGTTCTTCAGACGGATAGGCCTCGATCAGGTCGGCAGAGGACAGGATGGTGCTGAGGGGCGTGCGAAATTCATGGGAGGCCATGGAAACGAAGCGCGATTTGAGGTTGCTCAGCTCCTTTTCTTTTTCCAGCGCTTGCCGGAGGCGGGATTCGTTCTTTCTTACTTCCTCCTCCGCCGCTTTGCGCTCCTTGACCTCGTATTGGAGTTTTTTATTGATGTCCAGCAGTTGGTTGACCGCTTCGGCCAGTTCATCAGTGCGTTTATCCACCCGCTTTTCCAATTCGGCGTTCAGCCGGATGATGCGGTCTTCGGCTTCACGCTGGGCGGTAATATCGATACCGGAACTAATGGTGGCGTTGATGTTGCCCTGCTCGTCGTACAATACAGCGTTGTGCCAGGCAATGAGGCGGCGCTCTCCCCGGTGGGTGATAATGTTGTTTTCGTAGTAGTCGATCTGCCGCCCTTCCATCAGTGTCTGAAAGACACTTTTTATTTCCTGCCGGCTTTCATCCGGGATGGCGAGGCCGAACCAGTTTTGTCCAATGGCATCTTCTTCTTTCAGGCCCAGCATCCGGCACCCTTTGTCATTGAGCAGTTGGATCTGCCCATCCTTCCCGATGACTACGATGATGGTATTGGCAATATCGAGATAGCGCTGGGCCCTTTCCTTTTCCGCTCGGAGATCTTTTTCAATCTTTTTCTGGAGGCTCAGGTCATGGACGATTCCCGTGAAGATGCGACGTTCTTTGAGCTTTACTTCGCTGATACTAAGCCGAATGGGGAATATTTCTCCATTTTTTTTCTTGCCGAGGACCTCTCTGCCGATGCCGATGATCTTAGCCTTCCCGCTTTGCAGGTAGTTCTGTATGTAGCCATCGTGTTGTTCCCGGTGAGGAGATGGCATGAGCATGTTGATGCTATTGCCCAGGAGTTCATCGACCTCATAACCAAAAAGGTGAGCAGCGGCAGAATTGGCCAATCCTATTATACCGTCTTCTCCAATAGTGATAATGCCATCCGTCGCTGTCTCGATGATGGCATTGAGCATTAAAGCATCTTCCGAAAGATGGTTATGGCTGCTTGGCGTATTCACAAAGTAATCTGTATGGGCTATATTAATGAAAAGGCAAAATAGCAATATAGCCTGCCGTCTAAAAATGACAAAAGTCACATATCAAGGTGACAAAAGTCATCTTTGTGGTATTATATAAATACGATTTTGCCTTTTATACTAGGCTAAATAGTGGATGGGAAATAATCCGGTTAATATCACTTTGGAGCCGTCCACGTTGACACTAGAAGGTTCGCACTTATCGTTGCGGGCCTTCTCGCGTGAGTATCGTTTGCCATTACCGTATTGTGGGGGTTGGATAGCCGGAAAGAGAGACAGGAGGGGGCAAGAAAAATATAGAACAGGGCATGTTAAAAAAAAAAGGACAGGGGGCGCCACCGAGCATTGAGTTACTGGGTATTGGCTCGTCAAAACACC
>JAGQXQ010000128.1 GCA_020436535.1 Phaeodactylibacter sp.
ACCAATCTTTTGTCCGGTAGTGTAAATTAAACCACAACTTCCTAACTAATGAAACCATATGCTTTAACACTTTCTATTCTTTTCAGTGCACTGATTTGCCAAGGACAACCTATTTATTTAGGCAAAAATTTTGAGTCTATTTGGGCAGACATTAATACTTCTAAACGGCAAAAAAAAGCTTCTAACTTAACTCAACAAGGAAGAGGGACCGATCTTGAAGTAATCCAATTCCGAACAGGAATCGCCCCTGACGCTGTTATACATTATCTCTCAATTTCAAACGATGTTTGTACTATTTCTGCGGAATTCTCTGTTCCAGACTTCGTTGGAGAACCAAAAAAATCATTATCTGAATTAGATATAAAAACCATTGCAAAAAGATATGACTTTACAATAACCAAAGAAGAATTCCCATATTTCCATTATAACTTGAAAGGAAAAAAGGGAGTATGCACAATACTAGCATCAGAAAATTATTCACCGGGGGTAGTGACGGTATTACAAATCTATGCAAAATCAGAAATAGATCTTGTATTTTTTTGGGAAGCTCTCGGAGGGAAAAATTACTGGCAGCCACTTCGCAATTAAATTAAATCATAGTAGGCGCATTCTTCTAGAGCATCTATTTAGAATGATGTCCTCTTAGAGATTTGTTCATAGTCAAAATCACTTTTTCGTTATTATCTTTCGATAAAGATCACATCCTTCTTGATAACCATTATTGCATCCTTTTTTAAACAACTTTAGCGCCATTTCTTTATCACGTGGCACCCCAAGTCCTTTAAAATATAAACTACCCGCAAACGTACACCCCTGGCCGTCTCCAGCCTCACATGCCTTCATCAAATACCTAGCGGCAAGAGTGTTATCTTTACTTACTCCCTGACCACCGGTAAAGTAAAGTCCACCCAATAGGAGGCAACCTCTTCTGTTACCTCCTTCACACCCTTTTTTTAGATATCTAGCAGCAGCAACGTAATCGACATTTATACCTATACCTTCTGCATACATTTCTCCAAGAAGAGTACACCCTTCTGGATTGCCACCTTCACATGCGATTTTGGAAAACTTAAGAGCCTTGGCCTCATTTTTTTCTACTCCTATCCCTGATAAGTACATTTGGGCAAGAGCAGCGCAGCCTCCTGCTGCTCCCAAATTACATCCTTTTTCATATAAACTAGCAGCCTTTCCATCATCTTGTCTCACACCTCGCCCAAGTGCAAACATGGAAGCAAAAACAACACAAGCATTGGCTTCACCTCCTTCACACGCTTTTAAAAGATAAAAGACAGCGCGACGATCATTCTGTGGGACTCCTTTTCCCTCAGAATACTTCATTCCAAGTAAAGCACACTGATAAGCATCCCCATTCTCGCATGCAATTTGAAGTTGACTAATTTCCTCATTGACTTCATTATCTTGAGCAATTGAGACCTCAACAACCGAAAAACATATTATAATCAGTGCTAATAAAAATAAATTCTTTTTCATTTCGCTCGTATTACTTAAATATATAACTCAAAAAAATTACAAGAAATTATAGAGCAAGTGAAAATCACTGCCTAAATCCCATAAATTCCGTTATGGAAAGCCTCACGTGGGCTTGTTAAAGGACTCACCTCCATGGTATAATCCGCCTAAACACCCAGAAAGGTAAATGATTTTGTGGAACTGACAACCCTGCACATGGATACCTACAAGATCGTGCGGCTAAATGTGTTAGGCTACAGCCTGAAAAACCTCCCCACATTCACCGCATAGGATATTCAATCCAAGCTTTCCCCATACATTTGTGTTACAAGAGCAGGTATATTTAATCTTGTTCTTTTTGCCGCCAGACGGCCTCGGTATGTGAGCGCCTTCCGGACGCCCCCCTACAGGCGGTAAACCGTCAGCAGAGTTAATTAACATCGCCACCAGATCACCTTCGGTAGACACAAAGGGAAGCTTGTAGGTGTCCGGCATATCCTTTAAAGCCTCTAAGAATTTCCCATTTCCCGCCGGGTAATCGCTCATATTTTGCCCGGTCTTTTTGCCGCCCGGGCAGCCCGTATCGGAAGGGATCAAGCCAACGTCTTCCATTTTATCGGCCCATTCCTTATTGTGGTATCCGCTGCGGGAAGGCTTCCCGTATTGATGCTGCCAGATATGGCATTGCTCATGGACAAGGGTGCTGTACACCTCCACCAGGCCCATGCACAGTATTTCGGGGTTGATGGAAAGTTCATGGATGGTTCCCTCGGCTCCAGGTTTACCTTCGGCCTTGCGCCATCGAAAGGGCGCGACAAACCCCATCGCCTTGCTTTTCCGGCTCAGGTTGAGAATGACTCCCGGCAGTACGCCGCCAAAAAGCACCTGGTTAAAATAGTCATAGGCATTTTCAAAGGCTTTGAACTGCTGAACCGTCGGAGTGGGGATGGCTGGTTTCATAGAATTGAGTCTTACAATTTAATTTGTATCGTACGATACAAATTTACGATATTTCAAAACACCATGCAAGAGGGGGAGGGGAGAAGGAACGTTATCTGTATGGAATGTTTCTGAAATAATTATGGAGTCTAAACGCTCTATCGAGCGATAGTAAAGCAGTTGGCCGGTTGTTGTTTGGCGATGCAGCTACTCTTCCTCGTCCTGCTGCTTTGCCTTCAATTTTTTCTGTTTCTTCGCTTCCGCGATCTGCTGCTTGAAATTGGCACTGGATACGACTTTATCTCCTGTTTGCCGTTCAAACGCATCCAGGGCTTTACCTGCGGCATGGCCGCCTTTCTGGGAAGCTATTTTATTTTCGGCGAACCCTAGTGCATCGGCGCGTATGGACTCCAGCTTGGACTGTTCCTCTCCCAGCATGGTGAAGATCAGTTCCAGGTTGGTCATGTGGTCGCGGAGGTTCTCATGCTTCAAATCTTTATATTGCCTATATTCAGACGGAGCGAGACCAAAGGTTGCACGGCTGATCTCTGCTGTCAGGATGGAGTACTCGATGCCTTCTTGCACCCCTCGCCTTTTCCATTCATCCGTAAGCTTGCCGCGTATCTCGACGGATTGTAGCCGTCTCGAAATCCAGTCCTCATCATAACCCAGTTCCCGGTAATATTGCCGGGCGCGCTCCGCCGCCAGTTCCGGGTTTTCGATTTCCTGGATGCGCTCATAGCCTACTTTGGCCAGCCATTGCTTAAACGGTTCGGCTTTGGGGGAAGGGATGGATTGGATAATGCGGAATATGCCTTCTGTATTGGCACAGTTGATACGCTGTTTGCCGCCTGGGGTTTCCACGGAAAGGGGGGTGGCAATTTGCCCCCACCCTTTGGAAAGCTCGGGGTCACGCCGGCGCATATCCTTTAAATACCCGCTTGGGTTCTTGCTATCCGTCAATACCTCAACGATATCAACGATCACAAACCACCATTCCTCCTTGTGCCAGACACGGCGGATTTCCTTTTCCTGAAAGACAATAATACGATGTTCCTGATCCATGATCGGTTCCTGGTTGTTCGCGGTAAAAATACCAATTCTCCGACAATAAGAAAGGGATATAGTGTTCTGGTCTCATACTGGTTTCTACCTGTGAGGCATTACAGTAGAAGTGCAAGCCCTGAAGAGGTATGGCCATGATTCATGCAGAATCCGCCACTCTTCTTTCCGGAAATGTCGGTCATTCCCGGTAAAAATGAATTGAACCTTTCGCCTTTTGCGGCACAGAAACAGAAATACAACTTTTCTTTGTAAAATATTTACAACTTTTTCAAAAAAATTATTTACATTTGCTTCGTCTATACAGCCTTTGGGACAAGATCCTGGCTCATTTCATAATTTCAAAAACTATTCTTCAATGAATAAGGTTCTTTACCTTTTCGACCCAGACGAGTATCTGCCTAGACAAACGGCCACAGAAACAGAATTCCAGGAACATTTTGGGGAGATTCTGCCCGACCTTTTCCACGCCTACGAATATGCGTTCGAAAAAATGTGCGAGAAGCGAGCCGCCCGCAAAGCGACAGAAATGACCGCGCGATGGGCGTCGGACAACGTGAATGGATTCCTTTACGATTGGCTGGTCAACAACCCTAGAGCTTCTCTCCTGATCCGCAAGGAGAATAATACTTTTTACCTTGAAACAGGAGACTATCGGCTGACTTTCAAGAAAGTCGATAAATATTACCGTCCCTCCTATAATACGAATAAGCATAACATGCTGCTACAGCACAACCTTGCAGTATCCAGCGAGGATTTGCGATCCGTCATCTTCATCGGTTACCGGGTTGACGAGGCATGGTCGATGCTGGAAGGCGTCTACGCCATCAACCGTAACGGGAATGACCTCAACTGGATCATTGATCTTGGTAAGCTTGCCGGTGGCGTAGGGAGAGCTGACGCCGGACAGCCCATCGTCCCCGATCCGACAGAAACAGACACCGTACCGGAGCCCGAATTAAGACTGAAGATAAAGGATAAAGGGAAAGACAAAAAGGCGGTCTAAGAGCATCCTGGATTAGGTCACCCCCCATTTTTTTAAACATCCCATTATGAATGCGCGACAACCTAACCATGAAATGATTGTGTTGGCCCGCGAAATACGCGGCATGACACAAACAGAACTAGCTCGGCTTGCACCATCAGCAACGCAGGGAAACCTGTCACGGATGGAGAAAGGAAGGCTCTCCATTTCAGAGAACGTGCTGGAGGAAATTGCAGAAGCACTGAATTTTCCTAAGAGTTTCTTCTTCCAGGAAAATGTCAAAACGCCCATCAGTGATTTCTATTACCGAAAACGCGTCACCATTCCGAAAAAGAAGCTTTCCAGACTGGAAGCCGCTATGGACCTGATCCGTATCGGCTTGGATAAATTATTTGCGGACATTGAGTTGCCACCGCTAAGCATTCCTCATCTGGATACGGAATCCGGCGTAAGCGCCAAAGAGGCAGCCCGAAAAATCCGGGGCGTTCTTAACCTGCGAAAGGGACCGATAAAGAATCTGGTTGGTTTACTGGAACAAAGCGGTGTCGTGGTGTTTCCCATCAAATCCGATTCTGATAAATTTGACGGCATCACCTTGTTTACCGATGATCGGCATGTGGTCATCTTCCTGAACCGGAATCTGCCCAATGACCGGAAACGATTCACTCTGGCGCATGAACTGGGCCATTTGACTCTCCATTTACGCGCGCCGTTCGATGAGCAGTCCGACAGAGTCAAAGAAGATCAGGCCAACCAGTTCGCATCTGAGTTTCTAATGCCGGAACTTGATATTCGCAATGACCTGGCTGGGTTGACGATGACCAGCCTGAGCGCCTTAAAAAGCGATTGGCAGGTATCCATGAAGTCATTGATCTACCGCGCGCAAACACTTCGGATCATTTCAGAACGGCGGGCACAGAACCTGTATATCGAACTGAGCCGATTAGGATACGTCAAGATTGAACCCGGTTTTGTTGAATTTGATGAGCCGAGGGTTGTCAGGAAAGCCATTCAACTACTCAAAGAAGAACTGAATTATACTAACGAGGAAATCGCAGAGAATTTATCGCTCTCGCTGCCCGACTTTCTGGAACTGTTTCTGAACCAAAAGCAGAATATCATCCAGTTAAAGGCCAACCGCCGGAGAGAAAACAATGACGGGATAGGGCCAGGATTCTTTTCGCATTAAAAGGGCATCGCCCATCATCATTTGGCCGTTTCCTTCAATTGCATCACCCAAAATCATTTTTCATCGTAAATTTCGTATTCTCATGAGAATGAATGTATCCATTATCCTGATACTGTTTATGATGGCGAGTGTTGGCTGCGACTCACCCGCTGATTTCTCCTGTGACGATGCCTACGATCTTATCGTGAACAACAATGGGCAGCAAACCAAACGGTACACTTCGTCTTTTGCGAATGATAACTTCCTTCCCAGAGAACGGCTGACAACAATGTTTTTTCCCAAGGATAGCGGAAAATATGATCTAGTTGTGCATTTCTATGCCGAGGCACCCCAAGATACAATCCCGGACTCCCGGGCAACCTATAACCAGTTGGTCATCGCCGGAAAGGGCGGTTCGGGAGATATTCAGATTCCACTGGAAGAGGGTGATACCTATGCAGGAAAAAAGCAAATCACCCTCTACGCCAGCAATCTTGAGGAAAGCGTCATCAACAAGATCGCGAACATGAGAATACGGAGCGTGGATTTGCTCTTTAGCTTATATGTAAGTAACTGCGGGTCGAAAAATGAGATCAAGGCATTTCAGAAAAAGCTGTCATGTATGATTGGAACAACTGAGTAAAGACAATACTTTTACCTGTATGGCAAAACGTAAAACGGACATTCTGGTGCAGGGTAAGAAGATCACGCTGATTAGCAGTGATAGCGATTACATCTCACTGACGGATATTGACACGGCGTTTGACGGTGGCTCTCACATTGGGGCATCTGCCATATAGCTGAAAATCCGCCACTAATGTATTACACGTCTAATTTGGGGGATGTGGGGTACGGTGTACGGTCACGATTCATATAAAATCCGCCGCTCTTCTTTCCGGAAATGTCGGTCATTCCCGAGAATCATGAGCCAACCCTTTCGCCTTTTGCGGCACATAAGAAGAAAGCATTCTATATTCTCTGGAATCCATCTATAAAAACTGAAACACTAAGCGAAAAGACTTGTAAAATAACCGAGGTGAGTTAGGTCGGGATAGAGGAAAAACACCCTCTCTACCTCTCATTGTCTTTTGAGAAGTAGCAATAGAAATGGAGATGCGCTAAGCACTAAAAGAAGCTAGGTAAAATATCTACCGGTCATCAATCCCCTTTCTTATGCTTGTGTGGCTTTAGCGATGGTGTATTTTTAGGAGTTTTCTTATTATCTCTTTGACGCCTGTCTGGTTTTCCAGTTGATTTAGCAATTCTTTTTGGACCTGGTTTAATTCCCATAATATTCTTTTTTTTGTAAGGCGATATAGATTAAACAATAACTCAAGTGCTATAATTCAAAATTATATTAAAAAGTTCCATGATTTCCCAATACTTTAATAAGGCCTAATGGGCACGTAGCTTCACTGAGGGGCCAAAAAATCCAGAAAGCGTTTTTTTATAGACAGTTAGCAAAGTTTTTGATCTATTCATGTAGATCACCATGCTTGAACAAACATTTGGGTATTTTTGCCCATCCCCCCAAAAACATACATTCCAGCCCTATGGAAATTAAGTTTTCGCCCTCCGCTGAGAGAAAACAGAACAGCCAGTCACCTGAATGGTCACTGGCTGTTCTTCTTCTGCGGCACAGAAGGCGAAGGAAGAAGTTTTTCAGGTGCCTAATTCTGTATTTGTCTCATTCGTTGCCTCTTCTGAACTCTTTTGCAAATCAACGATCCTCAAATCGACACCCTTATTGAATTTTTCGTGATACTTAAGCGCACGTTTTGCTAGATATTCAAAGTGGTTCGCATGCCTGCCGCTTGTTGGTAGGCTTAGAAATTCATTTCCACTAGCATGTTCATGGAGGACCATCTTGCCGTACATTAATAATGTTCCCAGCGACCCTGAGGGTACCAGTTCTCAGTGGACCATAATTATATTGCACGTCTACAACAACTATTGCCTTACTATCACGATCGCCGGGAGTAATGTGGTCGATCGTCATCCAGTCATCGTCACTAACCGCCTGGAAATTGCCACAACCAGGATCTACGTAAACTAAAAAGAAGCCGCCAAACCATCGAATTGGACCTGTAGTCCCAGGGTTATCGCCGCCCACTACCTGCACTTCACGTTGGAATAATTCTGAACCGTAAAGGCACGTAAGTATGGTCTGGACGTCACTTATAGCACCAGGGCAAATGGTTGGAATGGAGGCAGCAATACAATGAATCTGGCGTTCATCGTGATCGAATTTGTCATTCATAATAAAGAAAAAATGCACAAGTTCGTGGTGTAAAGCATGTGCCGAAACGTTGGAAAGTGATCCTGCCATGCACTGCATGCCTGCGTCATACGCAGGTCCGCTGTACTGGGTAAGACCTGAGTTTTCATCTGCAAAACCAATGAATACTACGTTCTCTCCCTCAGCTCCTGAGCAACTATAGTTCTGATTAGAGCATGGAATAGTGACTCCGGAAGCAGTCCCCACCGTGCCTGGTATGAACTCGCCAATATAGAGAGTCCATTGCTCAGAAGAGCATGGCAATGAATACTGCCCTACCAGACTTGCGTTGATCACCCGGTCGTTGTTATTAAGATCAGTGACAGTTGGCAGATCTACATCGGAGCTCTTCGTGCAACCCAGACTTAAGATGCACAGAGCAACTGTTGGCAACAGAGCTTGTGTGAACGCCAAAGATCGGATAGCTAATTCTGAGGCTAAGCCCTTCTTAAAAAAAACATTATGAAATAATTTCATTGTGTTCAGTTATAGGTACATTAAGGTTACGTCATTTCTTCCTTAATTATTGCCCCATTATATGCTTTCTTGATCCGCTCCGGTAAATACGAAAACTCGGGGCAAAACTTCCTGCTCCAGCCCCTGTTTATGCAGGAAAGCCCTGTAAAATCCGATCCAGATGTTTTCGCATTTAACAGGCAAAGCAGAAAGGCGAGCGACGGATTTTACATGAATCGTGGCCGTACTTCCTGAAGCAGCAATGGCAACAATCAGGCCCCGCCCTCCTTTTTCTTGATAAAGCTTGCAACCAGCGTTTTCAGTTCTTCAAACTCCGCGCGCAACTTCTCTTGCGCCTCTTCCTTCTGACCTTCCTGTGTTGCTATCAGGGCAAGGTGCCTGGCGCGCTCCTCCTGGAGTTCCATCACCTTTCTCAATAGTTCTTCCTTTTGCTTCTCCTGCTGCTCATAGCGCGACTGCCAGTCCGCCGTCTGTTCGTGTAGCCGTTCATTCTCCGCCTGCGCCGCTGCCAGGGTTTGAGCGTCCTGCTCGACCCGCTGTTGCAGCGCGGCCGCTTCTTCCTGAGTCTCCTGCAACTGGGCAGCCAGTGCGTCATGGGCTTGCCTGGCAAGGATCAGGTCACTTTTTGCGGCATTGAGTTGTTCCTCCATCGCCGCCGCCTGCTCTTTGGCCTCCCCCTCCGCCTTGGTGAGTTCGCCCAGCAGTTTGGCGAAAAACTGCCCCAATTGCCGGTAGCTATACTGATGCAGCGCACGTTGGCTGCTATACTGCATCTCCATCAGCCGCTTTTCATCCAACTGTAGTTCGAGCAGGTCATAATTGATCAGTTCCACGCCGAAATCATCAAACCGTTCAAAGGGGAGGGTGGATTTGAGTTGAGAGACCCGCCCCTTGCTTATGCTTTTCAAATCCGCGTATTCGCTGGCCGAGATGTACCGGGTGCCGTCTATGGTGCGCATGGTCTTTGTTTTTGATGTGAGCGCAAGATAAGTATTAAACTACGATTTATCTAATAAAGCTTAGTTAAACTTAAAACTAAACTTGAGTTTAGTAAGGGCAGAGCATTTCAGGGGGCATTGCCGGGAATACGACAGGACCATTTGCCGAACGTGCCGGCTGTGTGCCTTTAGTTGCCCCAAGCACAGGCTCCCGCGTCCCCCACGGCGGAACCAGGCAGGTTTCGCCGTTAGCAAATCCGGTTTCTCCTGCCGCTGTTGGGTGCCCGCCGCCTGGGGGCGGCGGGCCGCGCTTTTTCGGCTACATAATGTTATTAAATTCGCAAAGCGAAGCCCCTGCCGGGGCAGAGGCGGGGGGTTATTTGCTATCGTAAAGGTTCGGGTCGAGCCGGTAGAGTCCCTCGCCAGTATCCATCCAGACGGAGCCGTAACGCTCCTCATCCTCGGCGGCTTCCTGTGGGCTGTCATAATAAGCCGGGCTTTTGCCCTGTGGGGTGAGATATTTGGAATAGATATTCATATCCGGGTACAGTGCAAACAGCCGGTTGGCTTCCTCCAGCGTCAGGAACAGCGGCTCATGGGTGATAAAATCCGGTTTGGTAGCCATGGTTGGTTGATTTAAGCGGTAAAGGTAAACAGCAGGAAGCAGGGGCGCAAGCGCCCCCGCGTCTTTATGCCGGATTGTTGCCGAGGATATAATCGGCGGCTTTCTGCGCTTCGGCGGCGGCATGGAAGATCAGCTTTTTGTCCGCTTTCAGCACATTCAGCCAGCCTTGCAGATAGGCGGCGCTGTTCTCGGTCACGGCTTCCACGTCAATCCCGGTATGGGCGCAAAGGAAGGATGCCCCCATTTCGGCAATCAATTCCTCTTTGCTGTAATCGGGGGAGCCGAACGGGTTTAATTGGGTGATTCCTTCGCGGTTGAGCCGGGAGGTATGCCCGGTGCTGTGGGTCAGTTCATGAAACAGGGTGCTGTAATATTCCTCCGCCGTTTCAAATTGCCGGATGTCCGGCATATTGAGTTTGTCGGAGGACGGGGCGTAATAGGCACGGTTGGCGTCCTCGAACACCCGCGCCGGAGGGTGGGGCATGGCGTTGACCAGTTGTTCGCATCGTTCGATGGGATCATGGTCTTTCAGTTCCACCTCGGGAATCTCAATCTCGACGCCTTCCACATCTTCGATATTGAACAGGTTGTAATATTTCAGGACAGCAATGCGCTGGGTATCCTCGCCCATACCTTGCAGGCTCTGCGCCTGCTCCGGGCTGATGTTCCTGCCGTTCTCGTCCTTATAATAGGCTTTGTAAAAGAACACCATCGAAGATTTTGCCCCCTTGCGGATGCTGCCGCCCATCGCCTTGGCTTGTTTGAAGCTCATAAAATAAGGGATGGGGTGCGGGGTCAGGTTCATCAAAAAGGCATTGATACCGGTGTAACGGTGCCCGGTGGCGTAATTGCGGGCGAAGCCGTAGCGGCTCCAACTGCAACGCCAGGGAGAAACGCCCTTTTCCAGCAGGGCGGTTATGCGGTCGGTGACTTCCTGATACAGGTCACGCTTTTTGGTCTTGGTCATCATTGTTATCCGTTTTTGAATGGTTAAAAGGAAGGGAAAACCCCTGTTTTCCCTCTGCCCTTCGGCGAGAATGGGGGGTGCAAGGGCAAGGGGAGGGGGATCGCCCGGTTTGCAGGTGCGGCGAAAACCGGGGAAACCCCTTGCCCGCGTGGGGGGCAACGCCCCCTTACAGAAATTCCTTTTTCAGTGCTGCCAGCAGAAAATCCTTTTCTGCATCGGTCAGTGCCTCGCAGGGCGAAATGGCGTAAACGTTCTCTTTGCCGATAGGATTGATGTAGCGTTCAAAGCAGAGTTCCAGCTTGATTCTCAGGGAAGGGTCGCCCCCCTTCAGGGCTGCCACGAAAAATTCTCTATCCTTCGCCACT
>JAGQXQ010000588.1:0-2694 GCA_020436535.1 Phaeodactylibacter sp.
CAATAATATCATCCCGTTTGGGCTCAGTAATATTGGCATACGCTTTATACCGGCCATACCAATGGCACAAAACCAGGTCGGTGAAGTGCTGCCACAAAAGGGACTCTTGCACAGGGCGGCCCTCCAGCACCATTTTGCAGAGTGCCAAGGCATGGTTAGATTTCAGATCCTTGCGCACGGGGATCAGGTAGTACATCCTGCCGAGGTTGACCAATCTGTCTCGAAGAAAAATGCTCAATGAAGCGCTGGCTTTTTTAAATTGTTCCACCATGTTCTGTATGTGGATGCCACTTACATCCCGAATGTGATTGGTCACTTTCAGGAAATTACCGTCTGATTCAAATCCGTAAAAGTCAAGCCAATACAATCCACCCTCTGCCTGAAAATCTAATTCATCGAGAATTTTTTCTACATCTTTAATTTTGAAGATTAAATCTGTGCGGTTACGCAGTCGTCGGTAGTCCTCAATGTCGTACTCTCCTCCAATCGGCAGGCGTGGGATGCAGGCATGTGCCAGGCCCGCAATCATAACCTGGAAATCCGCCAGTACTCTTTCGGAGCCTCTATCCAGAAACTGTCTTACTTCTTCAGAAATCTGGTAGTTCTTCGCCAGGTTCTTCCCTTCAAAATTACTGGCATAATTAATTGTAGTTGACTGGAAGAGTTTGTTTAGGTTGTAACGCGCCGAGAAGGCAGCTTCTGTAGTATCTTCTCTTCTTTCACCCGTAGCATAACACAGCCGAGACGATGTTCCTTTGTCTGTTTTAGCAGAAGAAGCAAGAAATTTTTGCTCCATAAATTCCCGGTAGCCTTCCAGTTTAGCCAACGGCTTATTGTCCCAGTCCCTTTCAGTGCTTTTTACTGCGGCATACACGGCTACTAAAATATCTTGATTTCCTATTGAAATATCCTTAATCCCAAGTTTGCCTTTTTCATCGGTGAATTTTTCAAAGAAAGCCGGTCCGAAGGGCCGGATCAATGCCAAAGCATTATAGAACGCACTTGTTTCGAGATCAACAGCTTCCTTCTGAATAGCTGCCTGAAACTCACTCTGGCCGGGAAAACTGCCGTCTTTTCCAACTTTTCCGAAAAGGGCTTTAGCCATTTTATCCAAATTCCCCGGTTCAGTGGCTACATAGATCGCCTTGTTGTTGCCCTTTAAAATATCTATCAGTCCATACTCCGGCCGCTTTTCATGATTATAGCGCACTAATCCATCTTCAAGTGAAATAGTATTAGAATCAAGATCAAAAACCACTCGCAGGACAAGTTGATTCTTCTGGGCATCGCGTTCACTCACCTTAATGTTGAGCAGGAAATCTTCCCAGGGATGTCTGCCTTTGCTTACCTGCTTGCCGATTTCAATTAGGGTATTTAGCATAAATTAAAATTTAACAGTTCTATTCTTTCGAGT
Source organism: Phaeodactylibacter sp. (assembly GCA_020436535.1). GTDB lineage: Bacteria > Bacteroidota > Bacteroidia > Chitinophagales > Saprospiraceae > JACJXW01. The sequence goes on from JAGQXQ010000588.1 coordinate 1,415, forward strand.
ATTCTTAAAACCAGCTAAAATTTTTTTCACCCCACAAATATCCCCCCTCCCATTGACAACTACCGTCAATCCTCCTCCCGAAACCTTTTTTCTCATCCGCCTTTTTTTGGCAGGCGCCTGTCACTGCCTTTTTTTCTCTCAGGTTATTTTATTCTCTTTTCTACGAGCCCCATTCCGGTAGGTTACGGCAATTGCCCTAACATTGCCCCTCGTGCTTGCCCTTCCCCCTAATCCTCCGTATCTTTGCCCCAACCTCCCCGCGCGATAGCATCCGCGGGCCGACGCGCCGCCCGGCGCGTTTCTTTTTCTGTCAGCTGACAACTTTCCGTTGTCTGCCGACTTGTATCCAGCCAGAAGAAGTGAGCAGACAACTCGAAGTTGTCAGCTCACGACCACTTCCCCCGCCCGGCCCGTTCCCGCAGATACGCCCGAAACCCTTCCGGCTCCATCACCTCCACTTCCCCCGGCAGGCCCAGCACAAAGCGGCCGATGCCGCGCCAGTCGCGCACGATGCCGTCGAAGAGCGCCTGTCCTTTGAAGGTGCGCACGAAGGGGCGGGCGTCGGGGTATTCCTCCAGCAGCAGATTCTGGGCGTAGGAACTCAGGCGCAGCTTGACCGGTAGCCAGGCCGGCCCGGTCCAGCCGAACAGGTCGAGCGCGTGGCTCTCGTGCTCGCCGGCGATGGGGGCGTCCAGCACCTCCACCTCGCCGATGCGGTCGAGTTTGAATTGCCGGTAGCCTTGCTTGTCCAGGTCGTACGCCCACAGGTAGGTATAGCCTTGCATGAACTCCACCGGTTCCAGGTGGCGCGAACCGAGGGTTTCGCTGGACGGGGCGTAGTAGTTGTGGAGGATCACCTGCCGCTCCGCTTCCAGGGCGCCGCCCAGGGCGCGAATGTGTTCATAGATGTTGAACTTGGAAAGGCTCTGGGCCAGCGGCGCCAGCATGTATTGCCGGTTGAGCTTGTGCAGCAGCCGGTCGCGCAACGGGTGCCCGGCCGGCGCCTGCCAGAGCAAATCTTGCAGGAAACCAGCCTCTTCTGTATCGATCAGTTTGTCGCCGGCAGAGAATTCCACTTGTAAGAAATACCGGTCGCCAGGCTTTTTGTCCACCCCGTAACCCAGCTTCTCCAACAACTGGATATAGCGGTAAACCGTCCTGGCGTCCACTTCCAGGATTTCCGCCAGCCGTTTCACCTTCCGGTACGGCGGCTGGCTCAACAATTGTATCAGGCGAAAGACGCGAAAGAGCTTCTGTTGGTCAGTCACAGGCTTTTATTT
>JAGQXQ010000588.1:2706-4049 GCA_020436535.1 Phaeodactylibacter sp.
TATTTTCTTCAATCCCCTAAAGCTAGGAATTTCTGTTCAAAAACTGAACCGCAGCGCTTACATTTGACGAGTAACGCAATGGCGGGAGGGGGAAAGCTAATCTTGCCACGAAAGATGAATCGCCGGCTACCAGTCTTAGGGGCTTAAGTCCGAGCGCAATGGGAAATTGCGCCCCGACAGCCCGCTCTCGGGCGCCAATTTTCTTCGGCTGCCGAAGCTATCGGCGAAGGCATGCCCATTGGCGCGCGAGTTATCCAAAATTTAAACTGACAAAGTAGTATTACTTACCTGGACACAAATAGGTAAACATTATAATAGTACAACAATATAACCAAACCCCAATGGGCAAAAGGCTTCACGCTCCAATTACGAAGCCAAATAGGTAAAACTATCATTGTCCAGGTACTTACACTTCCACACCGCTATCTACCGCACCAACACCACCTCCCCGCTCAGCCGGTACTCTTTCCCCTCCACGGTGACAACCGTAGCCTGATACACATAGAGCCCGGGCGGAGCCTCCTTGCCCTTTATCCTCCCATCCCATCCGCTGCCGGGGGTATTCGGCGGCGAGGCGGCTTCCGACTGGAAGGCCAGGCCGCCCCAGCGGTTGAAGACCTGTAGTTGGAGCACCTCTCGGATGTCCGGCCCGGTAAAGATGGCAAAGCGGTCGTTGCGGCCGTCGTCATTGGGAGAGAAGGCGTTGGGGATGTAAACTTTATAGGTGTCGAGGATGAGGAGCACCAGGCTGTCGCAACCGTAGTAGGAGGTGAGGGTAGCGTTGTACTGCCCGGGTTGGGAGTAAGCCCTGCCGCCGAGTTGCCAGCTTTCACCTTCGAATATTTTGGCGAAGACGGTGTCTGCCGCCTGGCCGATCACCTCCAGTTCCAGGCGGACGATGCTGTCGCAGTTGTTGACGGTTGTCAAGGTATCCACATACGTCCCGTTTTCCAGCAGATGCCGGCCGCCGAAGAGATAAGATTCCCCCTGGCAGATCACTTCTTTGAGCTGGCTGGAGGCTACCGGTATCCGATGCCGGTACACGGTGGTGATGCGGCAGCTGTTGGGCCCCAGTATCCGAACCTGATAGTCGCCTTCTTCTTCGGCTCTTTCCAGGAGGGGCGCGGTTTCTCCCAGGAGGGCCACGCCGTTCCGGTACCACTGGTACAACAAGGTATCGCTCGGCGGCAGGCTCAGCCCGAAATCATCCGAGCAGGGATGCCCCTGGGCGGTGATCTGAAACCCAAACTCCCTTTCTTCCGCCAGCACCAGTTTATCAAAAAAATAGTAAGTGGCCCTATCCAGGGGGGTTTCGGTGCAGTTGGGGCCGATGGCGATGGCGT
>JAGQXQ010000589.1 GCA_020436535.1 Phaeodactylibacter sp.
ACCGTATCTTTGCGCGCAAGATCATCAAACAATAAGCCTGTGTCTATACTCATCACCGGAGCTGCCGGATTTCTTGGTTCCCATCTGGCCCGTTTGTTTACCGAACGAGGGCGGGCTTTCACCGGGAGTTATAACGTAAAAAAGCCGGAGCTTCCTGCCAAGCAGCTCGACCTATTCGACCGGGAAGAAGTTTTGGAAAAGCTGGTGCAAATTCGGCCCAGCGCCATATTGCACCTGGCGGCAGCCGCCAGCCCCAATTGGTGTGAGCTCAACCCCAAGGAGTCGCAGGTGATCAATGTCGATGCAGCCGTCACGCTGGCTGGCTACGCCCAAACTGCCGGCATCCCCTTTCTGTTTACCTCCACCGACCTGGTCTTTGACGGGCAAAATGCCCCTTACGAGGAAGACTGGGGCCCCGCTCCTATTTGTACCTATGGCATGCAGAAGGCGGCGGCGGAGCAAGGCGTGCTGATGGCCTATCCGGAGGCTACCATCGTCCGCCTGCCGCTGATGTATGGCTGGGGCAACAACTTCCTCAAAGAATGGGTGGAAAAGCTGAAGGGCGGCAACCCCCTGTCTGCCTTTGTTGATGAGTACCGCACCCCTGCCTACGTACAGGATGCCGCCCTCGGCCTGGCTCTGCTGCTGGACCTGGGCGCCACCGGCTTCTTCCACCTCGGCGGGCCCGAACCGCTTTCCCGCTTCGATATGGCCCGGCACATTGCCCGCGCCTTTGGCGTCGACGAACGGTTGGTGCAGCCCGGAAAGCAGGCCGATGTAGCCATGCCCGCCCCCCGCCCCGCAGATGTCAGCCTGAGTAGCGAACGGGCCTTTGCCCTGGGGTATCAGCCTAAAGGTATTAAGGAAGCGCTGGAAGAACTGGCAGGCCAAATTTGAAATTATCTGCCTGCATAGGCTAAAAATCGCCGTTTTTGTCCACCCAATTCGCTCATGAGGCCGTTTTTATTAATGAAGCCAACGCCGATTTCACAGCCCAGCCTTTGGGGCTTTTATCTAGGGGGCGGGCTGGACTGGTTTTTGGGCTCTACCACAGCCATCGAAGGGCAGGCGGGCATCCAGCGGTTCGATGAAGAAAATTTCGATCCTCAGGCGAATATTCTCGCCAAAATTGGCCTGTTCTTCTTTCTTCCCCCTGAAGGAGAAAGCCGGGGCCGCGCCCCCCGCCCCCGCCATGACCAAAGGCCTGCTGATGATCGGCGACCAGGGTTCCTTCCAATGGAATATTTCCAACAATGATACCGGTAGCGACCCTATAATCGCGATCCACCCGGTTGTAGGGTACCAATTTGATCCACGCTGGATGACGGGCAGTGAGTTTACCTTCACCAGCGGGCAGCAGGTGGTGGGCGGGGGCGTCATTCTCGATGCGTTCGACCTCAGCGTAGGGCTCTACCCTTTCCTGCGCCTGTACATCAACCCGGATGATAAGTTCAATGTGTTCGCCGAGGGCATGGCCGGCGCCGCCAATCAACGCCACGACTTCCACAACCATTATCCTTTCCGCCTGCGGGGCAGCGCCGGCGTGGACTTTTTCCTGTTTTCCAACATGGCACTGGAAGCTTCCTTTGGCTATCAGGGCGTCAGAGATCTCGATGAGGGTACGATATGGAAGGATAGCCTGGTGGGCGGAATAGGCCTGCGGGCTTTTGTCAGTAAATAAGGCAGATGTAGGTGGTTGATCCGTGCCTGCAGGCCGTTGAGGCTTCCTTGTTTGACTATTTCGAGCGGCAGGCCGGTGTACTCGGTTGCCCAGCGATCAGGATGATCGCGGCACGAGGCAGGGGGAGGCATGGCTTTTGTACCATGACGTTGCCCAGCGATCAGGATGATCGCGGCACGAGGCAGGAGAAGGCATGGCTTTTGTACCATGGCGTTGCCCAGCGATCAAGATGATCGCGGCACGAAGCAGGAGGAGGCATGGCTTATGAACCATGGCGCCATCCCAGCGTTCTATGGAGTACTTCACTAAAAAAAATACCACATGAAAAAACGCTTGCTCACCGTCCCGGCCCTGGCGCTGTTTTTTGCCACCTGCCTAAATGCCCAATTGCCTGAAAAAGCTGAAGACATTGCCCCTCTTTTGGTGGGTGAAACGTTCCCCAACCTGGAACTCACCGGCATGGACGGCACCTCCGTTCTTTTCCAGGATATCGTTAAGGAACGGCCTACCGTGCTCCTGTTCTACCGGGGCGGCTGGTGTCCCTACTGTAACCGGCACCTCTCCGCCATCGGCCAAAATGAGGCGGAAATTATTGAACTGGGTTATCAGGTGGTAGCCATCAGCCCGGATATGGTGGAGAAATTGCAGGAAACCGCCGATAAAGATGAGATCAGATACCGGCTGTTTTCCGATGCATCCGGCGATTTTTCCAAAGCGGCGGGCATTGCCTTCCAGGCGCCCGGCAACTACGGGCAGCGGCTGCTCGACTGGTCGGGTGGTAAAAATACCGGCTTCCTGCCAGTGCCCTCTGTTTTTGTTTTGAATACCAATGGCGAAATTTTGTTTGAGTATATCAACCCGAATTACAAAAAGCGCATGAGCGGGGAATTGCTGCTGTCGGTTTTGAAGGCGTTGCAGGTGGAGGGGGAATGAGTAAAGTGGCAGCAAATTACATCCGGTTAACGAAACAGCGCTCAAATATTCTGGACTTTAGACGTAGCAAAGGGGAAGGGAGAATCAGGTTCAGAATAAGTTCACTACGGTTGCTTTTCCAGTTTCCGATTTCTCGCTTAAACTATGGCTCCGGGATATTTTTCCGGACACACATAGTCCAATGCGGTTTTGTGGACGTTCCGCCTGAGAGGACAAGAGGAAGGCAACCGCCCTTCCAACAACTGGCGTTCATCGGCGGCCCCAAAGAGATGCGGGGTTACTTCGAGAGCCGCCCGCGGGATAAAAACCAACACCCATGAAGTTCTCAGTCATTATTCCCACTTATAACGAAGCGATTTGTATTGGAAAAACGATCCGGTACATCCAGCGATTTGGCGGGGCCGCAATTGAAGAAATCCTGGTAGTTGATGGCGGCAGTACCGACGATACAGTAAAAAAAGCCGGGGAGGCGGGCGCTAAAGTTATGCTTTCCCCAAAAAAAGGGCGAGGAGCGCAGTTGCACTTCGGGGCGGAGCAAAGCAAAGAGCATATCCTCTATTTCGTACACGCCGATACCCTGCCCCCTGAATCCTTCGTAGAAGAAATCGAAAAGGCCCTTGCCGACGGCTGGCAGATGGGCAATTTCCAATACAACTTCGACTCTTCCCGCTTCCTCCTGCGCATCAATGCTTTTTTCACCCGCTTCCGCTGGTTTTTTACCCAGGGCGGCGACCGGACGTTCTTCATCCGCCGGGAAACCTATTTCGCCCTCGGCGGCTACAACCCGAGTCACATCATCATGGAGGAGTACGAATTTTTACGCCGGGCCCAAAAAAAAGGATATGATTTCGTTATGTTGCCCTGTAAATGCACCGTCTCTGCCCGAAAGTACGAGCACAACAGCTGGCTGCGGGTGCAGCTCGCCAATTTTGTGGTGTATAATTTATGGTCTTGGGGGCTAGTTGGGTTGCCCAGGCTGAAGGCGATTTATTCGAGGATGCTGCGGTGAGGAGGCTTTTCCCAAAGGGGCCACTTTGTGGTACCCTCTGGTTTAATTCCCTACCTTTGGATACCCTATGATGGATACACTCAAAGCATAGCCTAAAAATGGAAGCGATTCAATTTGTCCCTTTGTCTCACCTGAAATGGAAATCTCTGATGATTACAGATAAAGGATTGGTTTTCTCTAACAAAAAATACGCTTCAAAAGAAGCGATGGAAGAAAACCTGGAAGGCACCAGCGCAATGGAAGAGAAAGAAGAGTTCTGGTACGAAAATATAGATGGCGTGAGCTACCTGGCTAATGGTGAAGATTTCACGGTGAGAAAAACAAATTTCAGAAAAAAAACCGTTTCCATAAATTTGAATCTTGGAGACAGTGAAACAGTAGGCCTGATCGCTTCCAAACTTTTAGAAACCGGGCAATTCAGTAAAAAAGAAGAAAAAGCCAATGTTTTCAGCGTATCTAAGGCATCACTAATCCGGATTGGGATAGCCGCTGGATTTACGATTCTTTTATTCCTGGCAGCCAGAGATATTGCAGAAGGCGGTGGTAGAAATTCAGGTGGAAGAGGCGGTTTATTGAAGGTGATTGTAGGTTCAATTCTTGATATAATCGGAACGGCCGGCGTTTTAGTAATCGGCATTGGAATCATATCGTTGTTCATCTGGCAACTTATTAAAAAGCTAAAGAATCCTCCCGTTTTGATGAAATTGGAAAAATCAAAAAGTTGAAACAAATTGCAAGGCTTCTCATCATTTATTTCGTCTCTTTTGGAAGTGGATCAGCCCAGGATAATACCCAGATTTCCAAGAGGATTACAGTAGAGGACGGCCTGTCCCAGAGTTCCGTGATTAATATCGTTCAGGATTCCCTCGGGTTCATCTGGTTTGGAACCCGGGACGGATTGAACAGGTATGAAGGCAACCGCTTTGTAATCTACCGCCACGATTTAACCGACGAAAAAGTATTTCCAATAATTTCATTCATTGCCTGGCCATTGACCACGAGGGGCAGTTATGGGTAGGCGCCAAAATAAAGGCTAATACAGAACCGCAATGGGAATTCTACGACTCGAAAAGGATCCCTTTGAAAATCACAATGCTTATTCGGATATGGAATATGCCTCCATTATCAAGGAGATGAAAGAAGAATTAGCCCGGCTCAGAGTATCCGTGGGAGATACCGATGAGGAGCCAACCCCAATGGGCCGGCGGGAAGGTCCGGGCTGGCATAGCCCCCTCTTCCAAATAGCTATGTAGCAGATTAAGAGGGGGTTGGGGGA
>JAGQXQ010000590.1 GCA_020436535.1 Phaeodactylibacter sp.
TAAAATGACAGTATCCACGCCCACCTGAGCAGGGTCGCAACTACCCGCCGTCAGGAAGGTTGTGTCGGCCGCATCGGCGTCGAATACCGTTTCAGTGATCACCAGGCTGTCGCAACCTGCCATATTTTGTAAGAAAACAGTATCCATACCCACCTGTGCAGGGTCACAGCTGCTCACCGTCAGGAATATGGTATCCGACGGAACAAAAATCGTTTCGGTAATCACCACACTATCGCAGCCATTCACACTTTGCAGGGCGAGCGTATCCAGCCCTGCCTGAGCAGGATCACAAGCCTGGGCCATCACCCTGGTAGTATCGGCCGGGAAGAAGCCTATGGTAACGGCTATTATGGAATCACACCCGTTAGCGGCAGCGCCGGGCAGCACTTCTGTACCCATAAGATTGGCCGAATTAAAAACAGTGCCGTTATAGGTGAGACTGTCGCCCGGGCAGAGCACCACGTTGAAGGTTCCCGCCGGAGTGGGCAATATCTGTAGCCCCTCCAATTGGCCAAGGCTATCTGTGCAGTTGGCATCGGACAGCAGAGTGAACAGTACCTCCAGCAAGCCGTCGGAATAGCCATAGTCCGCCGGGCATACCTCCAGGGTAGTGTCGCTCACCAAACTTTCCAAAACAAAGAACTGCTGATTGAGGCCCGTATCCACGGCGTACTCCAGCACAAAGGGAGGAGCGCCCTGGAATTGTATATCAAAAACGAAGCATTCATTTTCGCAAAGGGTATCGCCTCTACTTATGGTAGCCTGAGGAGCCGGGTTGGTATTACCAATAGTCAAGGTGGAGCTTGCCTGGCAACCGTCACCATCGTCCACAGTGACGCTATACAGGCCCGCTGCCAGGCCGGTTCGGTTGGTAACGTCGGTGGGGCCATCGCTCCAACTGATGGTAAACGGGGCGGTTCCGCCGGAAATCATCAGATCCACGCCCCCGTCTAATGTGCCCGGGCAACTTTCAGGCTGAGGATTGACGAAGCTAGCCTGAAGGCTGCAACCTGGACCGTTCACCGTAAAGGTACAGGTAGTAATGCAGCCGTTATCATCCTCCACCGTGACGGTATAAGTACCTTCCTGCAGATCGGAGAGCAGGATCGTGCCGGCATCGGGAGAGGTTCCGCTGCCGTTCACCGGCCCCACATAGTCAATATTATAGGGAGCGGTGCCCCCGCTAAAGCTAATGCTGGCTTCCCCTTCGGCGCCGCCGGGGGTGATCACCGGGTTGGTCACTGCACAGCCCATCGTCAATGGGGCCGGCTCGGTGAGGGTAATGCTGGCCGTACCTTCACAGCCGTTGTCATCCGAGACGGTAACCATATAGGCGCCCGGCCCCAGGTCGACGGGGTCCTCGGTTCCATCCAGGCCGTTGATATTCCAGTCGTAATTAAAGCCAGGCTGGCCGCCACTTACGGTGAGGTTGAGGCTGCCGTTGGCTTCGCCATTACACAAAATCGGACTGGCTACGGCCAGGGAAACATTCGGAGCATCCAGTACCGTCAGGCTGACCGGAGCCGAATTCTGGCAGCTGCCATTGAACACAATCGCGTAAACCGTGGTGCTGCCACTCACCAGAGCCGCCGGATTGGGGACGGACGTGTTGCCCGCCGGGTCAAATGACCAGCTTACCGCCACTGGGGCGCCGCCGCTTACATTATTCTCTATAACAGTCAAATTGAAGGTAGCCGTGCCATTGCCCGTTTCGCATTCCAGCAATGAAAACGGATTGGCGGCCGGCAGGGGCAGAACGAGGAGTTGTACAGGTACGGCCGCCGACTCGCAGGCGCCGTCCGATACCGTGGCGTACACCACCAACCCGTCGCTGCCCGGGAAGCTGCCGGGGTTATTGATGGGCGCCGTCGCGCCAGGGTCCAGGTACCAGTTAACCATTCCTGCACCCTGGCTGACCTGCGGACTGAGAGTAGTCAGGTTGAAAGTAGCCAGGCCAGTCCCGTTATCGCATTCGGTGAGCGGGCCGGCGCTATTGGCGGTAATGTTGCCCACCGTCACGTTCAGGCTGTTGGGATTGGCGCACTGGCCGGCGGTGGGGGTAAAAGTAAGGGTGAACGTACCCTGCCCTACTGCTCCCGGGTTAAAGGTATTGTTATTGACGCCCGGGCCCGACCAGGAACCATTGATGCCGCTTTGATTGGTGGAAAGGGCTGCCGCCGGAGCAGACTGGCAGAAAGGCCCGGCCGGCGTGAGGGCCGGCGTGGTGCGGGGCGTAACGGTGACATTGATCGTATTGGGGTTAGCGCATTGGCCGGTAGCAGGCGTAAAAGTAAGCGTGAAATTACCGGCGGAGCCGGGGTTGAAGGTATTGCCGCTGACACCGTTTCCCGACCAGGAGCCGTTGATTCCACTTTGGTTTGTCGGCAGGCTGGCCGGCGGATCGCCCTGACAGAAGGGCCCCTGGGGCGTCAGTGCCGGTGTCACCGAAGGCGTAAGCACTACGTTGACCGGTACCGTTGCCGATTCACAGGAGCCGTCAAATACTGTAGCGTAGACGGTTTGGTTAGGGCCGCCGAGGATCAGTGCCTGTATATCGGAAGGGTCGCCGGGGTCAATGGCGTTCGTACCTGCCATATCGAGGTACCAGTTGACCTGCTGCCCGGAGCCGCCGTTGATGGCGTTGATGATCGCCGCCAGGTTGTCGGTATAGGAGAAAGGGATAAGGGTGTAACAGATCTGCAAGGGCTGGCCGGGCGGGTTGGCCACGGGGCTGCTCACCATTACGCTGATGCTGTTGTTGTTGGCGCACTCGGCTGGGCCGGGGATAAACGTCAGTTGAAACGAGCCGCTCCCGGTTTGGGAGGGGTTGAACGTATTGCCCCCGGTGACGCCATTGCCGATCCAGGAGCCCGTGACGCCGCTCTGAGTAGTGGGTAAGTTGACCGGCGGATTGGTACTGCAGAAGGGGCCCTGAGGGGTCAGCATGGGCGTCACCGCGGAAGTGATCAGCACCATAAGGCTGTTGGAAACGGCACACTGCCCCGGAGTTGGAGTGAAAGTGACGGTCCAGTTGCCGGCGGAGCCGGGGTTGAAAATATTGTTCGTCACCAGGCTGCCCGTCCAGTTGCCGGTGATGCCGTCCACCGTAGTGGGCAGGGGCACGGTGGGGTCGCCGGTGCAAAAGGGGCCGATGGGGGTAAGCATCGGTAGCGTGGCAGCATTAACCGTAACATTTAGTGTAGTGGGGTTCGCGCACTGGCCGGGGGTAGGTGTGAATAATAGGCCGACAGAACCAGTGCCCGCCATTGCCGGATTGAAATTCCCTCCACTCACCCCAGGTCCGGACCAAATCCCTGTAGTGCCACTTTGGGTTGGAGAGAGCGGTACAGCGGCATCTGTTTCACAGAAAGGCCCGATAGCCGTCAGCGCAGGCGTAGTGGCAGCGTTGATCTGTACGTTGAGGGTGTTCGAAGTGGCGCACTGCCCGGGGGTGGGCGTAAATATCAGGTTGGCCGGCCCGGCGCCGGCGGCGCCCGGGTTAAACATATTGCCGCTAACACCCGGACCCGACCAACTCCCATTGACGCCACTTTGGTTGGTGGAAAGCGGCACAGCGGCGTCTGTCTGGCAGAAAGGCCCGATGGGGGTGAGGGCGGGGGTGGTAGCAGGGGTGACGGTGACGCTGGTTGTTGCAGATCCTGCACAATCCGCGGGATTTGAGGTGAAATTTAAGTTCCAGGTACCTACTCCTGCCACGGCAGGATTAAAAGTACTACCCACAACTCCAGGCCCCGTCCATGTGCCAGAAACTCCGCCCGGGTTTGGATTTAGCGCTACAGCCGCAGCTGTTTCACAGAAAGGGCCGATAGACGGCAGTGTAGGAGTATCATCAATACAGGTTATTGTAATATTGGTGAAAGTAATTGATTCATTAGCTGCCCATGTTTGAGTATACACCTCTATAGCTGCGTTACTTGCATTGCCGTTTGTACAATAAGTAAGGCTAATTGTACCACTTTGCTCTGCATCAGTAGTTCCTGAATCGCCAATCAAATCCCCTCCCACTTCAACACCATCGACCATGAATCGAACCCATAGAAAATCCCAGCACTGATTGCAAGCGCCCAGGGCGGGTTGATTGGGGTCGCACCCACAGGGAATAACCCCAATACATTCATCATCGCAGGACTCCATATTACCACTTCCCTCCCAAGGAAGAGAAAAAAAGTATTCAATCGAGAAACTAACCGAAGTACAATTGGATATATCCACCGGGCCATATTGATCAAATGTACGGGAATCAGTATTTGTATAGCTCGTCCCAAAACTACTCAGCAACACCTGTCCTGCGGCAATATTGGAAAAACCGAGGAATAAACCCAGGTACAGCAACCACTTTGAAAGCTTAGCGTACTGAAGCAGTGGACGGCAGAAAAATGATGGTACCTTCATAGTTATGCTTGTATATTTTTCCGGAAAGGAAACCGATGCAGTAGATATGATCGCTTTTTGTTTTCTCAAGAAGTATGGGAATAGGCCCAAAAATACATCAATTCTCCAAATGAGAAAAAACCGCCGTGTTAATTGCGGATTAATTTGCCGGCTGAGAGGCGAAGCCGGGGCAGAAGTTTTTACCGGGCCGGTTAAAATCCGGTTATTACCGTTCCGCTCACTGAACCGGCGAACCCCGAACAATCGAATTTCGCCCTCTCCTCAAAGAAAATCTTCCCACCCAGGCTCGACATTCTGAGGTAAAAACCTTATCTTTGCATCCGCTTTAGAAAAAAGGAGCCTGTCCGCTTCAAAAGTGAAGTACAGCAAGGGCTCAGCAAAAAGAGCAATCATGGATCCCTTAATTACCTATTCAATCCCGGTGAAGGGGTTGCACAATGGAATCCACCAATTTGAATTTCAGATTGACCGCTTCTTTTTCAGAAATTTTGAAAATTCTCCGATCGCTGAGAGCGACATTCAGCTGAAGTTGGAGTTGGACAAGAGCAGTGACATGTACGTGTTACAGTTCGATCTGGAAGGTACGGTGCGCACTCAATGTGACCGTTGCGCCGCCGATATCGACCTGCCGGTTTCCGACAGCCAGCGCCTGTTGGTCAAGTTCAGCCTGGAGGAACAGCCGGAAGAGGCTGAAGTTGTCTACATCAACCCGGAGACCCCGCAGCTTAATGTTGCCAAGTACATATATGAGTATATTTGCCTGGCCATACCCCTGTTCAAGGTCTACGATTGTGAGAACGACAATCCCCGCCCCTGTAATGAGGAAGCTCTTCGCTTCCTGAACAACGGGGGCCATACTGAAGAAGCAGATGAACGAGAGAAAGAAGAACCGAACCCAATCTGGGACGAATTGAAGAAGTTGAGCAACGATAATTGATTAGTGAAAAGAACGTCATAAACCTTTTAGCACGATGGCACATCCTAAGAGTAGAATATCAAAGCAAAGAAAGCGCAAGCGCCGCACGCACAAGAAGACCCCCATTCCTAATGTCGCCACCTGCGCCAATACCGGGGAGAAGCACCTGCTGCACCGCGCTTACCGCGACCTGGATGGTAATATGTACTACCGGGGCAAAATGCTGATCAAAGCTGAAGAAGAATTGTAGCGCTGGTTCGACCAGAGCTATGCCACTGGCTTCGGCCGGATAAGTTAGAATACATTAAGCTCCCATCCGATTATCGCGATGTGGGGCTTTTTGTGTTTGATCGTGAGATTGGGGAAGGGATGGTTATAGGGTTATATTGCTTCATGTTAGATGGATCGGGCTCTGCTCCCCACAACAATCCGACAATTTATCTTTCCAATCGCCTATATACATACCAAAAGCATGAAAAAAATAGTCAAAACGGACAAAGCGCCGGCGCCGGTAGGGCCCTACAACCAGGCCATCATCCACAACGATACGCTTTACGCCTCCGGGCAGATCGCCATCAACCCCGCCACCGGGGAGTTGGTCACCGACAATATTGAAGCGGAGGCCCGGCAGGTCATGGAAAACATCCGGGCCATCCTGGAAGAGGCCGGCCTGTCTTTCGCCGATGTGGTCAAATGCAGCATTTTTGTTTCTGATATCAACAACTATGGGCGCATCAACGAGGTGTACGCTTCTTACTTCGATGAGGCCACCGCTCCCGCCCGCGAACTGGTGGAAGTGGCCAACCTGCCCAAACTGGTGAATGTGGAGATCTCGGTGATTGCGGCGTTTGATTAGTAGCCTCCCCCAACCCCTCCAAAGGAGGGGAGTTGCTAATCGTGGCCTTGCTCCTCTGGGAGGCGGCACAAAGATATAGGAGGCTTAAAATAAGATCGATGAAAACAAACATACTGTTTCTCGCCATCCTGCTGCTGGCCGGGGCCTGCCAACCGGGCGGGGGCAAAGAAACCAGCGAGCCGGCGCCCAAAACGGCGGAGGAATATACCCTGGCCATCATCAAAGAGGTGCAGAAGGTGATCCTGTCGACTGACCAGCAATTGCGGGCCTACCAGCCGCAGCGCCTGGAACTGCCCGCGGAAGAGAACCAGCAACCCCGCATTTTGCAGCTGTGGACAGAAGAAGGCAATCCCGTGAAGCTGACGGTTACCGAGGCCAATGACGGCCGTCAAACGGCAGGACTTTCTGCTTTTTACTTTGCCAATAAAGAACTCTTCTTCGCCACTCAACCCCACGCCCGCTTTATCTTCATCGACGGAAAGCTAAAGTACTGGCTGGATAAGGACTGGAACCCCCTGCAAGCGCCAGAGCAAGGCCGCAGGGACTGGGAGCAAAAACTGCTGGAGCAGGCAGCGGAATACCTGGGGCTGTTCTCTGACGGAGAAAAACAGGCGCCATCCTCACAATGAAAGATCCGGAAACGCGTTTTAGCTACTAGCGGCAATAACGCGC
>JAGQXQ010000129.1 GCA_020436535.1 Phaeodactylibacter sp.
TATGCCCCCCATAGGCGATCTTCATCGCTTCCGAACTTTTTCCGAGGACCTTGGCCAGGTAATTGGCATGCGCCTGAATGCGGCCTTTTTCCAGTTCCATATCGGTGGCTTGCAACACCAGGCCTTTTTTTGTATCCAATAGTTTTTCTCCTTTATAATCTGCCCCTCTTTCTGCTTCGGGCAACTCCATTTGCTCGGCATAATCCACCAGTTTTTTGGCAAGTATCAGGTGGGCAGGGCTGCTGAAAGAGTTGATCTGGCGGGTGAAGTAAGCTACGTAGTTTTTATTGAGTACATTGGCCGCTGTTTCGATCTTGTCCCACAAGTCGTGGTATTCGGTGTAGAGGGCCTTGTTTTGGTTCATTCTCTTTTTTAGTTCTTTTTCAAAATCGCGCTTTTTCGCCATCAGGTATTCGTCATTGAGCGCCAGTTGATAGCCCGCAAATACTTTCCGGCCGTTGGCTATGCTCAGGAGTTGGCTCAGCATCTCCGCCTGCCGATCCGGATTGGCTTGAAAATGAGCGTACTGGGCCTGATACAATTCGTTGAATAAGATAAGGATAGTGGGGTTGCGATATTGTCGGTGGAATTCTATCTGCGCATTGGACAACAGGCGGTCGGTATTGCCCGGGCGGCCGACGGTAAATACCGGTTCTCCTTCGACGGCGCCTTTTTCACTCCATTGGAAATAATGCGGGCTTTTTACGGGCTGCCCCTCCGAATCGTAGGCGCGCAGAAACGCGAAATCCAGTTCATACCGGGGGTAGGTGAAGTTATCCCAGTCCCACCCGGTAGCGGCGATTTGCACATCGGGAACCATAAGCAGGCGCACATCATCATAGCGTTGATAGGAATGCAGTACGTATTTACCGCCGTTGTATAGGGTGATCACCCGGCACTTATGTCCAGTGCCCTCCTCACAAGCGGCGGTGAGTTCCTGTATTTTTTCATCCCTCAATTTCACCTGCGCTTCATCATCCTTGCCCAGCGCCATGGCCGCCTGTATCTGCTCCGTCACGTTTTCGATGGAGATGAGCTGGTCGACGTAAATGTTGGGAAAGGGGCGCTCATCGGTCATCTTTTCGGCATAGAAGCCGTCTCGCTGCAGGTGCTCTCCTTCCTGCTGTATGCGCGGCAGCAAGCCCCGAACGCAGTGGTGATTGGTCATGATCAATCCGTTTTGAGAGACAAAAGAGGCGGAACAACCCGTGGAGAATTCCAGTGCCGAGAGCCGTACGTCTTCCAGCCACTCCTCGGTGACTTTGAATTCATAAAGCTCTTCAAAGCGTTGGGTGGGAATGGCATCGAAGGTCCACATCTTACCAAAATCTTCCGGAGCATATTTGACATCCTCCAGGACGAGCGGTTCGTAAATAGTGTTCTGGGCGCTGAGGCCGGAAACGAAACCCAGGAAAATGATTCCCAGTGTGATAGCTAATGTTTTTGTCGTCATGGTTATATGGTTTGTACCTGAAGCGAAGATAAGAAATCCAAAAGTATTGAATTTGAACAAACTCTAGGCCAAGTTCGGCCGGTTGGCCCCAACTTCGGCAGTTCGGTGTTCGGATGGCCTCCGAATGCGCGAATACCCAACTCCGGCTAAGCAGTTACACTTTTTTGCTTTGAAATTCGGCCACGTATGAAAGCAGGGCCTGGTCAAAATGTCAGCTTGCCTGGAAACTTCATGTCATAATGGCTGGATACTGGTTTTTTTCATCAATGGTACGTAGTTTGAATGAATAAAAGTGTTGTAATATTAAAGACGAACCTGAATTTCAATTTCAGAAAATAAAAAACAATAGCCATATGAACCTGAATAATTTCACCATCAAATCCCAGGAAGCGGTTCAACGGGCTCAGCAGATCGCGATGGAAGGCCAGCAGCAGTCCATCGAGTTGGGGCACCTGTTGAAAGGCATACTGGAGGTGGACGAGAGTGTGGCGCCCTTTGTTTTCAAAAAGCTGGGCGTCAATTTTGATGCGATCCGGCAAGCTACGGACAGCATTGTCTATTCCTATCCCAAAGTCAGTGGCGGCGGCAGCCAATATATGTCTCGGACTGCGACGGAGGCGTTGCAGAAGGCCAATACTTATTTGAAAGAGTTCGACGATGAATTTGTCGCTCTGGAGCATCTGCTGTTGGGCATCATCGCCACTAAGGACAGCGTATCGCAGATGTTGAAAGATAGCGGTGTTTCGGAAAAAGCCCTCAAGGCCGCCATCAAGGAATTGCGCAAAGGCAGCCGGGTGACGACCCACAGCGCAGAAGATAGCTACAATGCGTTGACCAAGTACGCCATCAACCTCAACGAGCGCGCCCGCGACGGCAAGCTCGACCCGGTCATTGGGCGGGAGGAAGAGATCCGGCGATTGCTGCACATCCTGGCGCGCCGCACCAAGAACAACCCGATCCTGATCGGTGAACCAGGGGTTGGTAAAACGGCCATCGTCGAAGGCCTGGCTCATCGCATCGTCGATGGCGATGTGCCGGAAGACCTGCGCGATAAAGACATTTATTCTCTCGATATGGGCGCTCTGATTGCCGGGGCCAAGTATCAGGGGGAATTCGAAGAGCGCCTGAAATCAGTGATCAAAGAGGTAACTGCCGCCGAAGGCCGCATTTTCCTTTTTATCGATGAGATCCATACCCTCATTGGCGCCGGAAAAACCCAGGGCGCTATGGATGCCGCCAATATCCTTAAGCCCGCACTTGCCCGGGGGGAATTGCGCGCCATTGGTGCGACAACGCTCAACGAATACCAAAAGTATTTTGAGAATGACAAAGCACTGGAACGCCGGTTTCAGACGGTCATGGTGGAAGAGCCGGGCGTAGAAGACGCCATTTCCATCCTGCGCGGGCTGAAGGAACGCTACGAAACCCACCATAAGATCAATATCAAGGATGATGCGGTGGTGGCTGCCGTTCAGCTTTCGCACCGGTACATTACCTCCCGGTTTCTGCCCGACAAGGCCATCGACCTCATTGATGAGGCGGCCGCCAAGTTGAGGTTGGAGATGAACTCCATGCCGGAGGAATTGGATGAGGTAGAGCGCAGGATACGCCAGCTGGAGATCGAAAGAGAGGCCATGAAGCGCGAGAATGACCAGGTGAAGATCGGCCAGATCGAAGAGGAACTGGCCAACCTGGAAGAGAAACGCAATGCCTTGCGCGCTCAGTGGGAGAGCGAACGGGAAGTCGTCCTTGGCGTGCAGCAGGCCAAAGAAATGCTGGAACAACTTAAAGTAGAAAGCGCTCGTGCCGAACGAGAAGGCAACTACACCGAAGCCGCCGAAATCCGCTACGGCCGGGCGCCGGAAGTACAGAAACAACTTGATGAGTATATGGAGCGCCTGCATGAAATGCAGTCCGATTCCAAATTGCTGGTAAAAGAAGAAGTGGATGCCGAGGACATCGCCGAGATCGTCAGCCGCTGGACAGGCATCCCGGTTACGCGAATGCTGCAGAGCGAGCGGGAAAAACTGCTTTATCTGGAAGATGAACTGCACAAGCGCGTCGTCGGCCAGGATGAAGCCGTAGAGGCAGTGGCCGACGCCATCCGCCGCAGCCGTACCGGCCTGTCTAATGAGCGGCGGCCGGTTGGTTCCTTCCTCTTCCTCGGAACTACCGGTGTGGGTAAGACCGAGTTGGCTAAGGCCCTGGCGGAGTACCTCTTTGACGATGAAAACCTGTTGACCCGCATCGACATGAGCGAGTACCAGGAACGCCACGCCGTGAGCCGCCTGATCGGCGCTCCTCCCGGATATGTAGGTTATGATGAGGGCGGGCAGCTGACCGAAGCGGTGCGCCGCAAACCCTACAGTGTGATCCTCCTGGATGAAATCGAAAAGGCCCATCCGGATACCTTCAACATTTTGCTGCAGGTGCTCGAAGATGGCCGCCTGACCGATAATAAAGGCAGGGTGGCGGACTTTAAGAACACGATCATCATCATGACCTCCAATATCGGATCCGGCCTCATCCGCGACAACTTCGCGAACATGACTCCGGGCAATGAAGAGGAGGTGATAGATAAAACCCGCGGCCAGGTTTTTGAACTGCTAAAACAAGCGGTCCGCCCTGAATTCCTCAACCGGATTGACGAAGTGATCATGTTCCGCCCCTTATCCCGCAAAGATATCCGGCAGATCGTCGAACTGCAGCTCCACGAACTTCGCCAAACGCTGGCAAAGCAGGAGATACAGTTGTCTATCGCTCCGCAGGCCATGGAATGGCTGGCCGGGGAAGGCTACCATCCTGAATTTGGCGCCCGCCCCTTGAAGCGCCTCATTCAAAAGCGCGTACTCAACGAGCTGTCCAAACAGATGTTGCTTAATAAAGTGCTGCCCAAGAGCCGCATCGTATTGGATGTATTTGATGATAAAGTGGTGTTCAGAGCGCCGATCAAGGAAGAAGAGCTGATCGCTTCATAAATTGATCTGTTAAAATTAAACTCAAGCCATCCCGAAGTAATATTTGGGATGGCTTTTGTGATTTCCTGCCCTATTATTTTTTCGCCAACCCTATGCAACGCTTCCTCAAAAGCATTGTCCTTTCCTCTATACTGTAACTTTTACGGTTCCGAACCGTCATTTCGGAAAAGAGCCAATCCGTAGCCAGTTTTTTTCTTTTGGTAATGGCTATCCGGATAAATAGGCAGTAGCTTTATCATTGTATCACTAAAACACCTGTTATTATGAAGAATTTTACACTATTCCTCGCAAGTGCTCTGGCCTTGCTTTTTTTAATGCCCACTTCCAGCCTCCAGGCGCAGGAAGCCCAAAAAGGAGAGGTGGTCATCATCCAGGAAGTCGAACATGAAGATGGCAGTGTGACCACTGTTAAAAAGCGGATTCAGAAGGGGGATAATATTGAATCCATTGTCGAGCAGTTCAATGCTGCCGATGGTAAAGATGTCAAAGTGCATATACTCTCAGATGGACAAGAAATAGACGTAAGGGGCAACAACGAAGAAGAGACCGTGTTTTACTTCCGCCGCGCCAAAGAACACGCCCAGGAAATGGATGCCCTGGCTGTGGAGATGGAACAGTTGGAGAAAGAAATGGAAAGCATGCGCATCGTCGTCCACGGAGACGATTTTAACTTTGAAAATATACAATGGAACAGCGATGAGCCAACCCACGGCCGCCT
Organism: Phaeodactylibacter sp.; assembly: GCA_020436535.1. GTDB lineage: Bacteria > Bacteroidota > Bacteroidia > Chitinophagales > Saprospiraceae > JACJXW01. The sequence goes on from JAGQXQ010000129.1 coordinate 5,150, forward strand.
GCATTCTGAAGAAGCTACTAAGGCATTTTTAGGAGTTTATCCCGACAATACACCCAATGGGGTGGGCGTAGCGCTGGATGGCGTTGTTTCTGGTTCCGGTGCAGCGGCTGCCGGCCTGCAGCAAGGCGATGTCGTGACCTCCATTGGCGGGCACCCCACCAACGGGACTTACGGGCTGCGCGGCGCCCTGGCTAAACTGGAGCCGGGGGAAACCGTACCGGTGGCTTATATTCGCGATGGCCAAACCATGCAGGCGCAGGTAACCCTGGGTGGAAAGCAATACACCCGCCATTATCTCAACGATGAGCGCGACCCCTGTAAAGTATTTATCGGGGTTTACGTAGGCGGGCAGGCCCCCCTTGGCAAAGGTGTTCAGATCACCGGGATCATCGGCAATACTCCGGCGGAAACGGATGGCGTGGAAGCGGGCGACATCATTCTGGCTATGGACGATGTGCCGGTCAACAACAACAGCGAGCTGCTTACGGAGCGCAATAAGCATGAACCCGGCCAGGCATTCAAACTAACCCTTCTGCGCGGCGATCAGGAACTGACGGTCAATTCCCGTTTTAAAACCTGTGAAACCAGTGGCATGGAAGAACCTGTTCAGGAAGAAGTGGTCGCGGAAGAAGAAGTAGAACCTGCCATCCAACTTCCGGAAACAACCCTGGAGCTGAATGACTACAACGCTTTTCCTAATCCTTCCTTCGGCGAGGTGACGGTGCGCTTTCAGGCGGAGGCGGCGCCCACAGAAATCCAGCTTACCGATTCTGCCGGCCGCGTTTTCCTCCAGCGGCAACTGAAGAACTTTGATGGATTTTTCAATGAAGAGCTGAGCCTGCGTGAAGCTGCACCCGGCGCCATTACACTCACCATACGCCAGGGCGATAAGCTGATCAGTAAGCAGCTGGTACTGCTGAACAGAGCATAAGAAGGCTTTTATCGATTACAGCCTCTATTGTAAAAAAGCGAGGCCCCGTTCCATGATGGAACCGGGGCCTCGCTTTTTTATTTTTTTTTGTACCTTTTGGAAAAAATAATATGAAGGAAAGCTTCAAATCCCTTTGGGTTACAGAACAAGCCGACCAGTCCTTTTCAAAGGAAATCATTCAACGCGACATTGGGAGCCTGCCGGCAGGCGACGTGCTCATCCGAGTGCATTATTCTTCCCTGAACTACAAAGACGCCCTCTCTGCTTCTGGCAATAAAGGGGTGACCCGCAACTACCCTCATACCCCAGGCATAGACGCCGCCGGTGTGGTGGCTGAAAGCCAATCCCCCGGCTTCAAGGCGGGCGATAAGGTGCTGGTCACAGGCTACGACCTTGGGATGAATACATCCGGCGGTTTTGCAGAGTACATCCGCGTGCCGGCTGCCTGGGCCGTACCTCTGCCGCCAGGACTAAGCCTTCGGGAGAGTATGGTTTACGGAACGGCAGGTTTTACCGCGGCTCTTTCCGTTTATCAACTGGAAAAACACGACATCCTGCCGGGCAGTGGCCCGATTGTCGTCACCGGCGCTACCGGCGGCGTAGGCAGTGTGGCAGTTGGTATACTGGGAAAGGCCGGTTACGAAGTGGTGGCCGTTACAGGCAAGCAGGAAGAGGAAGGTTTTCTGCGTAAGCTCGGTGCAAGTGCGGTTATCGGAAGAGAGGAGGTGGACGACACATCCGGCAAGGCTTTTCTCAAACCCCGCTTCATCGGCGCTGTAGATACGGTGGGTGGGAACATTCTGGCCACTCTCCTGAAAAGCCTGCACTACGGTGGTGTGGCCACCTGTTGCGGCCTGGTGCAGTCCCCAAAACTGGAAACGACGGTCTTTCCCTTCATCATTCGAGGGGTTAGCCTCATCGGCATCGATTCAGTGCAATGCAGGCATTCGGTGCGGCAGGCCGTATGGAGCCGGCTGGCCAATGAATGGAAGCTGGATCAGTTGGAGGAGCTCGCTGCGGAATGCAGCCTGGAGGAACTGCCTGCCAAAATTGAACTGATTCTAAAAGGCCAGCTGAAGGGCAGGACGGTAGTGAGGCTGGGGTGATTCGCAGTTGGATACTGGAGGCGCCATAAGGAGGGTACCACAGGCCTGGATAAAGGCATTGGCGTATATGAAATCGCGATTTGGCGAAATTGTTAAGTGGGCGAAGGTTTTATAATCCGATATTTGTCGCCTTAATTTGTGTTGCTTCGCCGGAAAACCAAAGGTTAGTTTTTTCCCGCAATTACATATTATTATCAAACCAGAAAGACAGTGTATTTACTAGGTTATGACATTGGAAGTTCTTCAGTAAAGGCGGCTATCGTTGAAGTAGACAGTGGCCAGACGGTGGGGGTGGTGAAGTACCCGGAAACAGAGATGGCCATCCATGCTCCGCACCCGGACTGGGCCGAACAGGACCCGGACGACTGGTGGGGAAATGTGTGTAAGGCTACCCGGCAGTTGCTGCAAAATCACCAGGTGGATCCCGGTGAGATCAAAGGCATTGGCATCGCCTACCAGATGCATGGGCTGGTACTGGTGGATGAGGAAATGAAGCCATTACGGCCTTCTATTATATGGTGTGACAGCCGGGCGGTAGAGATCGGTAATAAGGCCTTTGAAGCAATTGGCAGGACGGTTTGTCTGCGGTCGTTGCTGAATTCTCCCGGCAACTTCACCGCTTCCAAGTTGCGGTGGGTGCAACAAAACGAGCCATCGGCCTACAGCCGCGTCCACAAGTTTATGCTGCCCGGGGATTATATTGCTCTGAAACTGACGGGCCGGGCTACCACCACCGCCTCCGGGCTATCGGAAGGTATCCTCTGGGATTTCCAACAAAACCGCTTATCGGAAGACATTCTGAGCCATTACGGCATCGGCCAGGAGCTGGCGCCGGAATTGGTGCCTACTTGCGGACAGCAGGGAAAGTTGAGCGTTGAGGCTGCAAGTGCGACTGGTTTGACGGCCGGTACTCCGGTCACCTATAGAGCGGGTGATCAGCCCAATAATGCCTTGTCCCTCAATACGCTCCACCCGGGAGAAGTGGCGGCCACCGGCGGCACCTCCGGGGTTGTGTACGGGGTTGTCGATAAACTAATATACGACGACGATTCCCGGGTGAACAGCTTCGCCCATGTTAATCACAATTCAGATCAACCCCGCATCGGAGTCTTGCTTTGCATCAACGGAGCGGGCATTCAATACAGTTGGATAAAGCATCAGGTGGCCAGTAGCGAAATCGATTATGGAGAGATGGAGCGCCTGGCCAGCACCGTGCCGGTGGGCGCAGAGGGCCTGTCTATCTTACCTTTCGGCAACGGAGCCGAACGCATGCTGAACAACCAGGTTATTGGTGGGCAGATACACCATCTTCAGTTCAATCGCCACCAGCGTTCTCATCTCTTTCGGGCAGCCCTGGAGGGCGTAGCTTTTGCCTTCGTTTACGGGATGAATATTCTCAAGGAAATGGGGCTGGACGTCAATCAGATCCGCGTTGGTAATGACAACCTGTTTCAATCGGCCATTTTCTCCTCTTCCATTGCCACTCTGATGAGCAGCCGCATCGAAGTACTGGACACAACAGGAGCCGTCGGCGCTGCTAAGGCAGCCGGCGTGGGCGCCGGTTGTTACGGTAGCCTGGAGGAAGCCCTGCAGAAAGCCAGGGTAGTGGACGCTTTCGAGCCGGCGCCGGAAAAGGACGCCTATCAGGAGGCTTACGGACGTTGGGAAAGGGCGTTGAACAGTGCCCTGGATAATAGATGATGGATAATATTACTTGATTGAAAGTGTTCAAAAATAAAAAATATAGAACAGATATGTCTTCGAAAGCAACAGCAAATATCCTGATTGGTAAGCGGGAATACTTCAAAGGTATCGACAAGATCAAATTCGAAGGCCGGGAATCGGACAACCCCTTTGCCTTCAAATGGTACGATGAAAACCGAAAGGTAGGGGGTAAAAGCATGAAGGAGCACTTCAAATTTGCCGTGGCCTACTGGCATTCTTTCTGTGGAACGGGAGGCGACCCCTTTGGCCTGCCTACCAAGGCCTTCCCCTGGCTGGAAGCGCCGGACCCCATGCAACAGGCGCGAGACAAGATGGACGCCGCTTTTGAGTTTATCACCAAAATGGGCATTCCATACTATTGTTTCCACGATTTCGACCTGGTGAATGAAGGGGCTACCCTTTCCGAGTCTGCTAAAAGGCTGGAAACGATCACTGATTATGCACTGGAAAAGCAGGAGGTTACCGGAGTCAAGTTACTTTGGGGTACGGCCAATCTGTTTAGCAATCCTCGCTATATGAACGGCGCCGCCACCAATCCGGATTTCCAGGTAGTAGCCTATGCCGGTGCTCAGGTTCGCAACGCTTTGGATGCCACCATCAAGCTGGGTGGTGAGAATTACGTCTTCTGGGGCGGCCGCGAAGGCTATCTTTCTTTGCTGAATACCAATATGCAAAAGGAGGCCGAACACCTGGCTCGCTTCCTGCACATGGCCAAAGATTATGCCCGGGCGCAGGGTTTCGAAGGCGCCTTCTTTATCGAACCTAAACCGGCGGAGCCCAGTAAGCATCAGTACGATTACGATGCCGCTACGGTAGTCGGTTTTCTCAGGCAATACGGCCTGGATGGAGACTTTAAGCTCAACCTTGAGGTCAATCACGCCACCCTGGCGCAGCATACTTTCCAGCACGAGCTGCAGGTAGCTGTCGATGCAGGAGCTCTGGGTAGCATCGACGCCAACCGAGGCGATTACCAGAACGGCTGGGATACCGACCAGTTTCCCAACAACGTTTACGAGCTGGCGGAGGCTATGCTGGTGATCCTCGAAGGGGGCGGCCTGCAGGGCGGCGGCGTCAACTTTGACGCCAAGACGCGCCGTAATTCCACCGATCTCGATGACCTGTTTCACGCTCATATCGGCGGCATGGATGCCTTCGCCCGTGCGCTGCTGGTGGCTAGCGAAGTGTTGGAAAAATCCAGTTATAAAAAGCTGCGGGAACAACGGTACGCTTCCTTCAGCGACGGCCCGGGTAAAGCCTTCGAGGCAGGTGAACTCAGCCTGGAACAACTAGCCGCTATTGCTTATAAGGATGGCGAACCGCAGCAGCGCAGTGGTAAACAGGAGCTGTTTGAGAATATCATCAACCAGTATTTGTAACCTGTTCACCGAAGCGGCTACCATTCTCACGCCGAATCCGAACGCTGGACACGTTGTGGGTTGTTCATTGCTCATTGTGCCTTGCAGCCGGTAACGGAATTCCTCAAAGTGCTGGAAAACCTGAATTAGATACCAGTTTTATAAAAATCTATAAGGTTGAGTTAGTAGCCATCTCTGATCTGTTTCCGGAGATGGCTCTTTTTTATGCAAGTCCACCCATCCAACAATCCAACAATCTACCCCTTCATTCTCCCTTTCCTCTCCACCAACTCGCCAGGCTCGAGCCCGTCACATTCATTAGTGGGCCGAAGACGGCCGGCGCGAGGCCCATAGTGGCCACCTTGCCCATCTCCAGTGCCAGCCCACTGGCCAGCCCGCTGTTTTGTAAGCCAACCTCCAGGGCAATGGTGCGGCAGGACTGTCGGTCGAGGCCGAACAGGCGGCTGGCCCAGTAACCGAAGAAGTACCCGGCGGCATTGTGCAGCGCTACGGCCAGAATGAGTGTAAACCCAATGGTGAGCAGGCTGTCGCGGCCAGCGGCAGTAATGATGGCGATGATGACGGCAATTCCCACCATTGATATCTTAGGCATGAAGCGAGCCAGCCATGGGAAACGATCGTAGAAAAAGTGGTTGAAAAAGAGCCCGGCGACAACCGGAAGGATGACGATTCGCAGGATATCCAGCATCATCCCCCAGGCGTCAATGGGCACCAATTGGCCTGCCAGGAGTGCCATCAGTGCCGGTGTGAGCAGGGGTGCCAGCAGGGTGGCAATGGCCGTCAGCGTAAGTGAAAGCGCCAGATTGGCCCGCGCGATAAAGGACATTACATTGGAGGCTAAACCACTGGGTGAGCACCCGACCAGAATTAAGCCTGCGGCGATCTCAGGTGGAAAAGAGAACACCTTCGTCAATCCGAAACCTACCAGCGGCATAATGGTGAACTGGCAAAGCAAACCTGCGAAGACTCCTTTGGGCATACGGATCACTCCTGCAAAGTCGCGCAGACTCATCGCCGTACCCATTCCAAACATGATGATCATCAGCAGGGGGATGATCAGCTTTTTGAGGTCAAAGCCCCATAGCTCCCGAAAAGGGGCGGGGTAGAAGAGGGAAGCGGCCACTGCGGCGATGATCCAGGCGGTAAAGGCCAGCCGCCTCATTTGTTCGGATCGGCCCAACCCCAGAGCGAGCAGTACGAAAAACAGGATGGCAACTGGGCCCAGCCAATTCTGCTGGCCTGCCATGGCAAGCGCCAGGATAGCCATCAGGGCTAAGGCAGCGGCCAGGATAAAGTGGTTTCTCATTGCATTTTGAGTTGCTCAGGCACTAATATAGGAACCTTATAACAAACCCCGAAGCCTACCGTAACAAACTCACATCCCCCTGCCTTTCCTCCACAACCCCATCGTACCGCTCCAGGCGAAGCAGATAGAAGTAAACTTCTGAAGGCTGCGGCTGGCCCTTATAGGCGCCATCCCAGCCCGTGACCTGGCCCGGGTCAAAGGAATTCAAATCAAAAACCAATTGCCCCCAGCGGTTGAATACTTTAAATTCGAGAATGCGCCGGATATTGCCCCGGATTACATAGCTGAAGAAATCATTGTTCCCGTCTCCATTGGGTGTAAAGGTATTGGGGACTTCAATAGCGGGTGGCTCGACCAGGATCGCCAGGCTGGCAGAGTCCGTACAACCGGTGGCAGGGTCTTGAACAAAAACGGTGTAAACGGACGGGTTGGCGATCAAAATATCCTGGTATTCTAACAAGTCGAAGCCCTGCTGAACAAGCTGTTGATTGAGCGTCCAGCTGAAGTTTAGAGAGAGCGACTGCGTGGTGGTGGCCGTCAGGCGGAGGGAGGCGCCTTGCTGGGCCGGGTTCAGATCCGGCGAATCCGTTTCCAGGCTTACAGCTATGCCTGGCTGTACATCGACATTCAGGCTGGCAGTAAGGGTGTCGCAACCGGTTGCACTGATGTAAGTAAGGGTGTAAGTAAGTGGTGTGTCCGGGTTGAAAATCACTGAGGCGCCAGACTGCCTGCTGCCGTCTGAACCTTCCCACAAATACTGGCCTTGAGGATCACCACCCAAAACGGAAGCGGAGAGCAGGATACTATCGCCTGAGCAAACCAATTCTGACGGCCCTTCTATCTGCAGGTTGCCTGCCTGGGCAACCTCTATGGTTATAGTGGCTTCTTCGGGAGGGCACAAACCATTATCGGCGGTCAGGAAATAGGTAGTTGTTTCTTCGGGGCTGACTACCGGCTGCGGGCCGACAAACGATCCGAACTGTAGGTCGGTAGCGGTCCAGGTGTAGGTGCTGCTGCTATCGGCAGCCAGGTTGAGCAGGAGAGAGTCGCCTTCGCAGATGATGTTGCTGCCATTGAGCAAGATGAGGGGCGGTGCGGCTACCCTGATCGAGGCGCCCACGGCCGGCTCACAGCCTCCGGCAGTAATAATTACGCTGTAAGCTGCCGTTGCGGATGGCGTTGCGATGGGGGCCGGACAATCGGTGCAACTGAGCCCGTCACCCGTCCATTCGATCGCCTCGTAGTCTCCGGTTATTTCCAGTTGGAAAGGTACAGATGCTCCAAGGCAGACGACTGTGTCCTGTGGATGGAGGCTGATAATGGGCGGCTCAATAACATTGATCAGGATCTCCGCCGTATCCCGGCAGCCCCGGTTGATGGTAATCCGTCGGTAGAGAATAGAATCCTGCGTATTGATGACCATATTCCAAAGGCTGTCCGCTGTCTCAAAACCGACAGGGGGGGACCAGAAATGTTGGATAGCGGGATAAAATGGAGGCTCATAGGTGGGAGAGAGCAATTGTACGATCTCTCCCTGACAGTATGCCTCCTTTTCCGGTTCGGCTGTGATGGAAAGGCCTGGCAGTGAGTCAACGCGGATGAATACCGAATCGAATACGGTACAAACGTCCCGTTGGTAGGTGGTGAAGTACCAGGTGGAGATGCCGGGCGTAACCATGACTGACAAACCGGAGGTGCTGCTGAGGCTGCCGTCATCGGGCGACCACAACAGCCCGTCTGCAGTGCCGGTAGTGGTACCGGCGGATAGCTCCACGGAGGCGCCCAGGCAGATTTCCACAGTATCCGGATTGGCAATGTTCACATCGGCGGGCAGGACGGTGATCGTGACCTCGGAAGTGTCGGCGCAGGCGCCGTTGGCAGCGGTGCCGATGAGCTGATAATTGGTGGTTATTTCAGGAAAGGCGAGAGGGCCGGCGATGGTGTCGTTGAGGAGGCCTGCAGATGGTGTCCACTCAAAGTGGGTAGTTGTGCTGTCCGGAGAGATCACTTCGGCCAGTTGTACACCGTAGTTCTCACAAATGGCCGTGTCAGTGGTAACCATGGGGAAATCGAAAGCAGACACGTTTATGTTGATCGAATCCCGGACTAAACACCCCGTGATATCGATACTGGCCACATAAGTAATGCTTTGCTGAGGAGTGGCTACCGGCCTTTCGCTATTCGGGCTGTCCAGGCCTGAAAGCGGAGACCATTGCAGGCCGGAGCCACCTACATTATTATAGGCGACAAGCCGCACGGAATCTCCCTGACAAATGGCTATGGGGCCGGGGGGCTGCACTTCGATGGTGGGCGTAGTGCGTTGAAGGAAGATGGAATCGTAGGCCACACAGGGGCCGAGTGATCCTTCAACGGTAACCCACCGATCGGTGTCCGGATCAGCAATTGGGCTGGCGGCGGATGGGTTATCGACAATACTGACAGGCGACCAGAAGTAAGAATTGGCGCCGGTAGCGTGGAGGGTTATTGTATTGTCCTGGCAAATATAAGCGGTATCCTGTCCGGCATTGATATCTACTTTGAGCCCATCAGCCAGATTGATCAGCAGTTCTGAATAGACAACCTGGCCACAGCCAAAGTCATTGGTGAGGCGGATGGTGATCGTCTCGGTGGGCTCGGTTTCCAGGTCGGAAAGAGCCGTTATGGGGAACGAAAAACTGGTTTCTCCCGGTAAAAACACGATGGAATCGGGTACATCTACGGTGAAATCGACACCCGGTGTGGCCGTTCCGGCAATTTCAAGCTGATAGGAAATCGTATCTGATGAGGATGCGGTTAGAGAGATGGTGAGTTCATCTGGTACATTACTGCAGTCTTCGACCAGGTAGTCGATGCCCGAATTGAAGTTGACGGCCAGTTGGGGGGTTCCCCCCTTTAGTTCAGATATAAAAACGCCGGAATCGAAGAAAGCGTCACCGCGGTCGGCAATGGCGAATTTGAGGTGGTAAGTATTGCAGGGCTGTACTGCCGCCCGGGCGGTCAGGCTTTTTTTGACGCCCAGGAAATCAGAGGTTAACCCATCGTATTGTGTGGCGACGCCGTTGTTGTTGTTTCGGTAGTACTCCCAGTTGACCAACTGATTGACGTTGTTTATCTCAACCTGTGTACCCATGCCATTGGGCAGCACCGCGATATTTGCCTGGTTGTTAATGTTGGGGTCGCCGGTAATGCCGGGGCCGGAAACGAGGAAAGCGAAGATATCGTTGTACTCCAGGCCAACATACTCCTGGTATTCCTCAGAGCCAAAAATGTATTCAAAAGTAAGCTCATTAGTGGCGGCAAAGACATCCAGCTCGACGATACAAGCATTTTCGGAAAGAAAGTTGTTGCCGTTCAATTGAGAGAGATAATCCAGTTCCGGGTCGCCTGGGCCGTTGTTATCGCTTTCGAAAGTCCCGTTGCCGGGGTCTGTATTGGGCCCTACTGCCCAGGCCAGGCTACCGGTGGTAAGCAGTAATCCCCGCTCCAGTCCCAGCCCGGATGGATCGGCCGCCTGAAAAGTGCCGTAGGCGCCCGGTGGGCATTCTATGTTGGTGATGCTCGCCGTGGTTGCCGGAGTAGATACAAAATCGATGACCTGTTCATTGGATATATTGGCATCTACTGTGATCGGCAGGGCGGTTTCACAATCAGTAGTGCATTCCCAAAAACCCCGGAAACCTTCAAAAACAGCCTGGGCATCGGAGGTGAACTGTACGGACAGGCAGCCGCTGCTGGCCTTCACCTGGTAGCATACCCCACCGCCGCCGTCGTCTTCAAAATTGAAGCTGCCGACCTGGCCAATAATGGTGGACGGGTTGGCCGTTGCGCCATCGTAAAAAATCAGTTGATCTGTGACGCCGAACATATCCTGAGGCTCGATAAAGTAATATTCGAGTGAAAAGAGAATGCAATCATGGGGCTGATCCGGGCAGATCGTAAAAGTATGGTTTTCGTTGTTGGAATAGTCACCGTCGGGGCCGCCACTGTCATAAAGCACCCCGGAACAGGCCGTGGAGCCGATTTCATCGATGTTATTGTCAGGCTGTTTTTCTTCTACACACAGCTGGAAGGATCCCCAATTGGGCGTCAGGGAAGAAGTATAGTCATTGATTCGCAGGAAATAGGTGATATTAGGGGTAAGTGATTCTACCGTGAGTTCTACCGTTGCCGCCCCTGTTGTGGCTGAGGCACAAGCCAGCTCTGCCAGTCCATTCATGGTGCAGTCTCCCCGGTAAAGGGCAATCTGCGGGTTGGACATTGCTGCGTTGGCGCCAGAAGACAAGCCTGTCACCGTGATGGTATAATCGTATATGGTATCGTTGGAAGTGAAGGTAAACCAAACGTCGCGTTCCACATTGCCGCCATTGAAACAGCCGGGGAAATTGCCGGCGCCTATATCGGAAGCCGTGGCGTTGACGTTGGTAAAAAAAACGGAGTCCAGGCAGGCCGGAGCAATGCCGAGATGGATGGATCCGGAACAATCGTCATTGGCCGGCTGAGCAAAAAGGAGTGTTGGCAGGCAGGCCACCAGGAAAAAAAGCGTCAGGAGTTTATTCATAGGATCATTGGCTGTTTTAGACATCCACCCCTAAAGTAGCAATTCCGGATAAAAAATGAGGGTATAGAATGTTAATTTCGCCCTTATGCCTATTGTTTGCAGCGCTCCAGGTTTTCACGGACTGTTTTGAGCGGTAGGTAGCCGTAGTCGTTTTCCCAGGCCTGGTTGATATAGTTGAGAATGTTAGCGATCTCAAATTCGCTCAGTTGGGGGATGCCGGCCATAGGATTCTGATAGGTTTTTCCATTGACCACTACTTGTCCTTCCATACCATTTCGGATAATACATGCCAGTTGCCCCTGATTTTGGCTCACATAATCGGATTGGGCAAGCGGAGGAATATTACCAGCCAGCCCGCTGCCGTCGTCCATGTGGCAGTTGGCGCAGAAATTCTGATAGAGGATCTGGCCTTGCCGATGGGGTTGGCTCTCACAATCAAAGAGAAAAAATGACAAGAGAAAGAGAAAAAGGATTAGGTTAGATCTCATCGAGCAACGTTTCTATATCTTCCATGAATTTCTCAACGGCCACACTATCCGTTCCCTGACAGTAGGCCCGGATGTGCTTTTGGGGGTCCACCAATACAAGGCGGCCACTATGGTCAAATCCGGCAGGTAGAGTAGGGTCTTCGATAACCACATTAAAGTAGTCGTCGGCTATTTCGTATATGTCATCCTTGTTGCCGGTAACGAAGAACCACTTGTCGGAACTAACTCCCAGGTTGTGGGCATATTGATGCAGGCGCCCCACGGTATCCCGTTTCGGGTCGATGGTATGAGAAAGGAGCAGCAGTTGGGTACTATCCTGAAACCGCTCGTAAATTTTAAGCATATTCCTCGTCATTATTGGGCAAATGGTTGGACAGGAAGTGAAGAAAAAATCGGCGACATATGCTTTGCCGGAAAAAGTGGCGTTGGTCACCAGATTGCTATCCTGGCCGATAAAGGTAAAGTCCGGGATTTGTTCATAGGCCATCTGCCCGTCTATTTTCTTGCCTTTACTTAAAATAGGTAGCCGTTGTTCCGATGGTTGACAACCACAAGAAAGTAAAAAGAAAAAAATTGATGCCGGTAAGAAATATTTCATTGTTGTAAAATTCCTGGTACAAGCGGCACTAGTACGTTTTGGCCACATCCTCATCCACCACCAGGATAAAGTCGGCTTTACCACTGTTTTCCTCTTCCAACTGGCCAATTTCAGCCTGTTCCACAGTAGTAACGGTAAGCACACTGGCTTCGGGTTCGTACTGGCGGAGGTACCATATAATGCCTTCAAAGTCGTCCGAATGGTAGGAACCATTAAAATGAATAAAGGTTTGGCCTTCTTTCCAATTCCGGCTGATAAAATGAGCCATCGTGGCATCTTTAGCAGCCTGGGCTTTGGGGAAGTTTTCGAGATTGTCTCCCCCATGGCCGGCCATCATCTCCATCATGTTCTGATAACCGGGGAGGTTGATGTCAAAAGGAAAGGGGAGGGGCGCGATGAAACTTTTTGCCTCATCAGAGAGGTTCTCCAAACCTTCGAAGCCCTCACGGAAAGTAAGGTTTGCATACCGGCGGGGGATATTGGTGGCAATAAACCGGAGTTTTTTATCCCGCGCTAGTTCCAGGAGGGGTTTGTAGTCCGTTTTATAATTCTTCCAGAGGCGTGCTTCGTCCTCAAAGGCTTTAGTGTCAATCGTGCCGGCAAAATATTCATCGACCAGGATCTGATTATCCGCCTCAAACATCTCGGCGCCGAGGATGAGGCCTTCTCCTTTTTCCTCCTGGAGCCCTTTAGTCAGTTCCAACTGCAGCCAGTGTGCAATGGGGTTGTTGTGCAATTCACCGAAAAATATGATGTCGGCTTTCTGTGCGGCGGCCAGCACCTTCTTGTATTTTACAGTTTTGCCCTCCTGGTTGAAGAATTGATAAGCGGGTTTGTCTTGTGCGGCCAGTGATTGGATCAAAAAGAGTAAGGAGAACAAAAAATAGAAGCGGTTCATGAAGTGGAATTTTGATTAACCCGTGAAAATAATCCTTCCTTATCCTTTTACCAAAGGACTCCCGGAAAAATGAAGGCCATCGCCGTTTTTGGGGATGGCCTTCTTATTGCGCCAGGCTTTTTTCTCTGAACGCCTTTTCTTTTCTCTGATCCGTTTTTCAGGGTTGGCTTTCAGCTGGCTGACCGGCTTCCGCTTTTTGCGGGGCTCCAGTGCTTTGGAAACCAGGCGCTCGAACTTTTTTAAGGCCGCTCCCTTGTTTAAAATTTGGGAACGGCGGTTACCGGCGCCAATCACCAGAAGCCCTTCCTTATTGATGCGCCCGCCCAGCTCTTCTATGATCCTTCGTTTTTGCCATTGGGAAAGAAACTGGGAGTTGTTGACGTCAAAAAGAAGCTCGACCTTAGTTTCAACTTTGTTGACATGCTGCCCGCCGCTACCGGAGCTTCGCATGGTTCTGAACCGAACTTCTTTTTCTAATGCTTTGAAATCCATAATCTTATTAATTTACGCCTGTCTAACGCAAGGGAATCGGGAATAGTTCACTATTATGTGGTGTACATTTTACGATTATCTGAGAACCAAATCCAGCATCCCTTGTTTATTTTCAAAACTTATTGAAAATTTAATAAGGCGCTTTTTAGATTTCTTTTCCCGCTGCTTCATCGTAAAAAAATAGAAAAAATATGTACACCAAGCGCGCTGTGTTATGGTTTCGATTGGATCTCAGGCTCCATGACAATGAGGCATTGCAAGAGGCATTGAATAGTGCAGATGAAGTCATTCCCGTTTTTGTTTTCGATGAGCGCACCTTCATGGGCCGGACTCATTCCTTCGGATTCCCCAAAACCGGTAAATATCGTGCTAAGTTCATTTTAGAGAGTGTCAGGGAACTTCGGCAGTCACTGCGTGAACGAGGTAGTGATCTCATCATCCGGGTTGGGAAGCCCGAAGAAGAAGTTTTCGAGATCGCCCAAAAGGCGCGTGCCAACTGGGTTTTCTGTAACCGGGAGCGGACTCATGAAGAAGTTAAAGTACAGGATGCGCTGGAAAAGAACTTGTGGTCGGTAGGGCAGGAGATGCGTTACTCCCGCGGCAAATTGCTTTACTATACCTCCGACCTTCCTTTTCCCATTCAGCATACTCCGGATAACTTTACCCAGTTTAGAAAAGAAATAGAACGCTATGTGCCGGTACGTGGCCCATTACCAACGCCCGATGCCCTGCCATCGATAACGGTAGCCCTGGAACTGGGCGCTTTGCCCGCCCTCTCTGAACTGGGGCATGAGGAATTTGAACCGGGCCCAAAGGGAAGCTTTGCTTTCCAGGGGGGCGAACTGGAAGGCCTGCGCCGCCTGAACTACTATCTTTGGGAAGAGGGGTTGATCGATGATTTTAAAGAATCACGCGACGGCCTCATTGGGGGGGATTACAGCACCAAATTGTCCCCGTGGCTGGCGCAGGGGTGTCTTTCGCCTAAAATGGTGTACTACGAACTCAGAAAGTACGAAGAACAGTACGGGAAGAACAAGTCGGCCTACGAGCTATTCTACCACCTCATGCTGAGGGATTTCTTTCGCTTTATGGCCAAGAAATACTGCAACCAGATATTTTTTAAAACCGGGCCTCAGAATAATGTCGGCCTTCGATGGAGTAATGACAGGAGTTTGCTGGAGCAATGGGCCGAAGGCCGTACCGGTGTGCCTTTCATTGACGCCAATATGCGGGAGATCAGCCAGACTGGCTATATGTCCAGCCGTGGCCGCCAAAACGTTGCCAGCTTTCTGGTTAATGACTTGGGGGTGAATTGGCAGATGGGGGCGGAATATTTCGAATCGCTGTTGATTGACTATGACGTGGCCAGCAACTGGGGCAATTGGAACTATATGGCTGGGGTGGGAAGTGATTCCAGGGATCCCCGTTATTTGAACATCATCTCACAGGCAAAAACCTATGACCCCAAGGGGGAATATGTGAAATTGTGGCTTCCCGAACTGCAAGGCCTCCCTCCCGAAAAGATCCATCAGCCGGACCAGCTATCTTTTTCCGAGCAGGAGGAGTTGCACCTCCGCATCGGAGACGATTACCCCCGGGCCGTCGTCAGTACGAATAAATGGAGTGGATAGGGCTGGAAAGGAGCCTTATGTTACAGGGTGTACGTGGCCGGATCAGCCGCTCACGATTTTTAGCAACGCCTTTACCTTTCTGGCCTTGTCCTTGGCTTTTTCCAGGCTTTCATCCACAATAGTGACATGCCCCATCTTTCTGAATGGCTTGGTGATAGCCTTGCCGTAGAGGTGAATATGGACCCCTTCGATAGCCAGGCAATCTTCCATCCCCTGATAGACAGCGGGGCCGGTATGCCCTTCGGCGCCCAGCAGGTTTACCATTACGGATGGAGCTTTCATCCGGGTGCTGCCCAGCGGGAAATTGAGCACTGCGCGCAGGTGTTGTTCAAACTGGGACGTATAGCAACTGTCGATCGTGTGATGCCCGCTGTTGTGGGGCCTGGGCGCCACCTCGTTGACCAGTAATTGGCCTTTTTTGTCGAGAAAGAGCTCCACGGCGAGCAAGCCATAAATATCGTAATCGACAGCCACTTGAATAGCCAGTTTTTCAGCTGCCGCTTCCAGCTCAGGGGTAATTGCCGCCGGGCAAAAGAGGAATTCTACAAGGTTGGCTTCGGGGTTGAATTCCATTTCCACTGCCGGGAAAGCCCGGGTTTCTCCATCAGCATTGCGGGCAACGATCACAGCGAGCTCTTTGTCGATCTCGACTTGCGCTTCGATCAGGCAGGCGCCGGGAAGTAAGTCTCCCAGGCTGTTCGCATCGCGAATGACGCTAACTCCCCGGCCGTCGTAACCGGCCGTTCTTGTCTTCTGGACAAAAGGGAAGGTGATGGCTTTCTTTTCAATAGCCAGCCTTACTGCCTGCTCATCTTCGAACAGCTGAAATGGAGCAGTAGGAATGCGTTTCTCCTGGTAGAAAAGTTTTTGGGCGCCTTTATCTTTGATTATGTCTAACTTTCCTGGAGAGGGGTGTATTGTCAACCCTTCCTTTTCCAGTTGGTGGAGTGCCTCTGTATTAACATGCTCGATCTCTATGGTCAGTACATCGAGCCGTTTGCCGAATTGATAGACGTCGTTGTAATCTTTGAAATTACCTTCGGTGAAAAAGGGGGTTACCCTGGCGGCAGGAAAGTCCTTGTCGCTGTCCAGCACGTAAAGCGGTAGATGCCAGTTGCCGGCCGCCAGGGCGAGCATTTTACCCAACTGGCCGCCGCCGAGCACGCCTAGCTTGAAATCGGGGTGCAAAGGGGAGTTTGTAGGTTTCATATTGTTGTTCTTTCAAATGCCAGAATATTCTTTCCGGGCTAATTAGATTTATTCCGGGCGAAATAATCAACCGGCGCCCCACGCCCGCACTGTTATTGGTAAGGAACACAACAACAGCTGGCAGTTGGAAAGTAGCCAGCCCAAATTTCGCCCGCAAAGCTAACGAAAAAGTTTGCAGGCTTAAAACGGGATGTCTATTTTCACAGCCCAACAAAGAAGCGATTATGAAAAGTATACTCATAAAAGGAGCGCACATTGTCAACCGGGGAAAGATCACCGTTGGTGATGTACTCATAAAAGGAGGCCGGATTGAACGTGTCGGCTCGGAGATTGACGCCCGGGCGGACCTGGAGATCAACGCCGAAGGTAAGTATCTAATCCCGGGCATTATCGATGATCAGGTACATTTTCGGGAGCCGGGCCTCACCCATAAGGCCAATCTGTATACCGAACCGCGGGCGGCCGTTGCTGGAGGAACTACCTCGTTTATGGAAATGCCCAATACAAAACCGGCGGCGCTCACTCAGGAATTGCTGCAGCAGAAGTACGACATTGCCGCCAAAAATTCCCTGGCCAATTATTCCTTCTTTATGGGCGCTTCCAACGACAACCTGGAGGAAGTACTCAGAACGGATCCCCGAACGGTGTGCGGCATTAAGGTGTTCATGGGGTCCAGCACTGGCAATATGCTGGTCGATGATGAGCGTACGCTGGAGGGGCTGTTTTCTAAAGTACCCATGCTCATCGCCACGCACTGCGAAGATGAAGCTACGGTGCGCGCCAATGAGCAGGCCTACCGGGAAAAATACGGAGAAGAGGTGCCTGTAAAATACCATCCGGACATCAGAAGTGTGGAAGGCTGCTACAAGTCTTCTTCTCTGGCGGTAGAACTGGCTCAACGCCACCGTACCCGGTTGCATATCCTGCATATCTCTACTGCCAGGGAGCTGGCGCTTTTTCGCAGTGACATCCCACTCGAACAAAAGCGCATCACGGCGGAGGTTTGTGTTCATCACCTTTATTTTAACAGCAGTGATTACGCGTCCCTGGACACACAGATCAAGTGTA
>JAGQXQ010000591.1:0-4492 GCA_020436535.1 Phaeodactylibacter sp.
TTTTCGATGACCACGATGGCGTCATCAACGATGATGCCCAGGCCAAAAAGCAGGGCAAAGAGCACAATAAAGTTCAGGGTGACATTGCCGCCCACGATGAAGTCGGCAGCGGGCAGAAAAATAAAAGCCACGAATACACTCAGCGGAACACTCAGCGCAACGAAGAAGGCGTTGGTGACGCCCATAAAAAACATCAACACCAACAGCACCAGCAGGAAGCCGATAACAATGGTGTTGACCAGTTCGTTGAAGGAGGTGGCCGCCTGCCGGCTCTGGTCGCCGGTAACGACGACGGCCAGGTCTTTGGGCAATTCCGAAACCTTCATCTCTTCCACAATGGCCTTGACCTGGCTGGCACAGTCGATGAGGTTTTCCCCAGACCTTTTTACGATGTTGAGGGTGATGACGTTTTTACCATTCAGGCGGGCGAAACTTTCTTTCTGCTTGAGCGTGTCTTTTATTTCGGCAATGTCCTGCAATCGTATATTCCCACCAGTCGGCGTTGTTACCACCAGGTCAAATAACTGGAGGCTGCTGGCCAACTGGCCTTTCACTCTCAAAGCACGTTCCATATCGCCTACTTCCAGCTGTCCCCCGCTGATATCCATATTTTCATTGGCGATGGCGTTAGATATGTCATTAAAAGTCAACATGGCTTTTTCCATGGCGAGGGGGTCCACGTTGATTTGTATCTCTCTTTCCGGCGCCCCCACAATTTCTGCCTTGTTGACTTCGGGCAGGGATTCAAAACGGTCCTTCAGTTTGTCTGCAAAGTGTTTTAGCTTCAAACCATCGTAATCGCCGCTGATGTTGACGAACAATATCGGCATATCGCTGAAGGAAAATTCCACCACATCGGGTTGGCTGGTGAGGTTGGCGGGCAGGTCGGTTTTTGCTTTGTCAACCGCATCTTTCACTTTTTGTTTGGCCAACTCGGGGGTGATGTCGGTATCGAATTCAACAATAATGATGCTGTAGTCCGTCATCGAGATAGAATTCACCTTGTTGACCTTTACGCCGGAAATGCCCTTGATCTGTTTTTCGATGGGCCGGGTCACCAGGTTTTCGATATCCTGAGGAGAATTGCCTACGTACACGGTCGTCACGGATATGGTCGGGACTACGATGTCGGGAAATTGTTCTTTGGGCAGCGTGGTAAACGTGTAGAACCCATACAGCGTGATGATAATGGTGATGATGTACATCGCCGTTTTATTATCCACCGCCCAACTGGAGGGCCTGAATTCTTTGAATACTTCCGGTAGTTTGTTTATTCTTGACATGGCCTTTTTATTATTTTTTGCCGTTCCAACCTTGAATTATACAGGCTTCCCACTTCCTTCGTCGGTACGGGGCCTCACTGCGTTCGCCTTCCGATTTCCGCCTTCCGACTTCCAAGTCAAATGTCATTTACCGCCTGCCCATCGTACAGATCCTGATACCCCTTCGTGACCAATTGATCTCCCGGTTGCAAGCCGTTGAGTATTTCTATCTGGTCGCCATAGAGTTCACCCAGGGTTACGTTTACTTTTTTAGCGATTTTTTTACCTTCGTTTTCGGCCATCAGGTAAACATACTTTCCCTTTTCATCCGACTGTACGATGTTCACCGGGATGACAATAGCTCTGGCGTTGGAATGGCTCAGGATCTTGACCGACGCGGACATGTTGGGCTTTAAGCCGGCAACGGAAGGTATTTTGCACACCGCCGTGAATCCAACAGAAGCGGCATTAACGGATTGGCTGATCCGGCCGATGGTGGTTCTAAAGGTTTGATTAATGGCAGGGATTTCAACCAAAACTTCTGTGCCTGCTTTCACTTCCATGACATAGTTTTCGGGAATATCCACTTCGACGGAGAGGTCGTTATTGTTGACGATCTGTATCTGGGGGCCGGCAGCGCCAATTCCGGTGAAAAGCTCGCCCGGTTTTATGTTTACAATTTCAGCAATGCCGCTTTGATCCGCATATACGAGGTAAGTATTGAGCTGTTCTTCCTGGAGCGCTATCTGGTTTTTTAAACCATCTACATTGTTTTTTGCGTTCAGCAATTGTACTTCCGTACCGATTTTTTCATCCCAAAGGGCTTTTGTCCTGTCGTATAAGTCTTGCGCAAAAGCGAGTTGCGTCCGGGAGGATGCGATGGATTGTCGTAACACCTGGTCATCCAGCTTCAGGATCAACTGCCCTTTTTTCACATATTGCCCTTCTTTGATGTACAGTTCTTTCACATAGCCGCCCATGCCATTTCTCGGCGCCACATAGGAAATGTTTTCCGAACTTACCGTCCCCTGAAGGTTGATGTAAGCTTCGAATCCCTCCGGGGCAATTTCGGCAATGGAAACCAGCTTGGGCTGTACGGCTTTGGAAGGGTCCAGCTGGACGATCTCCGCTTCCAGAGCGGTTATTCTTTTCGTCAGGTCCGATTGCTGGTTTTTCAATTTGGCCAGTTCTGCAGTTTTGGCCGCCAGGCCGTTTCCGGCAGGGGCGGAATTTTCATTTTTGTTGCACGAATGGGCCAGGACAAGCAGGGTGACAACATACAGTATAGTTCGCATTTTATGGTTGGTTTAAATTATTTTATCGTTTATAATTTACCGAGTGATTTGTTTACCGCGATCCTGGCGATGTAGCAATCGTACAGCGCCTGAAAGTAAGCGCCCTGTGCTCTTTGCAATTCAGTATCCGCCTGAATCAATTCGAGGCTTGACCCGACCCCTGCCTCGTATTTCTTTTTGGTGGTTTCGAATACTTCCCTGGCCAGTTCTGTGTTGTTTTCCTGCACGTCGAGATTGAGTAAGGCATTACTCAGCGAATTTTTGGCGATGTTTTGCTCCAGGTCGATGGCTCTTTTTAACTGGCTGAGGCTATTGTCAACTTTCAGGAGTTTTAACTTGGCCTGTCCGGTTCTGTGTTTTGTCTGTAACCCGTCGAAGATCGGCTGTTGCACGCTAAGGCCCAGCAAGCCGGTCGTGTACCAAAACCAGGGGCTGCCTCCCGGAGGCGCAAAATCGGGATTTCGCTGGCCGGATCGCTGAAGTTGATAAAAAGCCGATACCGTTGGCAGTTTGGCGGCTTTCTGTCTTTTTACATCGATTTCCTGCAATTGCCGGGCGGTATTCAGCAACACAATTTCACTTCTGTTTTCGTAATTGAAATTATTGGTATTTGCGAGCAGCAGGGCTCTCAAGTCTTGGGTCTCCAGTTTTTCAGTGAGGTTGAGTTCGTCATTGATGGGCAGGCCGACAGCGTTTTTCAACAAAGACTTGCTGATGTTGATGGAATTTACAAGCTGGTTGATGGCGGCAGTGGTGTTGTTTTGGGATACGGTAAGCTTATCGATGTCCAGTTTTTCCACAAAGCCGCTTTTGTACATCTGGTTCATTTCAGCAATGAGTTGATCCAGCCTCACTGCGGTCTCATCCAAAATGCGCTTTTGTTCTTCTGCAATAAGCACCGAGTAATAAGCCTTTTGCACCGCCTCTTTAACGTTGTTTTCCGACACGCTAAGGTTGTCCCGGTTGTACTGGAGTATCGTTTCCTTCGCTTGCAGGGCGATGAAGATATCCGGTTGAAAAATCAACTGATTGACGGTGATTCCGTATTGAAAATTCAGCGGCGCCACAAAACTGATGGCCTGCGAGGTGGTAGTAGCGTCGCTGGTGCTTACAGGGTTGCCATTCCCGTCTTTTACACCTAAGTCTTGTAAAACCTGATAGATGGGGAAATTGGAAGAGGGGAACTGGATCAGCGGCAGATTGGTATAATAGGAACCCTGGCCCGACGCGGAAATCTGCGGGTAGACCGTTCCGGTTATCTCCTTATTGTTGAGCTCCTGAATGGCTACATCCAGCCTCAGGTTTTTCAGTTCCTCCGCATTTTGCAACGCCAGGTTGACCGCTTGCTCCAGGCTTAGAGTATGAACGGTTTGAGCGCTGACGAGTCCACACCAGGCAAGGGCGAGGGTGGTTATTATTGTTCTTGTTCGCATATATTCTTATTGTTTAAAAACTGGCCAGGAGGCCTGGCTTTTTTAAGCTGCACAAAGGTAGAAAAATAGAGAACTTAAGGACGGGTCTCAGTTTATTTTAGAGGTATTTTTGGAGTTGGCAAAACGCCGGCCGCAAACAACAAGCCATCACCCGGCAGAAAGAGAGCGGTTGGAAAAAAGGCGGATTCGCTGAAAACAAAGGCAAAGAAAATCACATAGGCTGTGAATGGGTGCAGCGTTGCTATTTGCTGTAGCCACTCGTCCAGGTGTAATAAAATGTCTGGTAGTGCGGTCATTTTCGATAAAAATATTCACTCCTTTTCCAATTTCCCTTTAGCCTTTTGCAGCAATGCTTTCTCTTCCTCAGAGATTACCGGCATTTTAATATCCATATTCTTGAGCGTTTCAACAATGATGTTCCCGATAGCTACCCGGCTAAACCATTTGTGGTTGGCAGGTATGATATACCACGGAGCGTAATCGGTTGAGGTGCGGCTGATGG
>JAGQXQ010000591.1:4501-5477 GCA_020436535.1 Phaeodactylibacter sp.
TGATGGCGGTTTCGTAGGCATTTTGGTAATCCTCCCAGAAGGCGCGCTCTTCGATATCAGCAGCGGAAAATTTCCAGTTTTTATCCGGGGTTTTTATGCGGCTCAGAAATCGGCGCTTCTGTTCTTTTTTGGAGAGGTGGAGAAAGAATTTGAGTATCACTGTTCCGTTTTCCGAGACGGTCCGTTCAAAGTTATTGATCTGCCGGTAGCGAGTTTCCCAGAAATCGGTGTCCACGTCTTCAACGGAATGAATATCCGGCAGGTTTTCCGCCAATAAATATTCGGGATGTACTTTGGTGATCAGTACATTTTCGTAGTGGGAACGGTTGAAAATGCCTATCCGGCCCCGGTCCGGCAATTTGGTGTAATGCCGCCATAGGTAGCTGTGATCGAGTTCTTCCGAGGAGGGATGTTTAAAACTATGCACCTCACAGCCCTGGGGGTTGATCCCGGAAAGGACATGCTTGATCGCTCCGTCTTTGCCGGCGGCATCCATAGCCTGAAAGATCAGGAGCAGCGCGCGGCGGTTTTCTGCATAGAGCCGATATTGCAGGCCCGACATGAGTTTGATGTCTTTTTTGAGCTGCTTTTTTGCCGCTTTACTGTCCTTAAAGGCGTCAATGAAAGCGGGGTCGTATTCCCGCAAGGAAACGGGGGTCCGAGGGGGGGCTTTGAATTTTTGGAAGTTCATGCTCATAATTGATAGGGTTATTTCTTGCAAAAGACGTAACTATTCAGCAGTTAGCTTTTGGCGGTTGGCCGTTAGCAGGTACATGCCCTTAAGGTCAGCTTCTTAAGCAAAAAACCGACAAATTAAGGCCATATCCCATTTTTATGGGCATCGGGCGCCAATGGCCAACAGCTAAGCGCCAATTGCTGAATAGTTACCAAAAGACTAAAAAATCAGAGAAGGCCACAAAAAAAGTGCGGCTCGTTAGAGCCGTACCCGAAATATTGAACACCCGACTGTTAATTC
>JAGQXQ010000130.1:0-204 GCA_020436535.1 Phaeodactylibacter sp.
CCGCAATACCGGTAAAGGTGGTAAAGACAAATTCATTGCCAAGGTTAACCCTGTCGTGAATCTTGTAGTTGGTCGCCGTGGGCATTGCCCAAAGCAACATACTCCACAGCAGCCCCTGCTTTATGATCGTTTTCATGATAATTTATATGCGAAATGCAATATACGAAAACGAGATGCTTAGCGACGAGAGATTAATAAGTGTCG
>JAGQXQ010000130.1:321-9017 GCA_020436535.1 Phaeodactylibacter sp.
TGACAGTTATTGATCGCTCGTCGCTAAGTACTTTATAAGTTATCCAGTTTGGAAATGGCGCCCACCTTTTCGAAAAGCTCCGACAGAGAGTCCTGCGCCTGCCGGATATCCTGCCAGTCTTTGAGAATAATACCCAGGGTAGACTCCACCAACTCTTTCTCCAGGTGTTCGATATGCAATGCAGAGAGCGCCATCGCCCAATCCAGGGTTTCGGCAATGCCGGGTATTTTTTCCAGCCGCATCTTTCGCACTTCCTGCATGAAATGACACAGCTGATTGGCTAAACGCTCATCGATGCCAGGTACTTTAGAGCGGACAATATGCAGTTCTTTGTCAAAATCAGGATACTCGATCCACAGGTAGAGGCAACGCCGCCGCAGGGCTTCCGAAAGTTCCCGCACCCGGTTGCTGGTGACGATCACCTGTGGGATGTGGGTGGCGCGGACGGTGCCGATCTCCGGGATGCTGATCTGCCAGTCGGACAATACCTCCAGCAAAAAGCTCTCGAATTCTTCGTCGGCCCGGTCGATCTCGTCGATGAGCAAAACGGGCGATTGGTGGTGGGTGATGGCCTGCAATAACGGGCGTTTGAGGAGGAATTTCTCGCTGAAGATGTCCCGTTCTTTTTCCTCCAGCGTCTTGCCACTGTCTTCGGCCATCTTCAGGTGCAGCAACTGTTGCTGGTAATTCCACTCATACAGCGCATGGGTGGCGTCGAGGCCTTCATAGCATTGCAAACGGATGAGGTCAGTTTGTAATGCGGCGGCCATCACCTTGGCAATTTCAGTCTTGCCTACTCCGGCCGGCCCTTCTATAAGCAGCGGTTTGTGCAGCTGCATGGCCAGAAAGACCGACATGACAATAGACGGCTCCGATATATAGCCTTGCTCCCGGAGCATTTTCTGTATTCTTTCCAGTCCCTCATTTTGAATCATAAGAAAACCGTTGTTTTGGCAAACATAGAAAAAGGCGGGATAACATCCCGCCTTCCTCCTTTAATTTAGCGTGTTTAGATTGACGAGTTTTCCAATGGCATTCAGCGGAAACTGGCCAAGTCTGTAAGCTACTCAGCCGCAGCCATCAAAGCCCGTTTGGCAAACACCTTGGCCAGGTGCAGGCGGTATTCCTCTGAGGCAAAGTGGTCACCCATTGCCATTACGCCTTCTCCGGCGGCCTGGGCGGCGGCGGCGATATTCTCTTTGGTAAGCTTTTTCCCGGTGAGCGCCGCTTCCACATTGGAAGCCCGGAAGGCAGTATCGGAAAGGCCGGTCAAGGCCACGCTCACTTTCTGGCAAACGCCCCCATCTTTGGTAACAGACGCTGCACACCCGACAATAGCAAAGCGGGAAGCCGGCTGCATAAACTTCTGATAAGAGCTGTGCGTGCCTTTCGGCGGCGCCGGTATCCGGATGGCCGTGATGATTTCATCCTCTGCCAGTGCTGTCATGTAGAAGCCGGTGAAGAAATCATCGGCGGAGACAGTCCGGCTGCCGTTCGGGCCTCTGAGCTCAATATTGGCATGGGCGGCGATCATGACGGCCGGCCAGTCGGCCGCCGGGTCGGCATGGGCAAGGCTACCGCCCAGGGTACCCTTATTGCGGACCTGTACATCACCGATCAGGTTGGCCGCTTCCGAAAGCATGCTAAGCGTACTGCGCGCCATATCAGAGTTGGCAATATCATCGTGGGTGGCGCCGGCGCCGATGACCAGGCTGTCGCCCTCTTTTTTAATATAACGCAACTCTGCGAGGCGGCCGATGTCGACCAGCACACCCGGTTGGTTGAGGCGCAGTTTCATAGCGGGCAGCAGGCTGTGCCCTCCGGCCAGCAGTTTGGCGTCCATCCCGTGCTGGGCCATCAGGCGGATGGCCTCGTCGACGGAAGTGGCGCGATGGTAATCAAATTTATTAGGAATCATGGTTTTGCAGTTTTACGGTTGAAAAGGATCAGGAGTTCATCGCCCGCCATACGCGTTCCGGCGTGAGGGGCATTTCCAGGTTCTTAATACCAAAAGGCGACAAGGCGTCCATCACGGCATTGACCACCGCCGGAGTAGAGCCGATCGTTCCGGCTTCACCCGCCCCTTTTACACCCAGCGGGTTGTGAGGACAGGGCGTCACCTGACGGTCGATCTCAAAAGAGGGCAGGTCATCCGCCCGCGGCATGGTATAATCCATATAAGAACCGTTGATCAACTGGCCGTTCTCGTCGTAGACAGCGCCTTCCAGCAAGGCCTGGCCGATACCCTGGGCCAGCCCCCCGTGGATCTGCCCATCGACGATCATCGGGTTGATTACGTTGCCGACATCATCCACGGCAATAAAGCGCTTCAGGCTGACCTTTCCGGTGTCCTGGTCAACTTCTACTATTGCAATATGAGCGCCGAAGGGATACGTGAAGTTGGCCGGGTCGTAGAAACTGGAAAAATCCAGCCCAGGCTCCAGCCCTGCCGGATAATTATGCGGCACATAGGCGGTGAGCGCTACATCACCGAAGCCCACGCTCTTATCTGTACCCTTTACCGTCCATTTGCCTTCGGCAAATTCGAGGTCTTCCTCGGAGGCTTCCAGTTTGTGGGCGGCGATCTTGGCGCCTTTTTCAATGATCTTATCCAGGCTCTTTACAATGGCGCTGCCACCAACCGCCAGGCTTCGGGAGCCATAGGTGCCCATACCGAAGGCCACCGATTCGGAGTCGCCATGTATGATCTCGACATCATCCATAGGAATACCCAACCGGTCGGCCACCACCTGAGCGAAGGTGGTCTCATGGCCTTGTCCGTGCGAGTGAGAACCGGTATAAACGCTCACCTTACCTGTAGGCTGTACGCGTACCTGCCCTACCTCGTAAAGGCCGGCGCGGGCGCCCAGGGCGCCGACGACCGCCGAGGGGGCGATGCCGCAGGCTTCTATATAAGTTGAAAAACCGATACCCAGCAGTTTGCCATCCTTGCGGGCCGCCTTCTGTTCTTCGCGGAACTTTTCGTAACCAACCATTTCCAGCGCCCGCTTGAGCACGCCCTGGTAGTTGCCGCTATCGTATTGCAGGGCGACCTGCGTCTGGTATCCCGCTTGCTTGACGCCGTCAAAAGCAGGAATGAAATTCTTGCGGCGCAGCTCGGCCGGGTCTATTTTCATTTCCAGGGCGGCGGTGTCCATCAGGCGTTCCAGCAGGTAGGTGGCCTCCGGGCGCCCGGCGCCGCGGTAGGCGTCGACCATCACAGTATGGGTAAAAACGCCGGTGACGTCGACATTGATCTTAGGGGTGGTGTACAGTCCCTGCATCAGCGTGCCGTGCAGCCAGGTTGGAACGCAGGGAGCAAAAGTAGAGAGGTAGGCGCCCAGATTGGCATAGGTTTTTACGCGCAGGCCCATGATCTTGCCATCCTTATCAAACCCCATCTCAGCCTTGGTCACATGGTCGCGGCCGTGGGCGTCCGTCATGAAGGCCTCACTGCGGTCGGCCGTCCATTTCACCGGGCGCTTGAGGCGCTGGGAGCACCAGATTACCAGCGCTTCCTCGGCATAGTGGAAGATCTTGCTGCCAAAGCCGCCGCCTACATCCGGCGCTACTACGCGCACCTTGTGTTCGGGAATACCCAGTACAAAAGCGCACATGAGCAATCGCGTCAGGTGAGGGTTCTGGGAAGTCGTATAAAGCGTATACTTATCACTGGATTCTTCAAAGTGGCCAATAGCGGACCGCGGTTCGATCGCATTGGGGATCACGCGCTGGTTGACGAACTCCAGGGTCGTGATATGGTGAGCCTTGCTCATGGCCTCATCCACTTCCGCCTTGGGGTTGCCGAGCTCCCAGTCGAAGCACATATTGTTGGGGGCATCGTCGTGCACCAGAGGGGCGCCGGCTTCTGTAGCCTTCTTAGCGTCGGCGACAGCAGGCAATTCCTCGTATTCTACCTCCACCATATCTCCTGCATCCCGGGCAATTTCCCGGCTTTCGGCGATTACTATGGCTACGGCGTCTCCCATGTAGCGAGCCTTGTCCGACACCAGTAGTGGGTGGGGCGGCTCCTTCATGGTGTCGCCGTTTTTGAAGTTGACCTGCCAGCCGGTGGGTATTCCGTTGATGCCGGACTCGGCAATGTCTTTACCGGTGAAAACTTTGACGACGCCTTCAATGGCCTCGGCTGCGGAAGTGTCCACACTCGAAATCCTGGCGTGAGCATAAGGGCTGCGGACGATGTAGGCGTGCGTCATTCCCGGCAGTATAATGTCATCCGTATAACGCCCTTTGCCGGTGATGAAGCGCTTGTCTTCGACGCGCTTGACGGCTTTTCCTATATAGTTGGTCATTAGGCTACTTTTTCTTGGTTACTAATTTTTTTGGCCGCGTACTGAACCGACTTCACGATGTTGTGGTACCCGGTACAGCGGCAGAAGTTGCCTTCCAATGCCTCGCGGATCTCGTGCTCAGTAGGGTTGGGGTTGCGCTCCAGCAGGTCGGCGGATGTCATGATCATACCCGGCGTACAAAAGCCGCACTGCAGGCCGTGCTCCTCTCGGAAGCCTTCCTGTAAAGGGTGGAGCGTACCATTATCCGCCATCCCTTCAATCGTTTTTACCTCACTGCCATCGGCTTGTACTGCCAGCATGGTGCATGATTTTACGGCTTTACCGTCCACCAAAATGGTGCAGGCGCCGCAGTTGCTGGTATCGCAGCCCACGTGGGTACCTGTGAGCCCGAGTACGTCGCGCAGGTATTGCACCAAAAGCGTACGTGGATCGACATCATGGCTGTAGGCTTTACCATTGACTGTTACCTGAATTGTTGTTGCCATAGGAAAATTCTGCTTTTTATCGGTTATGTTAGATTAGGTTCAAGTACTTGAGGTGCAAAGCATTAAGCCGGAAATTTTGAATTCTAAACTTCCTGGCTGGTAGAATTGGCCAGCTCCTCTTCCAACGCCTTGAAGAATTGTTTGCTCAACGTATTGGCTACCCCTGACATGACGCGCTGCCCGGTGCGGGCCAGCAATCCGGACATATTCGCTTTTCCATCGAAAGATAATTGGGTTTCATGTTCGGAAAGGGGCTGCAGTTCTATTTTGACATCGGCGGCTACATTACCGATCTTGCTGTTCTGTTTGATGTTGAGGACAAAACTCCGGGGTTCTTGCTTATCCAGCACATTGAGGTTGCCGGAGAAAGAACCGCTTACCGGGCCCATTTTGACTTCGGCAATGGCTTTGTACTGATCTGTTCCTATTTCTTCCAGTTTGGAAACGCCAGGGGTGATCCGTTCGAGGGTATTGACATCCATGAGTTTGGACCAGATTTTATCGGTAGAAGCGTTGAATTTGTGCGTGCCTGTAAGGTGCATAGCTTTTGGGTATCCTTTATTGTATTGGAAGTTGTATTGAGGTTGCTAAAGTTAGCAATTATATTCAGAAATGTGAAACGGGAAAAGAATAAAAAATGGTGCGTCAGCTATTTGTCAAAACCTTGGTAAAGAATAAAGTATACGTACCTATTATAATTGCGCTTTGACGCCAGGTAAGACAGAGCAGTTATGAATTTTAATCGGGCGGAGACGGATGGATGGTATGACTGAACCTGCTTCAGGTTGGAAAAGAGGAGTAGTTGGGCACATTTATTGTAAAGAGGAGCCTCCCTGCGGCCTTATGCATAAAACACAGTGGTCTGAACAGTCCCCTTGAAACTTACCTTGATCCACCCCTCACCCCTCACTCCTCACCTCTCACTCCTCACCTCTCACCTCTCACCTCTCACCTCTCACTCCTAACCCCTCACAGCCCCGCCTTGGCTGAAATTTCCAGCATCCGGTCAATGGAAGCACGGCCCTGCTCTATGATCCAGTCCGGCAAGATGATTTCCGGTTGTTCGTATTTCATGGTGATGTAGAGCTTTTCCAGGGTATTGCGCTTCATGTGCGGGCATTCATTGCATGCACAGGTGTTGTTGGGCGGCGCTGGGATGAAAGTCTTTTGTGGGCTGGCCTTTTGCATTTGGTGGATGATGCCTGCCTCGGTAGCTACGATGAAGATGTTAGCCTCGTTCCGCTTGGTATAATTCAGTAGGCCGGTCGTGGATCCGATAAAGTCAGCTTTTTCCAGGAGGTGTTCTTCGCACTCGGGATGGGCGATGAATTTGGCGTCGGGATGCCGCATCATCAACTTGGTGATCTTTTCATTGGAGAAGATCTCGTGCACCATACACGAACCGTTCCAAAGCACCATATCCCGTCCGGTCTTTTTTACGAGGTAACGGCCCAGGTTCACATCCGGAGCGAAAATGATGGGCTGATCTTTCGGAATACTCTCGATGATCTGTACTGCGTTGGTGGAGGTACAACAGATATCGGTCAGCGTCTTCAATTCCGCTGTGCAGTTGATGTAGCTCACGACCACGTGGCCCGGATACTTCTCTTTAAACTTGCGGAATACAGGCGGCGGGCAGGAATCAGCCAGAGAACAACCCGCCTTCAGGTCGGGCAGCAGCACCTTCTTGTGGGGCGAGAGCATCTTAGCGGTTTCTGCCATGAAATGCACCCCGGCAAAGACGATGATGTCCGCATCAGTTGCAGCAGCTTGTTGAGAAAGTCCCAGGCTGTCACCAATGTAGTCGGCAATATCCTGAATATCCGACTCCTGATAGTAGTGCGCCAGAATGATGGCGTTCTTCTCTTTTTTGAGTTTTTCGATCTCTTCAAACAGGTCGAGGGTAGGATCCACGTCGATATCCAGAAAACCCTTATCCTGGAGCTTTTTTTCGGCAATGGCAAGCGTGGTCATAGATTAGAATTTATTTAGGGTGAAAGAGAATACTCCTATTTTTCTTCCCGGGCTTGCCAGAATAACGACAAGCCCTCAAAAATAGTTTACTTAGTTTGACATTTAAACTAAGTTTTTTCAGCCTTTTGACGAAAAGGGGGTAGGAAGGTAACATTTATAAATAGCAGTCTACTTTCCCAGCAAGAAAATAGCCGGATGCTTGTGCAGGTCCGGCACTTTTTCCTTCCTCCAGTCTCGGATGGCCAATGTCCGTATGTACTCCGTGGGCAGAGTGAGGTCGGCAGCGATGCAAAAGAGCATATCGGGAGAAAGGGTATTAATGGCGGTTTCGATAAGCGCCTTATTGCGGTAAGGCGTTTCGATGAAGATTTGCGTTTGCAGGTGTTTAAAAACCCGTTGTTCCAGGAATTTCAACTCTTTGTCCAACTCGGGGCGGCGAGGCGGCAGGTAGCCGTGGAAGCTGAAGTTTTGCCCGTTGAGGCCCGAGGCCATCAGGCCGAGCAGGATAGACGAGGGGCCGGCCAGAGGCACTACTTCAATACCTCGCTGATGGGCGGTTTGCACTACAAAAGCGCCGGGATCGGCCACCCCCGGGCAGCCTGCCTCAGAGAGTAAGCCGATGTCTTTACCATTTTCGGCATCTTCCAGGAAGCGGGCGCGTTCTTCAGGCGGAGTATGCTTGGTTATTTCATAAAAGGTGAGTTCGCTGAAGGGCTTTGACGGATTCGTCTCCTTGATGAACCGCCGGGCGGTCTTGGCGCGTTCGGCAATGAAAACGTCCAGCCGGTGTAGGATGTCGACGACATATTGTGGTATCGTATGGGCCGCACCGTCCCCCAATGGAGCGGGGATGAGATATAGTTTACCTTTTGTAGCCATTGAGCAAATGTAGCGTATATTCTTTACTTTTGTGAAAATGCCGTTATGGATAATTCCTACACCATTAAACTCCCTCAATTTGAGGGCCCGTTCGACCTGCTGCTCTTCTTCATTGAGCGGGATGAGTTGGACATTTACGATATTCCCATTGCCAAGATCACGGATGATTTTCTCGGATACATCCGGCATATGGAGCGAATGAATATCGACCTGGCCAGTGAGTTTATCCTGGTGGCGGCGACGCTCTGCCGCATCAAGGCCAAGCTCCTTCTGCCCCGCAAGCCGCTGGACGAGGAGGGGAATGAGGTCGACCCCAGGGAGGAACTGGTACAACGCCTGTTGGAGTATAAACGCTACAAAAGCGTTTTGGAGGAAATGCGGCAAATGGAGGAAAACCGGGGTATGCAGTCTTATCGCGGCAATGTTTCACGTGAATTACAGCGCATTGCCAACAAAGCCCTGGTAGATGTCGAACTGGAATCGGTCACCCTGTTTAAGTTGCTCCGCGCCTTTGAGCGGGTCATGGAACGCTTTGAAACTTCTCACCCGAAGGCCGTTCACCAGATCGTACAGTTCAGTTATACCATCGAGGAGCAACAATCTCATATCTTTTCCCAGGTGCGCAACCGCCAGCGCGCCAGCTTTCATGATATTTTTACCGACTGCAAAAGCCGCATCCACGCCATCGTCACTTTCCTGGCCTTGCTCGAACTCCTCAACCTCCAGATGATCAGCATCACTGTCGGCCTGGGCTATAATAACTTCTGGCTGGTAGAACATACGGAGTCAGATCTATATGAGGAGGAGTGAAGTTGAACAAGCCCGTACATAACACCTTGATGCGCATGGGGGCTGGGAAGAGGCAAAAAAAAAGGCTATGCCTTTAAGCATAGCCAGCAAAGAAACATTTATAGGGCTACAGTATAGGATACAAACAATTTTCGGAGTTTATATCTTTGTTATTTAGAGCAAACAGGATATTAAACATCCAGTTTGAGGTGATTTTGAAAATGAGCCAGCGTCATGTTGGGCAACACGACCCTGG
>JAGQXQ010000592.1 GCA_020436535.1 Phaeodactylibacter sp.
TCAGCAAACGCCCCATACTGTTATTGGCCTGCCCGAGGAGCAGCACGTCCCGCGACTGCTTGGCCAGCTTCAATGCCCGGTCGTAAGCCTGTTCGCATTCGTCCCATTTACCGATCAGCTCCAGCACCTTGCCCTTTTTAAGGTGGGTCTGGATCTGGTCGGCAACGTCCTTCTGGCGGCTTAGTTTTTTAAGTAAACGCTCGTAATAATCCAGCGCCTGCTGGTTTTGATAATTGCTGCGGGCATAATCGGCGGCCTTGCGCAGGTATTCACATGTTTTATCGAATACGCCGGCCTGCTCGTAGTGGAAGGCCAGGTCGACATAGCGCTCGTCCAGGTTGTCTGTATACAGGCGCTCGATCGCCTGCCCGATGTGGAGGTGCAGCTGCTGCAGGCGCGCCCGAAGCTGCATGCTGTACACGGCTTCGCGCAGAAGGGAGTGGCGGAATATATACCGCAATTCATTCATGGCGTGCCAGATCTGGCCCCGCTCCGCCCGTTTGATCTGCTCCTTGAGCAGCGCGGAAGCATTCCCATTTCGACGGATAAACTCCTCCTGGGTCTTCATGACCTCAGACAGGATCGGCACTTCAAATTCCCGGCCGATAACCGCCGCGGCCTTCACCGTTTCTTTGACCAGTGTCGACAAACGGTCGATGCGGGCGGTAAGAATGGCATTAATCGAGCTGGACAACTTGACGTTTTTGTCTCTGATCGTCCATTTTCCACCTTCTTCCTCCAGCAGGCCGCTCTCGGAAAAGTATTCCAGGATCTGTTCCAGATAGAAGGGGTTGCTGTTGGATGTGCGCAGCAACAACTCAAAGAATTCATCATGGATTGCTCCCCCCAGCCGCAATTCGGCAAAAGCCTGCACTGCTTCCGGTTGTAAGGTGTTCAGGTCGATCTCCAACACAGGGTTTCCCTGTTCCTGCAAAAGGCTTTCCGGTATTATTTCCGGCTTGGTGCCCTCGTCTTTATACCGGGAAGTTATAATTAAGAGAATGGGGAAACGGCCAATCTGCCGGACGAGCTCATGCAGCAGCTCCCGGGAGTTGTCATCCAGCCAATGGCCATCTTCTAATTCTATAACAACAGGATGGATCAGCGACTCGGCCACCAGCAGGTTGATGATGGCGGAGAGGGTGTTTTGGTAACGCCCCTTGGCGTCAAGCTGATCCCAGATTGAATTTTGAAAGTTCAGCCCGATGAGAGCTGCCAGAACGGTGCGCGTTCGAATCAACTCCCTTCTTATATAAAGGGCTTCCGGGCGCTCCGCTTTGGAAAGGTC
This sequence comes from Phaeodactylibacter sp., assembly GCA_020436535.1. Lineage (GTDB taxonomy): Bacteria > Bacteroidota > Bacteroidia > Chitinophagales > Saprospiraceae > JACJXW01. Next base: position 1,289 of record JAGQXQ010000592.1, read on the forward strand.
TTCGAGTAATTGGTTGAAACGCCCTTCAAAGTTCTGGATATTGGCCAGTGAGGTGCTTTCCGGGTATTGTTCAAAATAATTTTTCAGGAAATAGATGAAGGGGTTAAACGGTTTTTTCAGGATCTGGTCGGACTGGCAGGTATGCCAATACACCAGTTGCTGGCCGTAGAGCACATTTTTCAGCTCGTGGACCAGGCGGCTCTTTCCGATGCCCGCTTCTCCGTAAATATAGGCTATGCCGGCGGATGCGCCTTCGAAGAGCGGGCTGGAAAAGTCGAGGAGTCCCTGCAGTTCCGGCTCTCGCCCCACCATATCGCCGGAATAGGAAGTGTGCGCTTCATAATTGCGGCCGACCAGGCGAAAGGTAGGTACCAGGCCTTTAATTCCCTTGTACTCTATGTCTCCCCGGTTCAGAAAGTGGAAGTGATGGTTTTTCTGAATCTCTTCATCGACGAGTACTTCATCCCAGGCAGCGTAAGTCATCAGGCGGGCCGCCAGGTTGACGCGGTTGCCCACTGCGGCGTACTGGCAGCGCTCCACCCCGCCTACGATGCCGGTGTAAGCAGTACCGATGGTCATTCCGGCCCGATAACGCAGGCTGCTCTTTGATTGAAGGCCCCTTAGCTCTTCTCTGATAGCGGAAATGAATTCCAACGCACGGTCGTTGTTGTTTTCGAAAGAGACGGGAGCACCGAAAAAGCCGACCATTACGCCGCCCTTATCTCCATAGTCGATCTCTTTGAAATAGCCGGAGAAGTTGTTGATCTGCTCCAGAATGATGGAGGCGAAGTCGTTAAGCAGGGCGTGTGTCTCCACCCCTTCAAAAGAAATAAAAACGGAAATGACCGTCCGAAACTCCCCTTCCTGGTTGTAACGGGCCACCGCATCCGGCAGGAATTGCATAGCCACGCCCCGTTCAATGGGCGGCTGTTCGACCGAGATGATGCTGCTCTCTTTAGACGGGATTCCTCCTTTGATCTTATAGAACCCCGCTTCCAGGTCCATCAGCGCGAACTGCCCCTTGGGGAGGTTCTGGCGCAGGGCTTCATCGATCACAATATCCTTGTCCATGGCTTTCACCTGGCAGGCGGCACAGCCATCGACCGGAGCTCCGCGGAAGTAGAATGCCTTGGCGCCGACACCTACGATACCCCACTCTACCGTGCCGTAAGATAAGCCGAACT
>JAGQXQ010000593.1:0-1816 GCA_020436535.1 Phaeodactylibacter sp.
GAAAGGTGACCTCCAAACAAGCTCTAACCCTTACTCTTTTCCTCGCATGCTCCGGCAGCCTCCTCGCCCAGCAAAGCTGGATCCGCATCAACCAATTGGGGTATACCCCGCAATCCATCAAGGTGGCCGTGATGGGCTGCCAGGAGGACATCCACGTTGCCTCCTTTGAAGTAGTAGGCTTGCTTACGGGAAAAACCGTTTTCAAAAGCGAAAAAGTAGAAGATTTCCCTGCCTATACCTGTTTTGACAAGATCTACCGGCTCGACTTCTCCGGCTTTGAGGAGGAAGGTACCTTTTACATCAAAGCCGGAACGGTGCAAAGCCCTCCCTTCCGGATCGCCAGGGATATCTATGACGGCGCCGCCGACTTCCTGCTCCACTACATGCGACAGCAGCGCTGCGGCTACAACCCCTATCTGCAGGACTCCTGCCATACGCAGGACGGCTTCATCGTGGGCCACCCGGAGCTGGAGGGCAAACACATCGACGTCACCGGCGGCTGGCACGACGCGTCCGACTACCTGCAGTACCTCACCACCTCCGCCAACGCGACCTACCAGATGCTGTTTGCTTATCAGCAGCATCCGCAGGCCTTCGGCGACCACTACGATGCCGCCGGCCTTCCCGGTTCCAACGGCATCCCCGACATCCTGGACGAGGCAAAATGGGGGCTCGAATGGCTGGACAAGATGAACCCTTCCTACGGCTTTATGTTCAATCAGATCGCCGACGACCGCGACCACCTGGGCTTCCGTTTGCCTACCCTCGATTCCGTCGATTACGGCAAGGGGCTGGAGCGGCCGGCCTACTTCGTTACCGGCAAACCACAGGGGCTGGCCAAATACAAGAACCGCACCACCGGCGTGTCCTCCACCGCCGCCAAGTATGCCTCGGCCTTTGCCCTGGGGGCGGAGCTGCTGAAGGAGCACTATCCCGAATTTTGCGAACGGATATCCGCCAAAGCCTTCGACGCCTTCGCCTTCGCCAAAACCGACCTGGGCGTTTGTCAGACCGCCAGCAACCGCGCCCCTTACTTCTACGAAGAAGACAACTACAAAGACGATATGGAACTGGCTGCCGCTCAGCTGTTCCGACATTCCAGTGACTCTACCTTCCTGAAAGAAGCCACCTACTGGGGCCAACTGGAGCCCGCCACTCCCTGGATGATCACCGACACGGCACGTCATTACCAGTGGTACCCTTTCGTCAACCTGGGGCATTACCTCGTGGCGCAATCTGCTGACAGCCTGGGCCGGGCACAGTTCATCGGCTTTTTGCGGCAAGGGCTGGAAGCCATCTACCAACGAGGCAAAGAGAACGGCTTCTTCCGGGGCGTACCCTACATCTGGTGCTCCAACAACCTGGTGGCGGCTGCGCTCACCCAGGCCCGCCTCTACCACCAGCTCAGCGGTGACGGCCGCTACCTGGAAATGGAAGCGGCCCTGCGCGACTGGCTCTTCGGTTGCAACCCCTGGGGCACCAGCATGATCGTTGGCTTCCCGCAGAGCGCCGATACCCCGGTAGACCCCCACTCCGCCTTCACTGCTGTATACGGCTACCCCATCGACGGGGGCCTGGTCGACGGCCCCATCTATACCAGCACCTTCAACCGCCTGATCGGCCTGAAGATCGTCAACGGCGATGAATACGCCGAATTCCAATCGGATCTTTGCGTCTACCACGATGACTGGGGGGACTACTCCACCAATGAGCCGACCATGGACGGCACCGCCAGCCTGACATTCTACCTGTCGGCTATGGAAGAAGAACCCGTGCTCCACTCCGGCTTCACCTATCACGAAGGCGCCATCATCCG
>JAGQXQ010000593.1:1959-5058 GCA_020436535.1 Phaeodactylibacter sp.
AGGCGCTGATCCAGGAGTTGAAAGCAGCCGGCCACTACCTGGGCGCCCATTCCGATCAGCACCTGCTCTATGCTCCATGGGACAACCGGGACTCCCTGCTTATAAGCAAAGAACAATTCATAGAAGACCTCCGAGCCAACTACCGGGAGATGGCCCGCTTCGGGATACAAAAGCAGGATGCGCCTTTCTTCCTTCCTCCTTATGAGTGGTACAACGCCACCATCAGCCAATGGACAAAAGAACTCGGACTGCAATTGATCAACTTCAGCCCCGGCACCCGCTCCAACGCCGATTACACCACCCCGGATATGGGCGGGCGCTACCGCAGCAGTGAGGAGATAATGGATAGCATCCTGAATTATGAGCAGGAAAGCCCATCTGGCCTTAACGGATTCTTCCTGCTGCTGCACATCGGCACCCATCCGGACCGGACGGATAAGTTTTATCATCGGTTGGGGGAATTGATCGGGGTGCTAAGGGAAAGGGGATATGGGTTTGAGTTGATGAAATAAGGGTAATTAGTACCAGTTAAACCCTAATCCTACGGTAAAAGCGGCGCCATCTCTGTATTGGCCATTGTCCAGAAAAGCCCTTCCGAGGTGTATCTAGCTTTGAAGATCAAGGGCAAAATTTTTCTTTTGTACAAGCTCATACCCTGCGCTGGCAGCAACGGCACAGCCAAAATCCCAGTCCTCATCTTTGAAGTTATCCATCTTGTAATGCAAAGAGGCCTTCCAAATCTCTGTCAAAATTTTTTGACCAGATATGCACCCCGTCTTCCAGCGATTCCCGCTCTGGCATTACAGGGAGGCCGCTCCGCTGTCAGCTGACAACTTTCTGTTGTCTGCTGACTTTGTACCACAAGATTTCCGGGAGAACGGAGCAGACAACTCGAAGTTGTCAGCTCCCATGTTGGGCAAAGCTAATCATTCATTAATTGGCAATCTGCTGACGTTACTGCAAAGTCCCGCCCAAAGTCTGCATACCATAGAGCAGCTATTCTTATTTTTGGTTTTCTGAACCTTACAATTCATGTCAAACCTTTGAGGTTTTGGAAACCTCAAAGGTTTTTAACAACTCTTATCCATGATCCAAAAGTACCTATTTTCCGCCCTTCTGGCTACCCTCTTCACTCTGAGCCTCCACGCCCAGACCCTCGGCGTCACTCAATACGAAGAGGGCAACCTGGAAGGTTACACCTTCTTTTCCCCCTTTTCCGGCACGAAGGCTTACCTCATCGACAACTGCGGCCGCCTGGTCAACAAATGGGACCGCAGCGCCCCTCCCGGCCTGGCGGCCTATTTCCTGGATAACGGCCTGATGCTGCGCACCTACAAGCCCAACCCCGCCGGCCCGTTTACCTCCGCCAGCAATTCCGGAGGGCTGGAACTGGTGGACTGGGACAACAATACCGTCTGGTCCTACGAATTCAATACCTCTACCTGGATATCGCACCACGACGCCGTGTACATGCCCAACGGCCACATCCTGGTGCTCACCTGGGACCTGGTGTATACCGAAGAGCTGATCGCACTGGGCAGAGACCCCAATGAAATAGCCCCACAGGGCTTCATGTGGTCGGAGCGCATCATCGAAGTGGAACCGGTGGGCGCCAACGATATGAACATCGTCTGGCAATGGGAGATCAAAGACCATTACATTCAGGATTTCGATGCTTCCAAGCTCAATTATGGCGTCGTATCCGAACACCCTGAGCTATTCGACATCAACCTGCCCGAGCTCAACAGTTCCAATTCCAACTCGACCCGCGACTGGAACCATTTCAATTCAATCGATTACCACCCGGAGCTCGACCAAATCCTCATCAGCACCCGCAACTCCGACGAGATTTGGATCCTCGACCACAGCACCACCACCGAGGCGGCGGCTTCTCACAGCGGCGGCCGCTACGGCAAGGGCGGCGACATGCTCTACCGCTGGGGCAACGCCTCGGCCTACGGAAGAGCCCCGGTAAGTGAACAGAAGCTGTTTGGCCAGCACGGCGTCAACTGGATCCGGGAGGGCCTGCCCGACGCAGGCAAGATACTGATCTACAACAACGGCAACGGCCGCCCTGGGCCCGACTTCTCCACGGTGGAGATTCTCGTGCCGCCGCAGGACAGCCTGGGTTTCTACACCATCCCGGAGGAAGGCCCCATCGGGCCCGAATTACCGGAATGGGTGTACGGTGGCCAGCCTGGCGAAACCTTCTACTCCGCCTACCTGTCTAACGCCCAGCGCCTGCCCAACGGCAATACCCTGATCAACGCCGGCTCGCCGGGGATGATCTTCGAGATCGGCCCCGATAGAAATGTCGTATGGGAATACATCATCCCTCTGTTCGGTGATACGCCGGCCACTCAGGGACAGAATGTTTCCAACAACGGCAACTTCCGGGCGTATAAGTTTGGCGCCGATTACCCGGGGTTTGAAGGAAAAAACCTAACGGCCGGCCCGACCATTGAGTTGGGGGAGAACCCGCTGGGATGCCCACTAACAGTGGGAGCTGTTGAGCCCGAAAGGGAACAACTGGAGGTGGGTATTGCCTATTTGCCCATCAGCCGCTCCATCCAGGTTATTAACCCAAACCGCCTCAGCCTCAGCCTGTCCCTGGTTGGTGTGACGGGCCGTAGGTACCGGTTGTCCCAAACCGATTCGGAAGAAACTTTCATGGCAATTCCCGATATTGGGCGAGGCATCTATTTCGTTCAGGCCATGACCGGTGAAGGAACCATGATGAGTGAGAAGATATGGGTCCTGGAATAAAAAATACCGCTTGTCGGCACAATTCAAACAACATGCAAAAATGGTTGATTATTTTATCCCTCCTTGCTTCCTGCCAGCCGAAGCCAACTGATCATGCCCCTGATCTGGAAGGCCTCTACACGGGTACATTCGTATTTGGCAATTTCTCTATGGACTTTGATATCGAATTGAAAAAAGATTCACTGGATTGGATCGCCTCCTTTAGCTGCCTGGAGCAAAATGCTTACCAGATACCGTTCAGAGTGGTGAAAGTGGAAGGAGACTCGGCGCATTTTCAGTTGCAGAGCGACCAATATACCTATCATTTCGACGGCCGGTTTGAAGCCGATGGGC
>JAGQXQ010000594.1 GCA_020436535.1 Phaeodactylibacter sp.
GGAGGGTTTCCGGATCGCCCTCACGGATACACTGATACACTACTCTCTACAGCACTACTCCCTACACCCTCACCGGAGGGCACCCCTTCAAAAACCCCAGCACCTCCTCCGGTTCATCCGTCACAAATAGCATATCGTGGTATTTTTTTCCCTGCGCCAGTTGTTTCAGCAGCGGGAAGATCATGGTTTCTTCCTGGTAGCGTTTTCTACCCAGGAAGACCATCGGGCTGTAGTAGTTGAACGTGCCGTAGTGGTTCTGGGTGGCGTCCATAAAGATCTCCTGAGTGGTGCCGGCGCTTCCGGGAGCGCAAACGATACCGTAGAGGCTAATGGCCAGCAGGGTATCTTCCCGGATGCTGTTGGAGAAGTATTTAGCGATATGGGAAGCAAAGAGGTTGCTGGGCTCGTGGCCGTAGAACCAGGTGGGAATGGCGAGGGTTTCCGCCCCGTTCGGATACTTGTTCAGCACTTCCAGAGCCTGTTGATGATAGCCTTTGTCCTTGTAATGGGGTGCTTTTTTAAGGATTTTCATAGCGTCGAGCAAGGCTGCTTCTTCCTTGCCTCGGAAATAAGCCCCGAGGTTGGTGGCCTCCATAATGCCGGGCCCGCCCCCGGAGACGATGAAGTATCCGTTTTCGGCCAGCAGTTTGGCTGTCAGGACTGTTTTTTTATAAAAAAGATCATCCCGGCGGGTGCTGTGGCCGCCCATGAAACCAACGCAGGGCCGCCGGGTCATGCCCTCGTTATCGAATTCCAGCAGCTGCCGCAGGGCGTCGTCGATGGAATGGTCGTGAATGCGTTGCCACAGGGCTTCATTGATATTGGGGTTGAAGCGGGTAGCCGAGAAATGGTGGTATATCTGAAGGTCGGTACTTCGGTCTTCTTCTTCACTGAAGCCTTCCATCAGTTCCTTCCAGGTGTAAAGGTCCCGGCGAAAAGGATTATAGGGCAGGGTAGAGGGTGCCGTATAAATATAGGTGCCCATTTGACGCAACCGGATTTCCTCTTCCAAACGGAGGCGGCAGCCCAGGAAAGTGGTATTGTCAACCTCAAACCTGGCCCAGTCTACCTGTTGCCCGGTAAAATCGAGGGCTTGCAGAGTGCAATTTTTCAGCGAAGCCCCGTTCCGGCGAAACTGTTCAAAGGTCTTGATCTCGGTGATCAGGGTTTCGTTTTCCCGCTTTGTGTTCATAATGATTTTGAAATCAGGTGAAGTAGTTGTCTTGTTTTCGCTGTTCGCTGTTCGCTGTTCGCTGTTCCGCCTTCCGCCTTCCCACTTCCTACTTCTCAATGAGTTCCCGGTGAATATCCCATACCTGCCGGACCAGGGAGTGTGATCCATCGTTGTATACTACAAAGTCAGCCCGCTTCAGCTTCTCTTCCTCCGGCATTTGTTTAGCCATACGGGCGCGAACCTCTTTACGGCTAACCTGGTCGCGCTCCATGACCCGCTGGATGCGCAGTTTCTCGGGAGCAAAGACGGTGATCACCTTATCCAGCTGTTTGAAATTGCCGCTTTCAAACAAGAGCGCTGCTTCCTTCAACGTGTAAGGGACATTTTCCTGGGCAGAATGCCAGCGGCCGGCATCCTCGGCGACGGCGGGATGGACCAGGTGGTTCAGCTGTTGTAGTTTTTTGTCGTTGTTGAATACCTTTTCAGCAATATAGGGGCGGTTGAGCGCGCCATCTTCCAAATAGGCATCCGGCCCGAACAGCTCTTTTACGCCCGCCACCAGCCGGGGGGCATTCACCATCAGCTGGCGCGCGTGCCAATCGGCGTAGTACACCGGAATGCCCAGGGCCTCAAAAACTTTACAAACGGTAGTCTTACCACTGCCGATGCCCCCGGTGATCCCCACTTTAAGAATGGTTCTTGTGTTTTTACTCATAGTCCTGAATGCAGTGTGAAAGTCAAATTCAAATACAGGAATTTGTTTCTTTTCGAAAGTTGATAACTTTCTGCTATATTGTCTTTGTCAAAGAATAACAAAATTAAACGTATTGGCAAGAATTCGACACCTGAACTTCCTTTTTCTTCTCTTTTTCTGCCGGCTGCCCCTTGCGGCCCAGGATGTTCATTTCTCCCAGTTTCATCATGCTCCCTTGTCGCTCAACCCTGCGTTGGCGGGCGCTTTCGATGAGGACCAGCGGTTTGCCGCAACCTATCGCAACCAATGGGGCAGCGTGCCGGT
>JAGQXQ010000595.1:0-2765 GCA_020436535.1 Phaeodactylibacter sp.
CCGCCAAACAAAAAGGAGCAACCACCGAAGCGGTTACTCCTCACACTATGAAACACTATATATTTATCAATTATAGGAGTAATGGCCGTGCCAATACAAAAAGTATAAAGGCCTCGTCAGGATATATACATGGGAAATGCAGGGATGAAAGGTACAGGCTTACTGTATAAAAAAATCAATATAAAGATAGAAAGTAATTTGTTAAATCACAAAATTACTAAGCTTTATGGGGCTGCCTTAAAGAAAATTTTACCGTTCCACCACTCTTTTTCAATAACGGCCTGGTACTTTTTATAAAAATTCAAAGCGGGCTCGTTCCAGTCTAATACCTGCCACTTGGCCAGCCGGCATCCTTTTTGACGGGCCTCTTCCAGGAAAGCGTCGAACAGCGCCTGCCCGATGCCCTGCCCGCGGCTGGCTTCCTTTACCACAAAATCTTCGAGGTACAGCATTCGCCCTTTCCAGGTAGAATAAGAGGTGTAATATAGCGCCATGCCTACGATCTTATCGCCGGCCTCCACCACCAGCGTTTCGAAATAACCTGCCTCAAAGTCCCGGCGGTAATCTTCGACCGATGCCGTAAACTCGTGTTCGGCCTTTTCGTACCGGGCCAGCTCGTGAACCAATGCATGTACGGAAGGTAAGTCTGCCGCCCCGCCCCGCCGGATTGTAAAGTTGATTTTTTCCATAATCTTATCAATTGCTATCGCTGAATATCAAAAGTTGTATAACCCTGTAGGGCTGCTTCTTCTACCTCCACCACTACTACCTGCGCTTGTTCGGGCCCTTGCCTGCACCAGCGAATGAAGGCCTGCAGAGCGGCTTCTTCGCCCTCTGCTTCTGCATATACACTGCCGTCTGCTTCATTGCGTACAAAACCGCTAAGCCCCAGTTCCTGAGCTTTTTGGCGAGTGGAAGCCCGATACCAGACCCCTTGTACCCTGCCTCGTATCCGAAGCTTGTAGTGTTTCATCCTTTTGAGAGGAAAAGATAAAGAATTATGGGACAAAACCAATGGTTTTGAGATAAAGCTGGGCCTGTTGCACTTTGCAAAAGGTGGAATGGAGGCAGTTGGCAGCCGGGGGGGTAACGGCTTTGACCGTGGCCAACTGAGACACTCCTGCAAGTGCAGGAACTGCCAACTGGAATTTCCTTAGATTTGCCAATAAATAAACTATGTCAGCAATGAAAAAAACTATTTTTATCCTTTTTCTGGGCCTGCTTCTGCTAGGAGCCTGCCAGCAGCCTCCGGAAACCATAGTAGCCGACACGATCCTGGTCGGCGGCAATGTATATACAGTGGATGAGGACAATGCCCATGCCGAAGCCATCGCCATAAAGGATGGCCGGATCCTTCTGGTGGGTAGTAATGAAGCGGTGCAGGCCTTACAAGGAGATAGTACGGAGGTGATCGGCTTGCAAGGACAGTTTGTTATGCCGGGTTTCATCGAGGGGCACGGCCATTTTGCCGGCCTGGGCCAAAGCCTGATCCACCTGAATTTTCTCACAGTCCCGAGCTGGGATGAGATCGTGCAGATGGTGGCGGAGGCTGCCGGCAAGGCGGAGCCCGGAGAATGGATCACCGGGGGGGGCTGGCATCAGGAAAAGTGGGTGGAGGTATTGGATCGATCCGTCCTTGGCTATCCCTATCACGATAAACTCAGTGAGGTTTCACCGGATAACCCGGTTGTGTTGTGGCACGCCAGTGGACATAGCCTAATGGCGAACGCCAGGGCTATGGAAATCGCCGGTATTTCAGGAGAAACGCCCAATCCCTTTGGCGGGGAGATCGTCCGCGATTCGAGGGGAAGCGCCATCGGCGTATTTGAGGAAACGGCTAAGGCCCTGATCGAAACTGCTTACGGGGAGTTTCTGGCTACGCTCAGCCCGGAGCAAAAAAAACAGGAATGGCTCAAATGCATCGGCCTGGCCCAGCAGGAATGCCTGAGCAAAGGCATTACTTCTTTCCAGGATGCCGGTTCTTCCTTTGAAGAGATCGACTGGTATACTGAACTGGCAGAAAAGTCCAAACTGGACTTGCGCCTTTGGATAATGATCAGCGGTTCAGAAGATGGGCTTGAAGAAAAGGCGGCTACATTTCCCAGGATCGGCATCGGCAATAATTTCTTCACCGTGCGGGCCATTAAGGGCTATATGGACGGCGCCTTGGGTGCGTTCGGCGCCTGGCTGTTGCAGCCCTATACCGATAAGCCGGACTCCTACGGTAAGAATACCACCTCTATCGATACCCTGAAAAAATGGGCGGAAATCGCTTTTGATAACAACTTGCAGTATTGTGTGCACGCTATCGGCGACCGCGGGAACCGGGAAGTGTTGGATGTTTTTGAGGAACAATTTCAGTCGAACCCCTCTCAAAAGGGCCTCCGCTGGCGCATCGAGCACGCCCAGCACCTGGATACGGCAGACATTCCCAGGTTTAAAGAAATGGAAGTGATCGCCTCTATGCAGGGTATTCATTGTACCTCCGATGCTCCTTTTGTAGTGAAGCGGCTGGGAGAGGAACGGGCCCGCCTCGGCGCTTACCCCTGGCGTTCGCTGCTGGACAATGGCGTAGTGATCGCCAATGGCACTGATGCCCCGGTGGAAGATGTTGACCCTATTGAGTGCTTCTATGCTTCCGTTACCCGCAAGCGCGCCGATACCGGCCTGGAGTTTTTCCCCGAACAGCGCATGACGCGCGAAGAGGCAATCTATTCCTACACCCTGGGTAATGCTTACGCTGCCTTTGAAGAAGGCCTCAAAGG
>JAGQXQ010000595.1:2815-8569 GCA_020436535.1 Phaeodactylibacter sp.
ACTTGTCCTGATGAGGAAATTCTGAATACAGAAGTGTTGATGACTATGGTTGATGGCAAAGTGAAATACAAAAAGCCGTGAGGGAGTATGCAAACCCAGGGCTTTAATTAGCAATTAGCCCTGGATTTGCATAGCAATATAACAATATAACCCGATCCCTCCTACCTGTTCCCCCGAAGCAAGGTAATATACCCACTCAGTATTTCCGGCGCCGGCGTAATACCGGTCACCCGCCGTTCAAAGTAGCGGCAGCTGTAGTAGTAAGTTCCCTCCGCCAGGTCCTTGCCTTTCAGGTTGGTGCCATCCCAGTTCAGGTTCGGGTCAGTGGTGGTGAAGACCATTTCTCCCCAGCGGTTGAAGACATTGAACTCCACCCGGTCAATGAAACAATAGGGATAGGGTTTGAATGTATCATTCTGGCCGTCACCATTGGGGGTAAAGGTGTTGGGCAGGAAGTAGGACGGGCAGTTGTCCACGCAGATGATATTACTGGGCCCGCTGCGGTTTTCAAAAGTGTCGAGCGCCGTTACGTAATAACAGCCGGCAATACCGATATCTGGTTTGTGTTCAAACTCGGTAAGCCTGGAATCGTCAATCCTGGCTACCAGTTGAAAGTCGCTGCCTTCGAAAGGAGAATAGTAAACTTCATAACTTACCACATCATCCGTCTCTTCGCAAAGGTCCATAGGATTTACCCACATCAGAGTATTGCGCAGCAATTCTTCATCCGTGCAGTTGACGGCCTCGTCACAGGCATTACTGACTTCCAGTGTTGGCGGGCAAGGGGCAATATTGTCAGCCGGCACACCACAAGCTTCCTGAGAGTCGTTCTTCAAGGAATCCATTACACCCTGGACGCCATAGGATCCCAGGCTTTGGACCAGGTAGCAGTATTCCTTGCCATTGAGCAGGCCGGTATCCGAATAAGGAGGGCCGCCTACCACCGCCAGGGGCTCTAATGCTCCCAGATCATTCAACCGAAATACGGTGTATTCGTAATTTTCCCAGGGCACTTTTTCTTCCCAACTCAGCACATTGGTATTATCGGTTGGCGATACGCTGAGGAAGACCGAAGAGGCGGGGTTAGTTGTCCCCAGCAGGGTGGTGCTCTCAATATAAAAATTGATCTTATAACTGTAAGCAGTACCTCGGGTATTCAACCCGCTATCGATGAAGCAAGTGTCATTGGCGCCCTGTGGCCCCATGAAGTAAGGACTGACAAACTCGACACCGATTTTGTCAAAATCTCCATCAACAGGATCGATCCCCTCTGCCCTCAGCACCTCGTAGCGATAGGGGCCGGGGTTTTCCAGGGTATCCAGGTCCATAGCCACCGGTTTGGTCCAGCAAACCTGCATTTCTCCATCGCCGGCGCCCGTTCTTAGGACACTGACCTGAGTGATGAGCGGGATGTCTCGGTCCAGTTGTATGCAAACTTCATCAGAAGGAAGGCTTTCCACCACATTGTAGGTATAATCCCCTCCCGGTGTAGTTTTGGCAAACTGAGCCAGGATGCGATAACAATAAGTGCGTCCGCGTTCGACATTCGTATCGGTGAATACATAGCGGCCTGCCGCTTCATCCATAATTGGCACATTATTGAGCTTGGTGTAACCTCTGCCCTCCAGGCCTGGCCGGCAGGTATCAGGAGGGAAGTTGTTACTGCCCTGTCTTCGCCATACGGTGAAGCCCCGGAAATAGTTATCTGCTGCATCTTCACAGAAATAAGGCTTGGCCCAGGAAACCGTAACTACGCCGGAAACGGATTCGGCCTGCACCTCCTCGGGGGGCGGCCCTACTACTTTAATACGTACCGTTTTGAGGGTGGCCAGCCCGGACGTGTCGCCGAAGAAATTATCGGTAGCTTTGAAGACAACTGAATAATACTGGTCGGAAATGTGCTCACAGGCGGTCTGCCAGCGGAACGTTTTTCGCACCGGATCTTCTTCAAAAGCATTGCTCTCGGGCGTGAAGGTAGCCGGGCTGATGGGGACTTCAAAGGGGCCGCCCAGGGCCGTGAGCCGCACCAGCTGGCTTGTTTCTTCCAGTGGCGCCGTGCCAATCACATCAAATTCGAGCAGATCTCCGGCGATGACACAGATCTCGTCAAAGGGGGTCTCGACCTTTGGCGGCAGGTTTTCACATTCCTCGATCAGTATCTGCATATCGCGGACAATGGTGTCGATAGCGATGCCGTCCCGGTACTCAACAATGATCATGGCCAGGTTGTATTCGCCTTTCTTTTGCGGGGCGTCCCAGACGATATCTCCGCTGATGGAGTCGATCGAAAGCATATTGTTTGCAGGGTTATTTCCTATGAACTGAGGCCAGATATAGTTGGGGACATTCAAACCGACATCCTGCAACGGTACGATGAAATGGTAAGAAAGGCTGTCTCCATCGGGGTCATAAGCGTTGGGGTTGTGAGTAAAAACCTTGCCTACACAACCAACATCGATGGGAGGCTGCAGAAGTACGGGCGTATTGTTGCAACCTTGAAATTGAGGGTTGGGAAAGGTATAGGTCGTTTGAATGTGGAACCTCACCTGGTCCGAGTTAGGGAAATTGACATTCAGGATGCCCCCATTTCGGTTGGGGTCGGTCATTGAAATAACAAAAGTGCCCCGGAAAGGAAAGGTGTGCTCGGCAATATATAGATTTCGCTTGGTGTCATTTTCCAGGATAACTCCCTGAGGGGGATTGCCGGGCCCGTTGGATCGGGCTACCCGCTCGCAGTTGCCGTCACCCCAGCAAATGGTAAGGGTGTCGCGGTCAGCAGGCCGGCTGCTGGCTTTGGTATAAGTTGTAATAGTTGCTCGAACAGTCAGGCTTTGGACACAATCACCTACCTGTTCTACGGTGATCTCTCCAGCGCGGTTGTGAGTAGCAAATGCCTGGACGGCACCGCCCGCCACAAGAACAAAAATAAGAAGGAATTGGTATATCTTGGGCATAGACAATAGTTTTAGAAAATCGTCGTTGGAACAAGTTAATAATTATCCCGAAAAAAAGCACTACCTCCTGTTTAACGACAGGGCATAGGAAATAGTTTGTGAGAAATATCGCCTGGAAGTCAATGATGTGAAATTTGGTTTTCAGGCGAAAGGTTTTAAACTTGCAAATTTCCCAAGCTGAAGCGTATGAATAAAAAGTATACCCTAATCCTGTTTGTAGTATTGATCTTAGGATTTGTAATGCGGGAACAGGCCCGCCCCTCCCGCCTGGGAGCAGCTATGCTGAAGTATGAAGTAGAACAGAAAATAGCTTTACTGGACCCTGTTTTTAGCCAATTCGTTAAGGAATATGAAACCTTTCTCTTCGATCAGCTGAAGCAGGAAGGTGTGCCTGGCGCTGCTGTGGCCATTATCAAGGATAGCACTGTAGCCCTCATTAAGCCTTACGGTGTTCGGTCGGTGGCCTCTGGCGAACCAGTCAACCTTCATACCGTCTTTCGCGTTGCTTCCTTGTCAAAAGGATTTACCGGCCTGCTGGCCGCTATTATGGTGGAAGATGGGGCCCTTACCTGGGAGGAGCCTGTTTACAGGCATGTTCCGGCGTTCCACCTGAAAGGCGAAGCGGAAACCCAGGCGCTTCAACTGCAGCACGTACTCAGCCATACGACCGGCCTGCCCCGCCATACCTATTCCAATTTACTGAACATGGGCATGGCTTATCCGTCCATTTTGAATATGCTGTCAACTGTAGAACTGTCTCATCCTGTTGGCGCCTACCACAATTACCAAAACGTCGCTTTCAGTCTCGCGGGCGATGTGCTTGAAGATGCCAGCGGCAAGGCGCTGCCTGAACTGCTGGCAAGCCGGATCTTTAATCCCTTGGGGATGGCAGATGCTTCCGCTTCCTTCGACAGTATGCGGCTGGGCGATAATATCGCGCTGCCCCACAAGCGCATCAAAGCCGGATATGCCGAAACGGATATTGAACCCAATTACTACGAGGTGTTGCCGGCCGCTGGCGTCAATGCCAGTATCAACGATATGGCCGAATGGCTACAGCTTCTCCTTGGCAATCGTCCGGATATCGCATCCGAATCGTTGCTTAATCAGGTATTCCGGCCTTTCGTTGAAATTCCCGTCAGAGACCGCGTGCTGCGCAATTGGGATGGACTGGAAGCTGCCCACTATGGGATGGGGTGGCGGATTCTGAACATGAAAAATGGTATGGTGGCCGTCCAGCACAGCGGCTATGTCAATGGCTATCGGGCGGAGATCGCCTTTAGCCGCGAGGAAAAACTCGGTATTGTATTGCTCACAAATGCACCGAATTACACGGTAGGCCATAGCATTCCCGCCTTTTTTGAAAAGTATCGAACCAGTTGCATGCAGCCTGGTTCTACCTACCAATAAAATGGATGAAGTTTCACTTTGCCCCGGGTATTTACCTCCAGCGCCGGCGATGGAATTTTGATCCAGTTCAAGGCTCCCAGCAGGAATCGCAGGCCGCGCTTTCTGGTGGGGATACGTCGCAGGTCGATATCCAGGGACAGGTAGAACTGGCGGTAGCGGGGAAAGGCTTCCGCATCCAGGCTGTAGGAAGCTCCATTCTCGTCCATCCAGCTGTTGCCGAAACCGCTGAACATATTTTCCGCACCGTAGCCAACCGCCAGATTAAGCCACCGGGGCAGCCATTGTGGCTTATGGTGTCCGGAAAAGGAGCTCAGGTTGAAGGATGCCCAGAGGGTCATGCCATTGTAATCTTTGAGAAAGGCTTCGGCAAAAGAACTGCCATAGAGCTCTTCTGCCCGCTGGCTAAGGGGTACAGGGGGGCCACCATCGACAGAAGGCACCGGGAAATCCGAATAGACAGGGCGGCTATTGGATAACTTCAAAAGGATCCGCTGATCCTGCCAGGCCAGTTCCTGGCCGACGAACAGCCCTACCCCCAGGGTATTGAACGCAATATCCGCCCAGGAGAAGCCCCACTTTTCGGAAAAGCCGTCCATCACCTCTACGGTTCCTTGTAATAGCATGCCGACCCCAGCGCCCAGTGCGACCGATTTAGGCCGGCTCAACCCGGTCCATCGCGCGCCGTAATAAGCCAGCAGGCTCTCGTTATAGGCAGTTACGGTATGGCCTAGCTTGTCCATATCGTTCCATTCTCCCAGGTCGTTGAAAGTATGGAAACCGGTGAGTTCATAATTTTTGTACCAGAGGTGGTACAGCCCAAAGGAGGCGCCGGCGTAAATCGCGGCGCCGGTAGCAACGCAGGTTCGGAAGCGAACGGGGTTGAGGGTATCGGCGGGCTCCAGAAAGGGGCGGGACGGCGGCGCCTGCCCCGGTAGGCGCCCGGCAAAGGATAGGAAGAAAAAAAGAAAGAAGATCGGAGCCTTCATAGTTTTGTTAATTAACCGGATCAAAGGGAGTATTCGACGTTTATCCGGCTTACCGGCTGAATCGACGAAAGGGCATTTAATTACTTAATCATCCCCTCTGGCATGACCACTGCCACGACCTCTCCTCTGGCGCAGGCCTTTCCTTCTGCATAAAGGGTAATGTGCACCACAACCTTTCGTTCTTTGAGTTCGACAACTTTTCCACGCAGTTCCAGTTCGGGCCCCAATGGAGTAGGGCGCAGGTAGTCTACCTTCAGAGAGGCGGTAACAAAGCGAAGCGGGCCGTCCTCCATTTTTTTACCCTGCGCACGAGTGGCTGCCGCCGAAGCGGTTCCCGTCCCATGGCAATCGATGAGGGAGGCGATGAGGCCTCCGTAGACATAGCCGGGAATCGCAGTGTGATA
>JAGQXQ010000131.1:0-11569 GCA_020436535.1 Phaeodactylibacter sp.
ACCAGAAATGCCGATAACCAGTGCGCCGGCCAGACTTACATCGACCTCTACCTCATCGACCCCCAACCGGAGCGGATCAAATACATCAAAGCATCTATCGACAGCATGATGAATACCGCCAAAATCGACGATTGGAGTTGGATCGACGCCATACAGATGGGCCTGCCGGTATTCGCCAAACTGGGGGTCATTTACAAGGACGAAGCCTATTTCGAACGGATGTATGAAATGTACAAATTCACCAAAGAGGAACACGGCGATAATGGCCTGTTCAATAAAAAAGACGGCCTGTGGTGGCGAGACGCCGATTTTGACCCGCCCTATGCCGAACCCAACGGCGAGGATTGTTACTGGTCAAGGGGCAACGGCTGGGTGCTGGTCGCCCTGGCCAAGGCTCTGGAGATCACACCAAAGGATGCTCCTCATCGCAAGGAGTACGCCAAAGACCTGAAGCGGATGGCCAAAGCGCTGGCCAAAGTACAGCGAGCGGATGGCTTCTGGAACGTCAGCCTCCACGACCCTACCCATTTCGGAGGAAAGGAGACCAGCGGAACGGCGATGTTCGCCTACGGAATGGCCTGGGGCGTCAATAATGGTTATTTAAAAGAAAAGAAATACCGCCCCATCATTATCAAAGCCTGGAATGCTATGGTTGAGGACGCCCTGCATCCCAACGGCTTCCTGGGCTACCTGCAAAGCACCGGCAAGGAGCCTAAGGACGGGCAGCCCCTGAGCTATGATAAGGTCCCGGATTTTGAGGACTATGGGTTAGGGGCCTTTTTGCTGGCGGGCTCGGAGGTGTATAAGATGAAGTAGAATTAAGGAAAAATGGGTGGCGGATGTAAGATAATTGTTACTTCTTTCAAATACCGGGAGCACAGGATGGGCGCAGTGCAGTCCCGGGATTTGAAGAACTGGGAGGACATCTCAGATCAGGTGTATTTCCCGGAAGGCGCCCGGCATTGGGTGAAAATATTTTTCAGAAAATTCATTATTACCATTATTTAAAAATAAACGGACTCCGTGATAAGGCTTGTCAACAATGGAATAATCCGCATTATCGCCATTGACATATAAAATGTCTTCCCGCCCATCTTGGTTTAAATCGGGAAACAGCGTAAATACCGGCCTTTGCAGGTTTTTTATTTCATTGAAAAAACCGGAATACTCACTATTTCCCGTTTGCATGAATATTTTAAAAATACTGCCCGATGGCGCATCAGCAATTTAAAAAACCTTCAGCCAATTTTCCAACCTAAACAGTTAGTAATCTTCCGTATCTTTATTGCAAAAGGAAAAGAATAATCATGTATTTATTCCGCAACCTGTTCAACACCATCGTCTTATTTGTTCTGTTTTCCACATCGCTCTTCGCCCAGGAAGAACTCGCCTTGTATCCCAAGGGTACGCCGGGCGCCCTGGGCCAGGAACCCAAGGACAAACCTTCCCTCTTCATCTATTTGGCCGGCGCCGATAAGGCCACCGGCGCCGCTGTTATGATCTGCCCCGGGGGAGGGTATGGCCACCTGGCCATGGAAAAGGAAGGCACTAAGATTGCCGAATGGTACAATTCGCTGGGCGTTCACGCTTTCGTCCTGAAATACCGCCTGGGCAATCCGGAAGGAACCGAATACCAACACCCGGCCATGCTCAATGACGCTAAACGGGGCCTTCGGATTATCCGTTCTGGCGCCGAACAGTGGGGTATCAATCCCGACAAGATCGGCGTCATGGGCTTTTCAGCCGGCGGCCACCTGGCTTCCACTCTGGGCACCCACTTCGACGATGGGCGCCCGGAAGCGGAAGACCCGGTGGAGCGCGCCAGCAGCCTGCCCAATTTTATGGTGCTGGCCTATCCGGTTATTTCCCTGAATACCCAATACGTGCACGCCGGCTCACGCCAGAACCTGCTGGGGCCGACGCCCCGGATAGAGGATGTCAATTACTTGTCGAATGAAACCCAGGTGAAACCGCTGACGCCTCCTACGTTTCTGTTCCATACGGATGCGGATACGAGCGTACCTCCGGAAAACAGTGTCCGTTTCTACCTGGCGCTCCGGGAAGCCGGCATTCCCGCCGAGTTGCACATCTACGAAAAAGGCCGCCATGGCGTCGGCTTTGCTCCGGACGACCCCGTGCTGTCAGGCTGGAAGGACAGGCTGGCGGATTGGCTGAGGAATAGGGGAGTGGTGGCGCCTTAAAGCTTCCCCCCAATCCCCTCCGAGGGAGGGGGAGTTGCATAGCTGGAGCTGCACAGGCTCGTCGAAGTCGCTCGTCGAAGTCTCCAGACTTCGACGAACTACTCACTTAATCCCTCCAACGGCGCCCTGGTTAACTCAACATCCTCCTTGTTCGTCGCATACGATACATACAGGTATCCATTCCAGACAACGCTCTTTGGATAACTGTATCCTGCCCTTTTGTAACGGCCTTCATAGCGGCGCTCCTGCAGGCCGGCCCCACCGCTTCGGAGCAGGTATGCCCGGTCAAAAAACTTTCCGTCAGTGCTCAGGGCTACGGCCAGCGGATACCGGTTTTTATTCCCGGAGGGGTTGTTCACCTGGAAAGCCGTACCGTCCGGGAGGTTGCCGGCACTTTGTTTGGAACGGGAGTCGGGCATTTCAGTCAGAACCGGAGTAGTCCAGTTTTTTCCCCGGTCAAAGCTTACGGATGCCAGTTTCCGGAAGCTGTTTTCCTGGTCGCGAAATACCATGACGACCGCTCCATCTGCCCGGTAGAACCAAGCCGGTTCCAATTCGCGGCTAACCGTTCCACTGTGGGGGAGATTTGGCATGCTGCCTTTTGTCCATCCGCTTATGCCGCTGGGATCATCTGTGTAATAAGGAGATGCGATCAGGCCCGGTTGCAGGTGCACAGCGCCGATGATCCTGCCGTCCGGTAAGGCATGGAGTCCCTGTTCGATGATGCCTTTTACGGGGCGCCCTTCGTTGTCGAGGAGCGGTTGGGGAGTTGTCCAGTTGCCCCCGTCCGTGCTGGCCATATATTCGGTATAACCTTCGCGAAGTGCACCGGGGCGGCTGGGCCAGGTGTTAATATAGGCAATCAGCGTTTCCCCGTCCGTCCACCATCCGCCGCCGGTTTTATAGCCGCCTTCCCATTGCGGGACTAGCGTTTTCGGTTCTGTCCAGTCTTTGCCATTTGGGCTGCTGCTGTATACCACATGCGTATCGGGCGCATCTTCATCCTTCGAGGAGCTTTGCCACTGGGCATATAAGCGGCCTTTGAAAGGCATTAACACTGCTCCGTGATTGTATTTGTTGTCTTTTTCCTGTGGGCGAAAGATCGTGAAGGTTTCGGCGCCAGGTGCAGGAAATAGCCCTAAGTTCTCTGGTTTCGAATGGTCAAACAACCCTTCCTTTACCTGAAATGGAACGGGTCCGGTTTGAGTGAGGCCGGGCTTTTGGAACGATAAAAGAGCGAGAACAGTTAAGATAAATTTTCCGTTACCCATATCAATAACTTTCATAACAATTAGGCTGTGTGCACTTTGCTGGCTATCCAGGAAAACGAAACCGGATTTTTGGATGGTTTGGTTAAAAATTTGGATGCAAACTTTGTAAATTACCATATGAAAATAAATATTACCCAGATTACGGCCCTGTTTTTTGCACTAATATTTTTTTTCGCAAACTGCAAAAACGACCATCCTGCTTCCCGGTCAAGTTTAAAGCCATCTGATTTACCAGGTGAAGAGCTGGCAAAAACCCTTTGTGCCAGTTGTCATAAATTCCCAGATCCCTCTGAACTGAACAAAGCCTCCTGGGAAAAAGGCGTTCTCCCTCAAATGGCCTACCGCTTTGGCATTTATCAAAATGCGGAACGGGCAACTTTGATTGAAAAAGGCATCGGTGGGCAATTGGTGGAAAGTGCCAATATTTATCCAAAACAGCAGACTTTGGCGTTGGAAGATTTTGAAAAAATTAAAAAATATTATGTCGAAAATGCGCCGGAAAAATTAATTTTAAATGATGCGGGAAAACTACCTGCTACTGCTTTATTTAAATTAATTGAAATTAAAGAACGCTTCGACCCGCCGATGGGAACGATGCTCCAATCGTTCCCAAAAAAAAACAGGGTTATTTATTCTGACGCCAAAGCAGATTATTGTTCCATTGAAATTCTGGACAATGATTTCAAGTTGATCCAAAGCCTCGCCGTACCGAAGCCCGTTTCCAATATTCATTTTTCAGGAGATACTTTAGTGGCCACTTCAATGGGGCAATTTATGCCGAACGATGCGCCCTCGGGCAGTATTTTTAAAATATTCAAGCAGATGGGGAGTGAGGAGTATTCCGGTTTTTTCAACGAATTGAAAGACCTGCAAAGGCCGGTATTCACCCTTTTTTCCGATTTAAACCAGGATGAACGGGAGGACATTTTGGTTTGCGAATATGGCAACCATACAGGCGGATTAAATTGGTATGAAAACAAGGGCAACCGCCAGTACGAGCGCCATGTTTTGCTGCCACAGCCGGGGGCATCGAAAACTGCTGTACATGATTTTAATAAAGATGGTTTGCCCGACATTATGGCATTGATGGCGCAGGGCGATGAGGGAGTGGATATTTATTTTAATTTGGGAAATGGCCAATTTACCAGGCAACGGGTTTTGCGTTTTTCGCCGTTGTATGGATCGGTCAATTTTCATTTAAACGATATTAATAATGATGGCCACTCCGACATTTTATACATCAATGGCGACAATGCGGATTATTCCATTGTTGACAAACCTTATCACGGAATTCGTATTTTTATAAATAATGGGAACAATGGATTTTCCGAAAAATACTTTTATTCAATGCCCGGTGCTTATGATGCCCAATTAAATGACTTTGATGGCGATGGCGATTTGGATATGGCCGCCATATCATTTTTTCCAAAAAACAATAATCCCGAAAATGGATTTGTTTATTTGGAAAATATTTCAAAATCAAAAAGCGAAATTAATTTTAAAGCCTATTCCCTTCCCGGTACAGAAAAAGGTAGATGGATAAAAATGAACCTGAACGATAGGAATGGTGATGGTAAGATGGATATTACCTTGCTTTCCTTCACGGGCATGGAATTAAGGAACGACAATAATGGCCAGTTTGAAAAGTGGTTAAAAACAAGCCCTTCCATTATGCATTTGCAGAACAGATAAAAAAGGTAGGCATTTTCCAATGCCTACCTCCATTAGCGCTCACTAAAATAATTGTATGAAACGTCTTAGTAGCCCGGATTCTGCGTCAGGTTCGGGTTTTTATCTCTAGCAGTCTGTGGTATCGGAAATATGGTATTATGTGCGTCTAACTCATAATTATAGTGTGGCCCCGGTTGACGTAGGGCTATATCATCCAATAATGCCTGGCTTGGAGTGAATACACTTCCATCATCATTGTACATGGTCGGAATAGTATAAGTTTGGTAAGCAATTTTATTTGCTATTAGTTTGCCTTGACGAACTAACTCTTCATAATCCTGCCCTTCAAAACAAAGTTCTTTCCTAAACTCCAGGTAAATGGCTTCCCTGAGTTCATCTTGCGACAAACCAGCCAAATCAGGTAAACCAGCCCTGGTACGGACCCTGTTCACATATTTATAGGCATCGTCCTGTTTTCCACTTTCATTGCTGGCTTCCGCCGCAACCAATAAAACATCAGCAAACCTCAACACCTTTATGTTGTAGGCCATGCCATCCGAAACTTTGTTAAAAGGATCCCTGTATTTATTAATATGTGGAACGGGATAACGGTTTTCATGCCATTGGATGATTGAATCACCACTTGGGGCAGGATATTCGGTTAACCATGTAGCTGGTTTTCTTTTATCATCATCACTGAATTGGTTAAACCACCACAAGCTACCAATAATGGTTCCCCATTGGCCTGGCCCGTAACCACTATTATTAGGTTCGTAATTATTTCCTAATTGATGGCCTTGTGGTGAAACGCCATTGTATTGTACTTCAAAAACGCTTTCAATATTATTGTCCCGGTCACCGTTTCCTGTCCACCAGTTATCCGCGGGGTCAGGCATCAAATCCAAACCGCTTGGAGAATTGATTACAGCCTCTGCATTGGTTTTCGCATTTGCCCAATCTTGCCGATACAGTTGAACTTTAGCCAATAGTCCCTGTGCCGCTTCTTTGGAGGCCCGGCCAGCATCACTGGATCCATAATCAGCAATGTAGGGCAAATCTGCCGTGGCATCCGTCAAATCCGTGATTATCTGTGCATATACCTCGTCTGCTGTATTCCTGGTAACCTGAAGCTCGGAAATATCTGAAGTGCTTGTTTCAGACAAAATGAGCGGTACTCCTCCCCATCTTCTTACCATATTGAAATAAGTCAATGCCCGTAAAAATTTAGCCTCAGCTACTACCCGATCTCTAAGTGTGGCATCCATATCAATACCAGGCACATTGTCAATTACAGCATTGGCGCGATTGATTGCTTGCCATACTGCGCCCCATGTTGCGACGTTGTAACGAGCGTTAACCAGCATGCCAGCATCATTTAATTGGATTATAGCAGCCCGGTCTGAGGTGCTGCCTAATCGTGTAAAACAGCCGTCGCCAGCAAGTGTGCTGGATGTCATCCAATACCTCGAATAGTAATCGTTGACATTCAGGGCAGCATAAGCTCCATTCACTGCAACTATAGCATCATCTGCATTATTGTAAAAGTTCGCAGGAGAAATGGAGTCCTTGGGGATTTCATCGAGGAAATCCGAGCAGGCAGTGGCTAAAACCACTATGCAAAACAGCAAGATATATTTTGAGTTTTTCATATTATTCGTTTTTTAGATTATAGATTAAGCTTAAGCCCCAATAAAACGGTTTTAGCCAATGGATAGGAGCTGATGTCCCAGCCAAAAGATCCTCTTACATTAGCACGTCCATTGGTATCCGGGTTGTAGCCTTTGTAATCCGTTATAGTCAACAAATTCTGGCCAGTTATATAAACGGATCCATTTAGTACCCCGAATAAGTTATTAGGCAAACTATAGCTCAATGTTAATTCTCTCATTCTGAGATAACTTGCATCTTCGAGGTACCAATCTGAACCGCCTATGTCACCCGTACCGCCTACTGCAGGAGGATTCGAATTCAGGACAGGTTGAGCAGCATTTGGATTCTCCGGGGTCCAGGAATCCAGGCGTTCTCTCAGTGGATTCTGGCCTCTCGTTACACTCATATTGAAGCTCCTCATTGTATTATAAACGTCTCCGCCTTGTTGGCCCTGGAAGAAAACTCTTAATTCGAAGGCCTTGTAAGAAAGGCTGGAATTAAATCCGTAGATGAAATCCGGAAACGGATTTCCAATTACAGTGCGGTCATTGGGATCAAGGACCCCATCGCCATTTACATCTACATACCTCACCATGCCTGGCACAACACCTGGTTGCAGGGCCTGTCCGGCGTCTGCTTCTGCCTCGCTTCGGTACAATCCATCCGATTTGTACCCATAGAAGACACCTAATGATTGCCCAACTGTCACGAGGCCAGTTATTGACTCGCCGGCAAATGTAACCCGTGGCAATTCATACGACTGGTCGCCTGAGCCAACTTTGCTGGGGTCTCCCAGAGAGGTAACTTCATTTTTGTTGGCGGATATATTAAACCCAAGATTCCATCTGAAATCGCCTTTGTTTACAACCACGCCATCAAATGAAAACTCCCATCCGGTATTTTTCATACTGCCTAAGTTCTGCACAGATGGATCGAGGATACCTGAGGTTTCAGGGAGCTGAACTTCGAGCAACAGGTCATCGGTTTGTTTGTTGTAGTAATCAACAGTAAAATTAAACCTGCTTTCAAGGAGCGATACATCCAGGCCAACATTAGTCTGAGTGGATATTTCCCAGGTCAGGTTGGGCACGGGTACGCGAAGTGGTGAAAACCCGTTTACGATAGTGCCACTTCCGAAATTATAGGGCGTTGATTGCAAAAGTGCCAGAGACCGGTATACAGGAAGTTCCTGATTTCCCACCTGGCCCCAGCCAACCCTCAGTTTCAGGTTATTAAACAGCGATCCACCAGACATGAATTCCTCGTTGGAAATTCTCCAGGCGCCTGCCACGGAAGGGAAAAAAGCCCATTTGCCGCCCTCGGCAAATTTGGAAGAACCATCTCTCCGTCCGGTAACTGTTAATAAGTACCGGTCATCGTAGTTATAATTAACCCTGCCGAGGAAAGAGAGTATACTAAATTCAGCATACCTGGAATCGACATCCGGAACAACGGATCCTCCTCCCAGATCATACGGGCCCGTTATATCGGTTGCAAAACCACGGGCAGTTGTCAGCCTGAATTCTTCCGTTTCTTTTTGCGAAGTAAACCCGGCTAATACGGAAAGCTTATTGGCGCCAAAAGATTTGTTGTAATTAAGTGTATTCTCATTCAACAAAGAAAGCCTGCCTACTGTGCTTACATTGGCCGAATTAAGTGGGTTTGTTTTATTAAATCTGGAGGTTCTGTATACATGTCTGTCGCGATTTTCCGAGTCGGCGCCTAAACTTATCCTAAACTTTAAATCGGGTGTGATAAGATATTCTCCATAAATATTCCCCAGAATCCTGGTAATGACATTTTCGTCTGAAAATTCATTGATAAAAGCAACGGGGTTTAGAGAACCTTGTGCATCCGGAACGGTAGAGGGGAGATCGTCATGGGTGGCATAGCTGCCATCAGGCAGATAAACCGGCAAAATGGGAGAATGCCTGATCGCAATGGAAGTGATGCCATTTGTCGTTTCGCCTTCTGTCTCGGCAGCATTGTTTATCGACCGGGATACATTCAAAGAGTTTCCAAATTTAACCTTTTCACTAAGATTAAAATCGAGGTTTAGCCTTAATGAGTATCTATTAAAATCAGATCCTTTAATAACGCCATCCTGTCCAAAATAACTTGTGGATATGTTGTATTGAACCGCATCTGAACCCCCGTTTACGCCTAATTGATGATTTTGTATCAGGGCGTTTCTGAATATCTGATCCTGCCAATCGGTATCATAAGGAGGAGGGCTTGTGAAAACAACAGGATCACCACCAGCAGCAGCAGCTATATTATAGACCTCCTGATACTCCTGAGCATTCATCATTTCCAATCTATTAGCAACTGACTGATTGCCTGCATACCCATGGTAGGAGACTTTTGGAGCGCCCTTCGCGCCTCTTTTTGTTGTAATAAGTACGACGCCATTGGCGCCTCTTACCCCATAAATAGCCGCAGCAGAGGCATCTTTCAGCACCTCTATGGATTGAATATCCGCTGGGTTCAAGGATGCAAGCGGGTTTTGGTTTACGGTGTAATCCGTTCCGGTACTGCTATCGAATCCCCTTCCTGCAGATGTAGAAAATTGGGACTGTCCTGTTACCGGAAATCCATCAATTACATACAATGGTTCACTACCATTTAAAATCGAGGTTGCGCCCCTGATTTTTATGCTAATTCCACCTCCCGGCGCAGATGAATTGTTGGTAACAAGCATACCTGCGACTCTCCCCTGCAATCCCTGTTCAAGGGAGGTGATAGGCTGGGAGTTAAGGTCTTCAGCTGATAAGGACGATACTGATCCGGTAAGATCGCTTTTCCGTTGGGTGCCATACCCGACCACTACTACCTCGTCTAGGAGGCTAACATCCGTGGCCATAACCAGGTCAATCACAGTTCTGTTGCCAATCTCAACCACCTCTCGTTTGTAGCCAGTATAGCTAAAAGCAAGCGTAGTTGCTCCTGCCGGGACTTTTAGCGAATAAGCCCCATCCAAGTCTGTAATCGTTCCCGTTGTTGTACCTACGACGGTAATGGATACCCCGATCAGGGGCATCCCTTCGCTATCGGTTACCGTACCGGAAACAGTACTCTGGGCGTGGGAGTATACCCCAAATAAGGCAAAGGCCAAAACGGAGAGCCATAACCGTTTCGTTTTGGATGCCTTCACTAGCGAGTTAAAAAGTTTCATAAGGTTAAATTTAAGTTAGAGAATAGGATTTATACTACCCGCATTGAATATAGGAGCCGGTATTGGCATTTGTTGGCAAAACAGCGTCCTATTGGGATAGAGGTTTATTGACCTGCTCAAGGTCCACTTTGTTTTTTTATAAGCCTGCTCAATTTTTCACAATTGTGTAGCAGGATTTTACGGAAATCTTCCATAGAGGTATGGTTTAAATGCGAATCCTGAACCCCGAATCCTGCCTTCGACGCCGGACCGCCCAAAACCAGCTATTTCAGCCATGCCCATCTTTTCGCCCAGCCTAACAGAAACTGCTCGCGATACTTCGATACGGTTCTTGCTCCTTGTTGCTCGCCAAAGAAAAACTCAGGCTCCGGGCGGTCGCTATACCAATTGGCGCCGAGTTGGTAGTCGTCGGGGGCAGGTTGGCCCGGCCAGGGCGTGATGCTCACGAATTGCCCGGTATGTCCATCCAATTCAGGAATAGTACTGGACGTAGTATAGGTACATGTTTCCGGTTTTTTGGACGAATAACGAATACCATAGTTGCCATTTCCGAGGTAATAACCTGGCCATATTTGATTCGATATTTCCATAGTAAAGCAAGCCGAATCTTGTGGAATATCCAATTCAGGCCCTTTAAACCGCCACTCCAGTATGGCATAAGCGGCTACCGTATCGGCGGTTGTGGTATTGCGGTCAAAAAGGGCTCTGGAACTACGGTTGATCGGAGTGAAATTTCCGCCCCAGCTTTCGCTCAACGGATCATCAGGATCTCCGTTCATTACGTAGGCGAGGGAAGGCGTATCGCCCATTTTCAGGATCCCCTCATAATAATTTTTAAAGGCCTTGCCCATGGCCCCACGTCCCTGAATATAATTATCGTAATAGGCTTCGTTGTTGATGTTTTCTGGAGATTCCGCATCCATGAACCAACCTCTGTAAGTTGCATTCGCTTCAATCATCCACAGGCCGGGATGGTTTTCGGCGATGTAGGCGTATGCGTTGACACTCCACTTCTTGTTGGGGCCCCCGATCCAATAGGCCTTAATCTTGTCTTTGATCTCAGGTGCATCATGTAGGGCTTGAGCTAAATCTTCCAGTCCACCCCAAACCAATACCCATAAAGGTTGATCGCTTGGCTTTTTGGCACATTTAATAATCCAGTCCGAACCTTCAGAAGCAGTATCATACCCTTTGAATGGCGCACCAGGAATGGCTCCTTGTTTACAAATATCCCTTAGTGATTGGGGGGCTGGGAATCCAGATGAATGTTTTTTCAATTGGCTGAGGTCTTTTTCATAGAGATCAATCATATCCAGCAGGTCCTTTTTCCGGCCTTTTCCGTAAGGCGATGCGACCAGTCCTTCTATCTGGAAAAGATCGGCATACATTAATAAATGGATCATGGACTGGAAATCGTCAGGATCCGTTCCTCCGATATCGGTGCTGATCAATATTCGGGGCTTGGTTTTTTCCTGCTCGGGGCTGCTGCATTGGATCAATGCCATCATGGCTAGTATCCCTGACAGGAAAACGGTGGTTGTTTTTTTGAAATGCTCAATTGGCATAATTTTTTTGGTTTAGTACTCTGTAAAATAAATATC